>PLKU01000009.1 GCA_003140705.1 Acidobacteriaceae bacterium
CCTTAGTTCATTACTTCGATTTTGGAGAAATGAATGAGTGGCCAGATACTCTTCGTGGCAGGGTTGCCGGGCAGTGGTAAGACGACGCTTCTGTCTGGACTGGAGAAAGAAGGTTGGCTCATCTTTGACGATTTCAAAGCCGGAGCCTTTTTTGATTCGCCAAAGCTCCGAAATGCTCGGAGGTACAGCGACCTCTTGAAGAGCCTCAAAGCAGGTGGAAATTGCGTCGTCGCTGACATTGACTTCTGCAACAATGTCCCTAGGGCGGAAGCAAAATCCGTTATTCTGACAGAGGTTCCTGATCTGGCTTTGAATTGGCTTTTTTTCGCACCGGACATAAATGCGTGCTTGGTAAACATTGAGCGACAAAACCGCCCCTCGAAGGCAGCGCATATAGAGGCTCTTTACAAGTACGCAAGGCTTTATGTGGTTCCTCCGTGGGCAACGATAAAATCGGTTGAGAATTGAATCGGCGTTCGCATTGTGGAGTATCTGGAGGCTGCATCAAGCTGCCTGTGTGCTTCCGTCCGAAAAAATCATACTGTGTGCGTCCCGGTGTCTTTCAGAGCAACTTCCTCACCGCCCCTCAACGGTTCGCTGCTCCATGAATTGCTCCAGCCCCTTCATGGAATACATCACCATCTTGTCGAGTCGGGTGACCGGAGGCCCTGAATGCGGCCTCCGGCTCCTCCAATCTCTGAGGGCAGACACACTAACCCCAAGGAGTTTTGCCGCTTCAATGTCGCGAACATACCGCTCGTCCCCGTGTGCCTGAGACTTCGGTGTTGTGCCAAGTTTGGCAACCACTCTGGCTGCAATCGTCTCGATGAGTTCCTGCTCCGCCAGTCCGGCGAAGGCTGGGCGCTGTTCNNTTCCTCCTCGGGAATGCAAGCATACCGGATGATAAGGACTCAGGGACTCGAACAGGAAGTCTCGGCTCAATAGGCAGTAGTCGTGGCCGACCGCCTATTGAGCCCGGCTTCGCCCGCTCTAGCGGCTACTCCTCCTCCGGGCAATGAGGCCACGCCGGTACCACTCAAAGGCTCTCGGCGAGTCGGCGTCTCCGGGGTATCGTTCGCCTAAAGCGGCTCCGAGGTCGTACAGCGTTGCATTGTAGTCGGACTGGTTTTCGTCACTCGGCTCGATTTTGAATTTGTCACGTGCGGCCAGCCACTGGTCAATGGCGGTTTCAATGCTGGGGATGAGTGTGACATCACTCATTGATTTCGGCGGCTGGCCAGGATTAGCATACAAGTGCCATGAAGAGAACGGTTGAAGAGGCGCTCAACTATAGCGACGGAGCACATGAGGCCGTTTGGAACCAATTATCGGGAACACATTTCGCTGCGAATCCATGAAGCACATTGGTGCTTGCATACGTTGCAATCGCATTTGAGCATCAGAAAGCCATCTCGACGCTCGTTCGAGCGGGTTTAAAGGGGCCGGGCTTGCAATGATGCGATTGCAATTGGAAACGGCCCTGCGAGGCATGTGGGTCCACTTGCTTGCATCCGACATCCAAGTTGACTGCATCAGCAAGCACGGAGACGAGCCCTTTCCACGCTTCAAAGCCTTTGTCAAGCAGCTTGACCATGCCTACGATGCAGACGGGTGGTTGGAGTCCTTCGCCGACCAATGGGGAACCCTCAATGGCTACACATATTCAGGACTGGAGCAACTTGGGATGCGCTTTCAGGCGGATGGGAATATTGCGTCCAGCTATCCCGATGAAGTCATATCAGACCTACTGACTCTTTCAGGAACGGTCACGATTGGTACCATTGTGCCGTTATTTCGCGGGTTGGGTTCCCAGGATAAGGCTGAGGCGCTTGAAAAATGGCTCGATGACAATCAGCAAACGGCAACCGAAGACGCGAAGGGGGCATAGTGGACTCCAGCACACTATATAAGACAAAATGATGATGGAAGCGGCCAATTCGAGAGGTGAAAGCGTGGATAATATCCAATCCCTCAATGCTGCGGTTTCCCCCTGAATGCTGCGGTTGGTTGGTGGAACTCAGCAATAATTGTCATGATGATTGTCGCGGCTTTAGCTGCAACAGGCCTTTTGGTCACACAATACATTGCGTTTAAAAAGGCTGGGCAACTAGCCGATGCCCAAGCTCGACTAGACGGAGCTAAAGAAGCAATACTCACCGCCGACTCAAAGGAAAAGGATCGCCAGATTGCAGCCCTTCGGATACAGGCAGGAGAAGCCGAGAGCGGTATTTCGGCGGCGAAAGCTGATGCCTCAGATGCACTGGAAAAACAGCAATCTGTTGAGACTAAACTTGCCGCACAACAGGAACGAGCAGCCGTAGCGGAACGTAGCCTCCTGGAACTCCAGGAACGAATCAAACCGCGCAGATTGACAGACCAGCAGGCTAAGGATTTTGTGGCGGCGCTTAGGCGCTTTCCCAGCGCGACGATAAGGGTTGGGTGGACAATAGGGGGCGGAGACGAAGGTTTCTCCTTTTTGCGCCAACTGATTCCTCTATTCAAAGAGGCAGGGTGGACAGTGGCGAATGATGAAAAGGGTATCGCGGAACATTTGGAATTCCAAGTCATCGGGATAGGAATCTTAGTGCGACATCCATTAGTCGCACCCGGATCGACAGAGATGTTACCGCTGACACCGACGCTTGCCGCTATAACTGGCGCATTCAATGCTGTCGGCCTGGATGCACAGTTGCTTGCTTGGCCAGACGCGCAAGCGGATATACCCGAAATCGTAGTGGGTTAAAAACCCCAACCTGGTCCCTGATTCCAAATTAGGGCACTACCGAAGTGGGGTATAGAGGCAACTGGCGCACGTTCAAACAACGGTCTGGCTGCGGCTCATAGACTAAACCATGTGGACTAGCTGCTCGACGGCGATTTGACCGCAAAAAGCCCCGAAAATCGAGGGGCGGGAATGAGGGCTTGTGAACCACCTCCGGCAACGAGACTCTGTCGCTGGATTCCTCGCTGAGTGCATGGCAATTGGGCTTAAACCGAGAGCACCGAACTGATCAAATTGGATAGATCAATTCATTCACCTGATTCGACAGCAGATCGCCATTTTGGCGAGCCACAGGTTGACAACAGCAGCGCACAAGCCTAGCATCGTAATTGAGTAAGCTACCTATTCTTACTCGTTCAGGTTCCCTGAACTAAGTCAGCCCATCTGAAGTATTCCCCTCTTAGATTTCTCAAAGTAGGAGTTGTGTTATGACCCTATTGACCCGTTGGGAGCCTTTGCGTGAGTTTTCCGCCATGCAAGACCGCATGAACCGCATGAACCGTCTTTTCCGTGAGTCGTATAGCCCCGAAGTCCCGGAAGAGGCATTAACTACCACCAACTACGCACCGCCGGTGGACATCTACGAAGACGAACACAACATTACGTTGAAGCTTGAAGTTCCGGGCATCGACGAAAAAGACATCGATGTCCATATCGAGAACACCACCCTCACCGTCCATGGCGAGCGCAAGATCGAGAAGGAAGAGAAAGAGGAGAACTTCCGTCGCGTTGAGCGGCAGTACGGAGAGTTCACCCGATCGTTCACGCTACCCAGTTCCGTGGACTTCGGTCAGGTAAGCGCCCACTACGACAAGGGCGTGCTGAAGATTAACCTTGCCAAGAAGGCGGAAGCCAAGCCCAAGCAGATCAAGGTGACTGTTGGCGCGGACAAGACCCTCGAAGCCAAGGTTCTCAGCAAGGTCGCATAGAAACCAGCGCCCGATCACCAGTGGCGAATGATCAGCAAGAGAAATGGGAGGAGGCTTATCGCCTTCTCCCATTTCTTTGTCATCCCGAAGCGAGGAGAATGAATCTTCACGTCTCGCTTCCATTTTTGCTCTTGAGTACGACCACCCGGTGTAGGTGTCGTACAAGCTTGACGCCATCCATCATTTGGGTATGCTGGCGACCTGTGTACATGTAAAGTAAACCTCCATCGGTTTCACCAATCGGCTTGACTCATTGCAGGATACGGGCGTACCGGATTTCTGCCAAGCTTTCCCGAACGACTAACAAGGCTTTCCTTTTCAATGCACGGGGAGTCGTGGCGCCGGGGATGCAGCACCACAAATCGCTGTCGATGCGGTCCGCTGCGAATGACTGAAACATGAAATTGGACTTTATCGTTGATTGAAGCGTCTAATTGGCAAGTACGACAGATTCTCTTCCTCGCCTCTAGCTGATGACGGCTTGCTCCTGACGAGCGCCTCTCACAACCAACAAGCAAGCGATTGGAGACAATCATGAGCTTTGGGCATCAATCAGACGTACACAAACACCTATCCGCGAAGCGTCCGTTGTTCTCGCACGAAATGGTAGAGGACAATACTCACACTAAAATTGTCGAGCCGGTGCAGGATGAAGGGCTGCGCTTAAGAGAACCACCTGCAAAGCGTGAAGAGCCGATGAATACTCACTCTAGCTCGTAGCCGCGAATCCCCTCGCATGTATGGAGCATGCTGGGGGATTTGTGTTTGAGGACATCGAGACGCTGTAATTGCTGGTGCCTTACTGGGGGCTGTGTATGGTAGGGAAGCTGTCCCGAAGCAGTGGGTTGAAAAACTGTTGACCTGTCGCCCAGAGTCTGGCCAGCCGAACGTGCGACATCCGCGCCCGGAATGCTTCTGGCCGGTCGATGCTCTTCATATTGCTTTTTGCTTGGCTGCTGGTGGTGACTCTGAATGAAAGACAAAACGTGCCTATCCCTGAATCGCCGCCAGCCAGCGGCTCAATCGCCCAACTTGGTCTCTGCGATTCGCCAGACTGGATGACGCTGAAGGCGAGTTTCGCTCCTGCGCCAACGTCGAAACAGCCTAATGAGTCTGTCTGTTCAGGAGCCGTTCCGTATAGTCGAGAACTTGGGATGCACCATTTTTGATTTCAATCTCGTAGTCGGATAGTTTATGTCGGAAAAGAATTCCATAGCCGATGCTAGTGTAGTGTCTCAATAATAGAGTCGTTTATATATCGAGTCTCATCTTATGATGAGGAGACCTCGATATGCGCGTAGCCCAGACGATTGTTCTGACAGAAGAAACCCGGCGAAGGCTGGAGCATCATGCACGTGGACGTTCGACGGCGGCACGCGTGGTGATGCGGAGCCGCATCGTTCTGCTGGCTGCCGATGGGTTTCAGAACAAGCAGATCGCTGAGAATCTGAGGGTCGCCCCGCGCATGGCCGCGTTGTGGCGCGAACGGTTTCTGGAGCAGGGCGTTGACGGGTTGCTGAAAGATGCTCCGCGGCCAGGACGCACACCATTGATCTCCTCCGACGTTACGGCAACCTTGATCGCGAAGACTACGCAGAGCACGCCTGACAACGCGACACAGTGGTCGACGCGAACCATGGCGCGGGAGATGGGCATTTCCAAGGCTTCGGTCTCGCGTATCTGGCGAGCCAACGGCCTGAAGCCGCACCGTGTCGACAGTTTCAAAGTGAGCAACGATCCGCAATTTGCAGACAAGCTGGAAGCAATTGTTGGACTTTACCTCAACCCGCCTGAACACGCACTGGTGTTGTCGGTGGACGAGAAGAGTCAGATTCAAGCTCTGGATCGCACCCAGCCCGGGTTGCCGATGAAGAAGGGTCGCGGCGCAACCATGACCCACGACTACAAACGTAACGGCACAACGACCTTGTTCGCCGCGCTGAACCCCGCCAATGGAGAGGTCTTCGGGCTCTGTCAGGAGAAGCACCGCCATCAGGAGTGGCTGAAGTTCCTGCGCATGATCGATCAGACCGTACCAGCCGACAAGCAAATCTACCTGATCTGCGACAACTATGCGACCCACAAACATCCGCGCGTCCAACGCTGGCTCGAGGCACACAAGCGGTTCCATGTTCACTTCACGCCGACATCAGCTTCCTGGCTGAACATGATCGAGCGCTTCTTCCGCGATCTCACCCAAAACCGCATCAGACGCGGAGTTTTTCAGGACCTCGAACAACTCATCACCGCCATCGGAAGCTACATCGATGTGCACAACAAGAACCCCAAACCCTTTATCTGGACAGCCAAAGCAAGCGACATCCTGGAAAAAGTAACTCGCGCTCAGACCACCCTCAATAAAAGATGATCTGCCTGAGACACTACACTAGGTGCTGTAACAATTAATGCCAAATAAATCGCCGCTTGGTGACTGTATAACAAAGCGACGATGGGCGAAATGGCTCCGATTGCTTCGAGGTATCTGATGGAACCTTTCAAACGAGCCAACACGAGGTCTGTCTCGCGAGTCATTGCCCGTTCAACCCGCGTCACGATCCCGGCGCTAGTATCCTTGCCCATATCGTCGCGTAATGAGATAAGCCCTCCCTTGGCGACCGAAGCCACGTGGGAATCCCTCCACTTTTCCGCGATGTCTATCGCCTCTTGAAGCTGCGATTTCTTGAGGTTGTCTCCAATCGCCGGAGCGGCTTGACGACTTGCCATGCGTGCTTTGTGCATATAGAAAACGCGATTCAGAATGATAGCCCACGCCAAGATTCCGAAAAGTACGCTGACCGAAAGAAGGACGTGATTCATTTATTCATCCTCCACATCAATAGTCAATGCCTCTCGGCGTGTGGTTTGCTTACTAGCCAGCAATTCTCCAAATCAAAGACAAACGACGTAGGAAACGGGTGTGTCAGGATTGTATCAACACACTGCAAGAGCATCTTTAAGGTGGGTCAACAAGCTCCGCACGGGAGCATCTACTTTGCGCAAAGGCGGGATACGGCGGTAGTTTCCTAATAGAGCGCTCCTATAGATTTTGGGGGTAGATGCCCACCTTTGATTCTGGCGTGCTCTTCGTACAAACTCTCAATCCAACTGAAGGTTTCATCGGCTGACATTGGCGTTGGTTTCCATTTGAGCAATTGTTCCCCGCAAATAGCGCACACGACCGAGCATGGGCGTGCGTCGGCGTCATAACCGATGGTGACGGCTGGAAGAGGAAGCATTGAGGCCAGCCTACGCCGGGAAATGAACATCTGTAAACAG
>PLKU01000539.1 GCA_003140705.1 Acidobacteriaceae bacterium
CCTCCCGGACAAAAAGCGACAGGAACTGTTCTCCTTTTTGGTACATCCGGCTCACAATCAGGTCTTCCTTCGGGTTCATCTGTTTACTCCCTCATTCTGTCTCAGTATTTCCGGTATCTTGCGGATCACCCGATTGTAAATCTCGTAGGCAAGGTCAACCGATTCCTCAATGGCCTTGCCGGTGGGCACCACCCGCACATTCACCTGCGGCTCCCGTCAGCCCCATACCGGCAAACTCATCGTTTCTTCAGCGCGGCGTACTGCTCCTCCGTGAGTTGCAGAAACAGCCCACCCCTGCCCGTCTCAATCCCCTGATTCACCATCAGCCGGGTTTCTTGGTCTGTGAATCCCCCGCCGCGTTCTATCAGTTCGACCACCTTGTCGGAGGGTGCGAAGTGCAGTCGCTTGGGTAGAGGAGTCTGGAGGTCGGCTTCCAAGAACTGGCAATGCCAGCCATGCCGGTCTTGGAAGGAAAGGTACACACGATGGCGCTGGTCTTCCGCTGGCATAGAAGGAGCATAGGAGAACAAAAAGCGAAAGTAATCCACAGTCCGTTCAGCTTGAACGCGAGTGCGTAAATCTATGCGTAAAAGGTTTTGAAAAATCGGATGGGATTTCGGGATTAGAGTCATCGAACCGTATTGTGAAATTGGCTCAACCTATAGAAACCAAAAGAGGGGTTTGGTTGCGGGGGGCTGGATTTGAACACAGGACCCCATTTCGGATTCCGATAGAAGGCCGAAGGCGCCTCGTCAGACTGCCGACATGGCGCACGTAACTCTTTGAACCAATGAGGGTTGAGGGCGCAATCCCAGGGGTAGGTCGTCATTGATTCTCAGATGCGTGATTCCCGGATCTTGAGACAGATGGCTCATCAGGGCCGAGGGCAACTGGTGGAATTGATACTCGGCGGTTTGGCGTAGATTCAGCGACCTTATGGGTGACACGAAGGGACTACGAAACCGACTCGCAATCGGTCCGGTTTAAAGCTTTTGATGTCGGCGCCCGAGGTCGACGTCCTAAAGGGTCCATCCGCACGACGCTATCTTCGCCTTCGCTGAATCCAGCAGCTCGTAGGCAGAACGGCAATCTATGGCGGCCTTGCTCTGAGGAGCAGAAGAGGACAGGAATTCAATTCGGGCAAGGAAATCGTTGACCATGGGTCCCCGGGGGTAAACTGGCGCATAAAGCCCCATGCCCACACGGGAAGCCAATGCCAATTGCTCAAGATGTCGTCCTAGAAGTCATCAAAGCCTGGACAAACCCGGCACAGCAGCACCCGAAGACCATCCACCCTCATGGGATGGCAGGTTTTGCGTGGATGGGGAGATGATCAAGCTGAAGTCGAGGAAGCCGTAGGGGTACTCGCCAAGAGCCCGAGATTCGATCCAAAATCGGAACCGCCCAGGGGCGTGCAGGTCAATTCGGGGTCCGAAAGCCAAGTATCCCACGCCGATAGTGCCTCAGCAGATCAAGCCGCCGCTTGCTTCGCCACCAGTTGATTCGGCCGGCCCAGGAACACCTCAGAAGGCCGGTACCGGCGTTGCTCTCCGCACAACGGGCAGGTGACAACTATTGACTGGAATGGGAACTCCTTCACCCCGGAGGGTACATCCCGCTGACAGCCATTGCACTCGACAATAAACAGCTTGCGTTCTTGGATTCCGAATGCCATGATTCAAATAGCATAGGCGAGGACAGGACGAACGTCTACATGAGGGAACCATGAGAGTTAACTGGGATTTTGGGCGCTAGGTCTACGGTGTCGCCGGAATCTCTCTGTGGTGGTACCCGTCAACCGGGCCGGACACGATTGACCGGGTGCGAACGTAGCATGTCGCGATTCGTAGCGCTAAAGTCAACTCCAACCACATAGACTCCGACCAGGATGAACGACTCCTCCCCACAAACCCCAACACCGAAGCCGCCAATAGCACTGTCGGCAGATGGGCCCGGGGCACTCCGCGAAGCGCCTCCCAAAGCTGCACCACCGGGCGGCGCGAATCCACCGGCACTCCCAACATCTCGATCAGCACCGAGATCCCCACCTGAAACCCCACGCCGGTTAGAAAACCCACCAGCACTGTCCGCGAGAGAAAATCCGCGATGAACCCCAGTCGAAGCAGCCGCGCCAGCAGCAGAATCCCAGCCGTCAGCAGCGCCACGACTCCCGCCAGAGCCACATACCGCGCCCCCCTGCCGGCGTCGCCAAGCCCGACATTCCACTCGCAAAGATCGCTGCCGTGGCCGAGTCCGCCGCCACCACCAAATATCGCGACGAGCCGAAAGCTGCAAACGCCAACAGCGGAAGCAGCAGCGAATACAGACCAGTAATCACTGGCATGCCCGCGATCCTGCTGTACCCAAGAACCTGCGGAATATCCCTCGCAGCCAGCACGACACCCGCCAGGACGCCTCGCAATGCACCTGCGCGTTGCAGAGGTCGTAAGCCTCGAGACAGATTCACGATCTCAAGACTCCTCTAATCCGTTTACCCGCGCTTCGTCTGAACCGGCGGCCTGTAGCCGCACCGCCCTTGCATAGGCCTAGTTGTCCGTTTCCACCGGAAGCTCGATGCTGCTGGCCTCGCAGGGAGCGTGGTAGATGCGTTTCAGTCATAATTTCTGTTTACGTGACGCCGCATGGATTCATCCTGCTTACGTGTGGACCAAGCGCGGCGATGTTGGTACCACCAACCCCACAGAACTAGCCCGCCAAGAACCACTACCAAAGCGATCCAAATATAGGTTCGCATCACTTCAACACCATCCCCTGATTATCGTTCAATCCTGGAACGGCTGTTCTTGCCCTCCTAAGGGATCAGGTCCGAGTGAGTGGGCCGGTGGGTCATAGGTTGAATTCGGGGTATTCCCCGCCACCGGAGTTATTCCTGCGTTGATATCCACTCATCGTCAGGGTTTTATCAGCCAGCGCATATTTGATCGCGATGTCCTGCCGCGTGCCTTCAGGCTCCTCGCCCGCGGCATCCTCGAACGTGAACCTATCCTGCCCTTCTGGTGAGCGCCGAACATACAGCGCCACTCTCTTAGCGTCTGGGCCGGTAGTTTCATAGAGCGCGTACGCGATGGCCACCGACTTCTTTCCACCCGGCCAAACCACCGCTGATGATGCACTCGCCGCTTTTGGCAGAGTTGCGATTTGGGGCCTTCCAAGCATCGATAACACGCTGTTCACTATATCGTCGTTGCTGTCTTCTTCCGAGGATTTGGCTCGGCGCTGGGCGACGGCAGGACTGTATTTCAGGACATCCTCGTAAGTGACCTCGTGCCAGATGGGCAGGATTCGCTTCCTATCGACCGTTTCGAGCCCGAACAGCGCACTCACCTCATACTCGGTCCACTTTTTCTTTCCAAGGAACGCTTTCGAAAACACCACAACACCGTAGTCGCAATTCAAGAGGCCATTGTCTATTGAGGTCCGAATATCATCGCCCCAGCCGATGCTGGTCTTGTCGTACCACACATTTACACCTGGCGCCGCCAACGCCTTCGCCAGCGGCTCGACATACGGCTTATCTTCCGATGCATGGGAGATGAATACATCCCAACGGTGCGACTTATTCGGGATCGCGGGTACCGCAGGCTTGGGCGCTGTCTTGTGCGGAACGGTTGGGGAAACTGGAGCCTGGGATGGCGCTGACGGTCTAAGCGGGATTCTCAGATTCCCGATGACATTTCCACGCGATTCGATTAACCTCTTGCGCGTCGCGACAGCTTGTCTCAAGGCACCTTCAAGCTCCTGACTTTCGTAGGCGTTCTTTTCTCGCAGATGGGTCAATGCCCAGTTGATTTGCGTGACCTCGCGATCTATGTGCCCCTGTACGTCGTAGTTGCTATCACTTACGACCACCCTCAGCAATAACTCCTTTCCAACAACCTCACCTTGAGCGATGCAAGAGTTGTAGGCAGATGGGGCGATGTTGAATACGCCTGGGTCGCCCTCGAACGGGATGTGGACTGTTAGCTCCGTGGCATCTTCCATAACTGGACCGGTGCCAGGGAAGAACACGCGGTTGGGGTTCCGGCTAACATCAACCTTGGTCTTACTCTCGACGCAGTACATTTCGTCCAACTTCAGCACCGGCACGTCGAGCATGTACTCGGCTTTGATCCGCCGAATTGCACCCTCGTCCATGGCTTCATCGTCGGGTAAGCGCAGGTAGGCTTCTTTCAGGCGCTTCTTCTGGGATTCGATGACGTTGTATACGTCGTATTTGCCAAAAAGCGCTTGCGGTGGCACGGGTTGCATCTCCAAGTCGCGAACGGAATGCACCGATTATAAGGTGTAGCATCAAATGAAAATCAATGGCCCCCCGTGCCCATGCTGGCGCCTTCCGGAACGCCTCTGAGGCCATCCTGGAGCCTCTCAGAAGGATACGTTGTGCGGCGGTTCACACAGGGCGCCAAAATGCCTTCGGCACATAAAGTCGCCCCGCCACATAAACTCCTATCAGCATGAGCCATACCGCCCCAAAATCCAGTACCCCACCAGAAGAGATCGCCGGCCTCGTGGAGCGAGTCACCTTCTTCAACGTGGATAGCGGGTTCGCCGTTCTGCGCGTGAAGGTCCGTGGACAGCGGGAACTGGTCACGGTCCTTGGCTCCGTGCCGACAGTGAGCGCGGGAGAATGGGTGACCGCCAAGGGCTGGTGGGTTCGTGACAAAGAGCATGGCCTCCAGTTCAAAGCGCAGGCCTTGAAAGCCGTCCCGCCAACGACGGGCGAGGGTGTCGAACGGTACCTGGCCGGCGGCTTCGTGAAGGGTGTTGGACCCGTCCTGGCAAAGAAGCTGGTCGGACACTTCGGCGCAGAGGTATTGGGGGTAATAGAAAACAGCCCCGCCGACCTGGAGTCCGTCGATGGCATCGGGCCAAAGCGCCGCGAACGGATCGCCAATGCCTGGCAGGAGGGGATGCAGATACGCGAGATCATGGTCTTCCTCCACAGCCACGGTGTCAGCACCGGGCGGGCAGTCCGCATCTACAAGACCTACGGAAACCTGGCTATCCAGACGGTACGCGAGAACCCGTACACCTTGNNAGGGAGATCCACGGCATCGGCTTCGCCACGGCGGATCAGATCGCCCAGAGCGTGGGGGTACCCAAGGATTCACAGAACAGGGCTCGGGCTGGAGTAGACCACGTACTTCTGGGGGCAACCTCCGAAGGACATTGTGCCCTGCCGCTGGAGAAGCTGAAGGCGGCGGCCGTAAAACTGCTGGAAGTGCCGGTGGAGACCGTCGAGCAGGCCGTGTCGCAAATGCTGACCAATGGGTTTCTCCTGCTGGAAGAGATCGACGGCGAACTATTGATATTCCTCCCACACCTGAGAAAGGCGGAAGATGGCATAGCGACCAAGATCAAGCGGCTGGCCACTGACGGCGTTACCTACCCGAGGATCGACTTCGAGAAGGCCGTCGCCTGGTGCGAGACAAAGACTGGAAAGACTCTGGCCCCGAGCCAACGCGAGGCGTTGAAGACCGCCCTGACCAGCCCGGCAACCGTCATCACCGGCGGCCCCGGCGTGGGCAAGACCACATTGGTGAATTCAATCCTCCTGATCCTGCGAGCCAAGAAAGTCAAGTGTTTGTTGTGTGCGCCGACAGGGAGGGCGGCGAAGCGCCTTACAGAGACCACTGGGATGGAAGCGAAGACCATTCATCGGCTGCTGGAGGTTGACCCAGCCACGGGGAGGTTCTCCCGCAACGAGGACAAGCCGCTGGACTGCGACCTTCTCATTGTCGATGAGACCTCTATGGTGGACGTGCTACTCATGCACGCTCTCCTTCGCGCACTCCCCAAGAACTCCGGACTGATCATGGTCGGCGACGTGGATCAGCTNNCACCTTATCCGCCAGGGGAAGATGCCGGAACTTCGGACGGCGGAGTCTGGCTCCGACTTCCATTTCATCGAGCGGGACACGCCCGAGGAGATCGCCGCAACTCTTGTGAGGCTGGTTCAGGACAGAATTCCGAAGGGGCATCGGCTCGACCCGATCCGTGACATACAGGTTTTGTGCCCGATGAACCGGGGCTCGATCGGAGTCCGCGAATTGAACACCGTGCTCCAGGGTGCTCTGAACCCTGTTCGCCCCGGTGAAGCTGCCGCGGAGCGGTTTGGATGGCGGTTCCAGGTCCGCGACAAGGTGATCCAGACGGAGAACAATTACAAGAAGGAGGTCTTCAACGGCGACATCGGCACCATCGAGAAGATCGATCCGGTGGAACAGGAACTCTCTATCCGGTTCGACGACAGGCTGGTGACGTATGACTTCGGGGAGTTGGATGAAGTCTCGCTGGCCTATGCCGTGACCATCCACAAGTCGCAGGGCTCGGAGTTCCCGGCGGTGGTCATCCCGATTGCCATGCAGCATTACATGCTGCTCCAGCGGAACCTCATCTACACGGGTATTACCCGCGCCAAGCGGTTGTTGGTGGTGGTTGGGCAGAAGAAGGCTCTGGGGCTTGCGGTCAGGAACGACCAGTCTCGAAAGCGATACTCCGGACTCTTGAGTAGCCTGAAGGGAACAAGCCGGTGATGAAGTGCGCTTGCCTGTAATATTCTGGCCGTTCAGGTTTGAGACTCGGCATGCCCACAGATTCTCAGCTTGACAACATCCGGCGCCGTCGGATGGAGGGCAAGCCTGCCTGGTGCAAAAGGTTCTCGCCGAGTTATGCACCAAGCCAGTGGCCGTCAGCCTTGTCTCGGAGCCCCAAACCATGTAAACGGCATTAGAAGGAGTTGGCGGGTCTTACTCTCGCCGGCAGTGTGAGTCGTTTCGGTAGTCTGGCGGGGTATCCGCCGCAGCGCATCGCTCACGCGGCGCACTGTGGCCTAGTTTTGCACTGGCGCGCATAGCTCGATTCGCGCCTTGGCGATTTGTACTAAACCCGCTTCGCGGGTAGCTCGAAGCGTAGTACGATTTGGCAGGACAATTGCGAAATGCGCATCATCGCCACGGCCGCAGTCGCGACGCCTCAAAATGAGTCATCGTCGATATCGGCACGAAATTGCTGCACTGCAATGAATCTCCATAAAGCAATTGTCCTGCCAAATCCTCTCACGGTTTAGCACAAATCGCCGTATCCACAATGCTCCGCTCCAGGAGGGGTGCTCTCAGCCAACTTCTGCCACCAGAGCATTGTCGATACGGCACTAGAGATTTGGCATCAATCCAGAGTCATTCCCGGCGAAAAGCGCGCTAGACGACACCAGCCGAACGCCTGACTAAGTGGCGCTGAGCGAAGCGAAGGGACCGGCAAGCTTACTTGCCGGCGTCCGCTTCAGCTGCAAGTTAGGCGCGCAATGAAAGAGCGGGCAGCGCCGATTCGATGCATGGCATGATGAACGAACGCTGACGGATCTGCAATGACGGGACCGCACTACGAACGGCTGAAGTACATCTACTGATGGGAATGGCAGTTCATTTACTCAAGTTGAAATCAATGTTGAATGCTTGTCTGTTCAATTCCATATTGTATTGCTGCCTTAAGTACGTCGATTTTTATATCTGTTAGTGTTTTGAATTTAATGCAATACCCCGTGACGCTTGCTTTGCCGAGTTCCTGCCCAAATGTCTGGGTTAGGTAATTCTTGTCATTTACTCCCATAATGTAGACGGAAATGCCTGTTGTATTCGCACTTATACCAATTTGATAGAATTCCTTGGTTTTTCCATTGGCATATTTAATGGTTTGAGATCCATATCCAACATTTGGGTTGGAAACGGTTTTTCCTTTCTCGTCTTTTCCATCTAAGAACCACAATTTGCATGTTGGCATTAACGCCAAAATAATGTGATGCAACTGTTGCATTTGGCTACGTTTTGGTTCCGGTTGAGTAGCAATATACTCCTTAATTCGTTTCTGCAAGTTCATGTAAATCTCCTTGGCTTAGCGGTACCAATCCAGTGCTCCGGGAACCACCGGATTGGAGTCGGCTTGCTAGGCTGCGTAAATCAATCAGAATGATACCGGATTCTGTTTACTCATTGCTAGCGCTCTGGAATCTCGGCTGACGACTTCAGGGCAATGCGCGTTTCGAGGGCAGGTGACCTTGCCCTCAGAATGCGT
>PLKU01000019.1 GCA_003140705.1 Acidobacteriaceae bacterium
TTCAGACGGCAAGCCTCCGCGGAACTGCCGCTGTTCTGCCTTCATCGGGGTTGAGCCTCTGCACCTTCACGTCCCACGCAAGGCCAAGCATCCGCAGTGCGGAAATTCCATACCAGTTGACGTCGAGTTCGTACCAGGCCAAGCCATGACGGGCTGCCTGCGGATGTGCGTGATGATTATTGTGCCAGCCTTCACCAAAAGTCAGCAACGCCACCCAGAAGCTATTCTTGGAGGTATCGTCGGTGGGGAACCGCCGCCTTCCCCACATATGGGTCGCAGAGTTCACCAGCCAGGTGGAGTGGAGGCCAATGACCGTTCGGAAGAAGATGCCCCACAAAAGGTATTGCCACCCACCGGCAACGAGAAGGACCGCACCCAGCGCGGTAATGGGCACCCAGTGCCACCGGCTGATCCACACGTGGAAACTGTCTTTGCGAAGGTCAGGGACGTAGGGTAAAAGATCTGGCGCATTGTTTTGCATCGTCCGGCCCGTCAGAATCCAACCCATGTGGGCCCAGATACCGCCGTCGCGCGGGGAATGCGGGTCACCATCCTTGTCCGTGCTTTGGTGATGCATACGATGTGTCGCGACCCAAAAGATCGGACCTCCTTCCAAAGCCAATGTGCCGCATATGGTAAGAAAATATTCCACCCATTTCGGCGTTTTGTAGCCTCGATGCGTTAGAAGCCGATGGTACCCCATTCCGATGCCGAGACTCCCGGCGACCCACCAAAGCACCAATGCGAGCAGGAGTGCCTTCCAGCTGAATAGGAACAGTGCAACCAATGCGCCAATGTGAAACGCCACCATGAAGAGGGTAGTAATCCACACGATGGGCTGCGTGAATGTCCTGTCATGCCCGAAAAACCTTGGCACCTGCATATTTCTACCCTTTACCAATCTGGACCATGAGCCTGCTGGTGACAGCGTTGTTGACCGATGATCTGCCTTATGCGGCTTCTTGGCAAAGCCGTCATCACGGACAACGAAGGGCTCAAAGAACAGATGCGAAGCGGGTAGTCACCCAGATCGCTTCTAGTCGCGATTCGACTCCAACCTGCTCCGCTAGAGGCCGACCTCGGACTTGCTGCTGAGAAAGTGCGCCCTTCGTGCCCGAACTGAGTAAAGTCTCACACCAGTGCAAGAAACCGGGGATGTCTTTGGATGACTTAAGCCCTTAAGGGTTCGGGCGTTTGCCTCGCAACAGCATACGTCTTCTCGGCGGCTTCCATGGAGTACTCTTGAGCCTTGGAGCTCAACTCTTCCGCGGCCACGTGATCGCCCCGGTGGTGTGCGGCGGCGGCGGCCGTATGGGCGTGCGCGGCGTAGATGTGCAAATTCGCAGCATAGTCATGGTTGCTTTGGGGCATTGTGTCCTCCATATTCCGGTAAGCGTTCTCGCTCTTTCATTTGGAGTCTCCCACCTGACAATTCCGAGCGCTGGTCAATCGAATACAGTGCGAGCGGCTCCTTGTTTTGCATCCACAATGGCAGGGTTGAAGGACGACAGGGTACCGGTTCGCGCACGGCGAACCTGGCGCCGAGAAAACCTGCCCAACCCCCTCACATACTTCGGGAGATGTTCATCCGTTTAACGGGAAGTGAGTGTGACGCTCAATTGAGACCATTCATTTGTGCTGGCTTGATAGTAGAAAAAACATATGGTACAAGATGACTCGGTTCTGAAATTCGTTTGTCCATTGTGCGGAGCATCATGTGGTGAGCAGTGTCATATACAAATTGGCGTCGTTCGGCCCGAGTCCCACTCTGAGCGCTGGGAGCTCGCTCATCATGAACTACTCAATAGCATCGCGGAGGGCAACGCGGTCGCGTTCATGAATGAGCAACGGTCGTCGGGAAAATGGCAGACTTCCTAGCTTCCTTTTCGCCGCCGTCATCTTAGGACCGGAGGCCAAAGTTGTTCCTCGCAAGCAACTCAGGCATAATGTTGTAATCTAATAGCTTGAGACATTCAGCGGGGAGGGCCAGGATTACCGGACCCTCTCTCGCGCATCAGTTCTGTTGCTAGAGCTGCCTTCGCCTCATCATCAAGCCGATCACTGCGCCAGCCGCAATGCCTACCGCGAAGGTCGCCACAACTGTTTCAATCGGATGTCGTCGTNNTGCTCCGACACCATCCTCAAGTGCACCCGCAACAGCAGATGCTGCCCGAGAAGCCTTGCGCGCGGTTTCGTCAATCTGTTCGCCCAATTGTTCCAACACTGATTGCGCCATGATCTCTTGACCTCTCTGGCCTCCGAGTTCGATGCTGGTTCGCTTATTCTCCGACAGCCTTTTCAATCTTGCCGACAGCTTTTTGAACTTTTCCGGCATTCTTTTCAGCTCTGCCATCAGCTTCCAGGTTGGGGTTTTCGGTAAGCTCGCCCGTCTTCTGCTTGATTGCGCCTTTGACTTCGTGGAGATTGCCTGTTGTCTTATCGTCCGTGCTCGGTTTCATCATGATTCTCTCCTCAGTTCGGTGGTGGGTTTCAATTACTTGAGATTCTTCGAGAGCCCCTTAAGTGTTGAGTGTCCGCGATCAAGTAAAATTCTCGTTTGGAAAGTTTCCTTGCCTATGTTCAGCCTTCCATCGACCAGTATCCAACAATCAGATTGCTGAAGGCTGGTCGCAATTGCTCATCGAGTTGTGCGCGGGCGGCGGCCAGGTCCAAGCTGGGCTGCGGGGGAACATCTGTCTGGACCGCTCCAGCTTGTGGCATTGAGAGCGCGACTGACTTGCTTGATGTGCGGATGCCTTTGCCGAACGTCCCCGGGAACACGGAGGCTGAAAGATTCGATCACGCTATCCGCAAGGCGTTCGCCGTCTCGAAAGAGGTGCATTGTGCTGTCAAGCAATCTTGTTGGCATTGACCGTTAATTCCACCGATCACGAGGGAGGTAATTTTCCACATGATTTGTCATTATGGCGACGCAGGATTGGCGACGAGAGATGCTCGGCAAACGGATGGCGTCAAGTAGCGCGTAAAGAAAGACGCCATTTATCGGTCAAGATGACACACAAGTTTGTGCCCGATGGAATACAAGATGTTTTGAGGGAACCATGATTAGAAAATTTGACGTGATCGCAATCGGAACAGGATCAGCCGCCTCGGGAGTGACGTCGCGCTGTCGCGCAGCCGGATGGGAGGTTGCAATTGTGGATTCGAGACCGTTCGGAGGTACCTGTGCTCTGCGGGGATGCGACCCAAAGAAAGTGCTCGTCGGAGCTGCCGAAGCCGTTGACTGGGCTCGTCGAATGAAAGGAAGGGGAATTCAGGCCGCGGAGCTTCAGATCGATTGGCCCGAGCTAATACGTTTCAAACGTTCTTTCACTGAGCCCGTTACAAAACGGCGCGAAGACGATTTTGCGAAAGCCGGCATCGTAGCGTTCCATGGTCGGGCGCGATTCGCCGGTCCAACGACAGTACAAGTAGGAGAAGAGACTTTGGAGGGACGATACGTCGTTATTGCAACCGGGGAGGCACCGGCAGATTTGGGGATTCCCGGCGCTGAGCACCTTACGACAAGCGATCAGTTC
>PLKU01000453.1 GCA_003140705.1 Acidobacteriaceae bacterium
ATCTCATGAGCCAAATCTACAGACTCGTCAATCGCGTGGCTAGTCGGGACGACGCGGACATTCACCTGCTTCTCCCGTGCCAGCCGGATACCTGCAATGAGGCACGCACCGAGGTAGACCATTCCCCGGTTGATACGGGGCATGTGAGCGTCAGGGTCGAACATGAAGAGACCTCAGCCTGTGCGACAATGCTCCCCGAAATATCTCTGGAGGCAGGTAGCGCCTCTTCGTTCCACACAAAGGACAGTCGGCCACAATCCAACTATCTGGCATGGTTCCGACCGGGGCGGGAATGGTCTCGCCGCATCCCTTGCACCGAACTGCGAAGTCGCAGAGCCGGGTTTGGGGCAGGTTCCACACAGGAACAGTATNNGGCGAATGTAAGGCGAAGATATGCACAGGTACAGCTTGGTGGCGAGGTCAATCTCGATTGAGGGCAGTACCCAGATTTAGTTATATTTTTGTAAAGTTTTTCCCCAGACGAGGGATTTGGAGTACCCACACTCTCACGCTCAATTTTGGTAATTTTTTTTGTAAGCCTCTGAATCTAGTTTAGTTATATTCTTGTCGCTTTAAGCGTAGCCGAATCGTCCCCCACTGAGACTAAAGAGACAGAACCCAAAGACAGGAGAGCCCTGCAAATGCCTATAGGGATTGATTTCATTGAGTTTATAACGATTTTCCTTGGCTTTTGGTGCGAAAGGGGGGACTCNNGCGTCTGCCAATTCCGCCACTTTCGCATGAACTACTCGCGAACGATCAGCACATCGTCCGGTGGTCTTGAGCCGGATCGCATTGCGCAAGTTAACTCCGCTTGTTGCAAGTTTAGAGGCCGAAGTATGCCGGTTGCAATCCCACCCTCGACTCTGAGCGTCGCACCCCTCGCAGTCGCCAATGCCCCGAAGCTCATCTCTTCGCACTCAGGCTGGAGTCCTTAATCACCGGCCCTGAATGCTTGCGGCCGGTCGCGGGTGTGAAGCTGTGCTTCCTTCCGTCATTCCCAACGCCCACTTGATGGCCTCAAAGTACATCGTGCGAATGTCGGGATCGTTCCATGATTCCTCTGTGTGGCCGAGTGTTGAATAGAAGACGCGGCCCTTGCCGTAGAGTTTGCTCCACGCCACCGGAAAATCGTGATCGGTTCGATGAATCCGCGGATTGTTGTCAAAGTCAAGCTTTGACGGATCAAGACTGAGCAGCACATTCACTTTGTCGCGCGACCAGTCCATGGGCTGATAGATCTCGTCGTATTTCACAAATGCTCCGGGCAGGTGCCGCATGGCGGGGAAATTCGGATCCTCATTGATGATGGGAGCATTGAATGTCATCCACGGATGCTGGTCGAACCAACCGCCTACCATCTCTCCGTATTCCGGCCAGGTGAAATTTGTGTCGAGCGCCGCATGAATCCCAACAAAACCCTTCCCATCCGCGTTGATGAAAGACAGCATGTCCCGCTTCTGTTCGGCATCCATTTCCAGTTCGCCTGAAGTGCTGGCGAACACCAGGAGGTCGAAGTAGTTCAGATTCTTCGCGTTGTTCTTGAGGTCCTTCTTCGTGAGCAGCTCAGCGTCGGTGCGGATCGTGGTGTCCCACAGCCCACTGTCCCTACCCATTTCGTAAACGGCAACCATCGCGGCAGAGACTGATTCGTGCTCATATCCCTTGGTCTGGCCAATGACGAGAACATGCTTCAGATGGATCTGCTTGGCGTGAGGCAACGGAGGCGTTGAGCCGCTTCCGGCCGCTTGCGCATTGCTCACGCTGCTCAGGCTCAAGATCGCTGCACCAATCGCCGCGGCCAAAAGAAAATGAATGTTTCTGAATGCGCGCATGTCGTCTCCTTTGGGCCGAATCATCTTCGGCCATCGCCAAAACAACTTTGTCGGCCTCGCTCCCGGGTTAACTGGCCAAGTCGCATCCCCGCCGCTCGGGACCGAAGCCGCAGATCAAAAACAAGACGGCAATCGTGCCTATTTCAAAGAACGTAAACGCCCATGGATAGCCGAACCGGCCGCGCAGGGCAAACTCGATACCCACCGAGGGAGCGCCGATGAGCATGCCCAACTGGTAGACAACGCCAGGAAACAAGCTACGCACACTGGCCGGCGAAAGTTCGTTCAAGTGCGCGGGAATGACTCCGAAGACACCCTGAACTCCGAATTGCATCATGAAGGATCCTGCTGCCAGCGCCAGCAACGAAGAACCGAATGCCCATGCGGGAATGGAAAGCAGAGAGATGGTGAGAGCCAGCATGATGGAGTTGCGACGGCCAAGCCTCTCAGAGGAGTATCCAATCAGCAGCGCGCCCAGTATGGCTCCGATGTTGTACAGGATGGCTATATTCGAAATCGCACCGCCCGAAAATCCGTGCGCGGACTTCAAGAAGTCCGGGTAAAGATCCTGGGTTCCATGCGACAGGCAGGTGATTGCCGTCATGAGCAAAACCAGGTACACAAGGTCCGCCTTGTGCCGGCCAAGGACCGTGAGAATGCCGCCGAAGCTGACAAGCCGGTGCTTCTGCCATGCCGTCGATTCAGGCGACATCAATGTTAGAAGCGCGACGACAGCCGCGATGAAGAGGCCGCCGACAAAAACCCATTGCCACCCAAAACGAGGACCAACTAGCGGAATGGCCGCCGCAGCCAAAAGGTACCCGAGCGAGTAGCCAGCCTGCATGATTCCAGAAAAAAGGCCGCGTAAGCGCGGAGGAGAACTCTCCATCACCAGCGAAGCGCCAATACCCCAATACCCTCCCATTCCGATTCCGTAGAGCGCGCGCAGGATTACAAACACTGCGAAGCTCGGCGCAAATGGGGTCAGAGCTGTGAAGGCGGAGAAAA
Source organism: Acidobacteriaceae bacterium (assembly GCA_003140705.1). Classification (GTDB taxonomy): domain Bacteria; phylum Acidobacteriota; class Terriglobia; order Terriglobales; family Acidobacteriaceae; genus Telmatobacter. The sequence continues at coordinate 2,844 of PLKU01000453.1, forward strand.
ACAGGACGCATGCAACCAGCGGCCGGCGGCGTCCAAAGCGATCGGCGAGCGCACCGAAAAGTATGGCGCCGAGCGGACGGAACGCCAGCGTGATGGTGATGGACCAAACAATGGCGTTCTTGTCTACATGGAAGTCTCTGGCCAGGTCGTCAACAAGAAAGATAAGGATAAAGAAATTGAACGCATCGAGAATCCATCCGAGGATCCCCGATGAAACCGCAAACTCCCATCCCGGCTTGTGAAGATCTGAGCCGATCTGAGCATCTTGCGTCGCGGAATGTGCTGGACTTGGCGTCGCCGCGGTTTCAGATGTTTTCATCATGAACTCCTTCCGCGGATCTGTTTGCGGATGGCGGCAAGCGCTACAAGCGGTCTACCGTCAGACCGCCGTCCACCAGCAGCACTGCGCCGGTGGCATAGGGCAACTCGCCACAGGCCAGCAAGGAAACAGCGCGCCCCACATCCTCCGGCGTTCCCCAACGCTTTTCAAGCAGGAGTCCTGCCTCGATCAGAGCATCGTACTTGCCGCGCACGCTTGCTGTCATGTCCGTGTCGATAATGCCGGGGCGTACCTCATACACACCGATGCCGTGCGCAGCAAGGCGCACCGCCCACAGCCGCGTAGCCATCGCGACGCCCGCCTTCGAGATGCAATAGTCGCCGCGGTTCACGCTTGCGACGGTGGCCGAGATGGAACTGATGTTGATGATGGAGCGATGAAACGCGGCGTCGCTCGCCTGCCGTCGGATCATCCAAGTTGCAACCGCCTGGGTGAGGAAGTAGGGTCCCTTCAGGTTCGTCGCCAGGACATGATCGAAACTTTCCTCACTTGCCTCG
>PLKU01000175.1 GCA_003140705.1 Acidobacteriaceae bacterium
AATGCGGCCATGGCGGTGCTCAAGGACCTCAACAAACTTTAGCAGCAGGATTCTTTGCGCCTCTGTGGCGCTCTGCGAGTCCAGCCAGAAGATCAGTGGCTTGCCGGTGGCGGATTTTGAAGCACAAGGTCGTAATGATGAACGAGCGGATGAGCGTCGGCATGCTGGCGCTCCACACCGGTCTTGTATGCGCTTGCCAGAGCACTCGCCGTGAGTGACTGCTCCTCCGTCACTGAAGTGTTGATGACAGCAAAGCGGGCAGACTCGAGGTTGTTGACCTTTTCGGTATCCCAGGCAACCAGCCGCGCCTGCTCCAACATGGGCGTGTCCATCGTAGCCAGATTGATACCGCCCGCCAGGTCATCCGAGTTAAAGCTGCCTATCTTGCGCCCATCAATGAGCAGATCGTAGATTCCGTTCGACAAACCGTGAACCTGCAGGGTCTCCTGGTCAAGCGCGGTGACGATGTCGGAATACTTGAGCACAAGACCGAGCACCGGATCCAACTCTGAGGGCGGAAATGGAAGTGGCAGGGCTTTATCCAACTGCGTCCAGCTGATCCTGTTCGCGATCTTGCCTTTCGGACGGACAAGGTCAGTGACATCGGTATTCGTCGTTTGAGCGGCCGGCAGTGCTCCGGCATCGATGTTGACTGAGGTGACCACGGACGGAGCCTGCCAGCTCTTCAGCAGGCTCTCCGCCATGATCCAGTGTCCACCCTGCTGCGGATGGACACGGTCGGGAATGACCTGCTGCGCTAGTTGCGGAGACTCCGCATTGATTTTCTGGAGGACCGCTACGACAGGCGCATTGAAATCCGCGATCTGCGTATGGCGCTCCTCAGCGAACTGAGCGAGGAAGGCGCTGTACTTCAGAAGGACCCCGTTCTTGCCGCCGGGAAAGGTCGGTTCACGGGTCACATCGTCATAGGGTGAAGGCTGAATCAGCGTGATGCGCACACTGGGATTGTTATGCTGCATCGACGTAACCAGTCGCGTGTAGCCTTCCGTGAACGTCGAGTAGATGCCAGCCTCATCGGGCCGGTAGTAGAAGTCGTTCATGCCGAGCATGATGGTGATCACATCCGGGTGCCACGCAAAGACATCGCGATCCAGACGCAGGTCGACCGGGCCGGCCCATCCGCCGCTAACCTTGTCGCCGCCCACTCCGGCGTTGTGAAAGTGCACCTGCCATCCGGGGTACCTGGTCAAAACAAACTCTTCGACGTCCTCCGTATATTCACGCTGTTCCGTGATGCTGTCGCCATAAAATGTGACGCGGTCTCCGTCGTGCAAGGCGAAGTTGGACGGTGTGCTTTGGGAATGCCCTATGCCTGCCAGGTTGCAAGTCAAAAGCAATAAGGCCGCGGAAGCGGCATAGGGTCTCGAATTCACCAGGAGTCTCCTTGAGCATGGAATTCCTCGAATTGTATCGCACATTGGTTGGCGATTCCGGCAGGTAGGTGGTTCAACGACAGCCAAAAGTAAGGTGGCACAGGCTTCGCAGGAGATCAGCCATGGATGGAAGCCAATCCGATTTCTTTGAGTAGCAAGGAGCTGTGCCTGCTTGGTGGCTGCTCGGACTTTTAACAGCAGGTTCTCAATGGTTTGTTTCGGCTCAAACTGGACGCATGTATCCCCGAAACCAGACGGCCAACTCCATTTCCGACATTTCACCCGCTGCCACAGCCAGCATTGTCGTCACGGCTTCCTGGTCACTCGCGATGAGGCTGTAACCGTGATCGAGCAAGAAGACATAGGCCACGACAAAGGCCGTCCGTTTGTTCCCATCGAGAAATCCCCGGTTACGGGAAATGCCATAAGCATAGGCGGCGGCGAGATCAGAAATGTCTGGAGTTCCATAGGCCACGAGATTCTGAGGTCGATGAAGGGCGAACTGAAGTAGGGCGATATCACGAATGCCTTGCACACCACCATGCTCTGCTAGCTGCTCATCGTGGATCGCCAATACTGTCGTTTCAGATATCCATCTCCATTCCGACATTGTCACTTCGCCAATTCTCGAAGGACATCCCGCCGCTCACGCATCACCTTGCGAGCTAGCCCCATCTGACGCTCGAACTCAGGATCGAATGGAGTGATCCTGAAACCGTCAGGAGACTCGGTCAGGAACAGCGAATCCCCCTTCACAACCTTGAGCCGCGTTAAGACTTCCTTGGGAAGCACAATACCCGTGGAACTGCCTACGGTTGTGACCTTTACCTTCACCATGATTCGCTCCGTCATAACGATTATAATGAGACGATGATCTAGTCAAGGCTTGATGTGGACTCCAATGAAGTGATTTTGAAGGTCATCTTGTTTCTTCCTGCAAGTTTCACTTGGAGAGGGCAATGCCAACCGACACAATCTGCATCGCTTGAGGGATGGGATTCCAGGCGGCAAGTTGCTAATTTCAAGATCTCCGAATGGCCAAATTGACCCCGGCTGCGCGGCAGAAGCAGCACCCCGTCAGACAATCTTGCCGTCCCGCATGTGAATCGAGCGCCCGGCATAAGAGGCCGCCTCCTGGTCGTGCGTGATCATCAAAATGGTCTGGCCGAGCCTTTGATTCAGATCCCGTAGCAAACCCAGTACTGCGGCGGAATTCTTGCTGTCAAGATTCCCGGTAGGCTCGTCAGCCAGCAGAATGCGCGGCCTATTCACAAGCGCCCGCGCAATCGCAACCCTCTGCTGCTGGCCTCCGGACAACGCACGAGGCTTGCGCTTCATCCGGTCTCGAATTCCAAGGATGTCCAAAATTCCCTCAAACTCCGGCGTGAACTCGAGAGCCCGGTTCGCAATGTATTGCACGATTCGAATGTTGTCTTCCGCACTTAGCGTGGGAAGGAGGTTGTACTTCTGGAAGACAAAGCCCACCATAGTCTTGCGGAACTCTGCCCGCTCCGCATTTGAAAGATCTTTGAGATCCCTCCCATCGATTCTGACAGTTCCGGAAGTCGGCGTCGTCAGCGTTCCGAGAATGTTGAACAAGGTGGACTTCCCGGACCCGGAAGCGCCTACGACGGAAACAAATTCGCCCTTCAAAACCTCAAGATTGGCTCCAGCCAGTGCGTGTACATCCACATCACCGGCTCGATAGGTCTTCGACAGTTCTCGCGTCTCGATCATCGGCGTCTCATTCATAGCTGAGTGCCTCCGTTGCATCCTGTTTCACCGCCTTGATCCCGGGCACGACCACGCCCAGCAGCGCTCCCAGGATGGCAATCCCGCCCGCGATCGGCCACCACCAATAAACCGTCTCCTGGGTCAGGCTCGCGGGAACCGCATGTTGCATCAGCCATTGAGTCGCGTAAGTCAGCAAAATGCCGACTACGGTACCCAGCACCGAGAGCAATAGTGTCTCCCTCAAGAGCAGTTTCAAAATGAAATAGGACGATGCCCCAACCGCCTTCAGAATGCCGATCTCCCTCGTCCGCTCGAGCACAGCCGTATACATCGCCATGAACACTACGATGAATCCCACGATCACCGCTACGCCGATCACAACCCCGATAAAGTCTCTCAACATCCCCACGCTGCTGATCGACAGCAACGAAGTAAACTCCTCCATTGTGTAGATCGGGTAGCCCGGCATCTTTGCGCGCAATTCGCTTAAGATCCCCTGAATCTGATCCGGACTGTCGGCTTTGACGTAGATCTGGCTGAGGTGATGTTGATTCGTCATCAACTCCTGGAGAACAGAGAGCCGGACGCAGATTCTGGCCAGCTTGCCGGACTCGTATATTCCAGCAACCCGCCATTGATGGTTGATCAACTGGATCTTGTCGCCGACATGCAGGTTCTTTTCCCTGGCATAGTATTCGTCGACAATCATGTCTTGATCCGCCTCGAACGGCCCGCCTTCGAGAAAGTGGAATCCCCCGCTCATCTTAGAAAACTGATCGAGGTCAAGTCCCGTGATCGAATCGAAACCTGAAAGGGGTTGGATCGCGGTTCCCGTAGCCATGGCGACATGCGGCTGCTTTCTGACAAAGTCGACCAGTTGATCGGACATCGGCGCGGTGCTGAGCGTAAGGATGGATGTTCCCGGCGGCCGAATCATGATATCGGCGCCCACTCCGCGGGCACGTCGAGCGGTTGCGTCCAGCGTGCCGTAGCTGACGCCAACCAGCGTCAGAATCATCGTGACTTCGACTGCAATTGCAAGCACGCTCAAGATCGTGCGCACTGGTCGATGACCGAGATTCGAGAGAACCAGCTTGTTGATCATGGGATCCTTTCGGCAAAGCTCGATTTTATTCGAGATCGATCCTCGAAAGCCAGGCTCAATGACCGAACTCCCCCGCTTCTGGCATCCTCTGAACGTGCTGCGAACGCCCAGTTGTTCCCCAGGAAGAAGTTCACAATGGAGCAGCAG
>PLKU01000111.1 GCA_003140705.1 Acidobacteriaceae bacterium
TACGGCTTCGATGACCAGATCATCGCGCTCTCGTCCAATGAACAGCGCCCGAACCAAGGAAGGCTCCGCGATGCGCCAAATCTTGGCCGGCTTGCAGGACCAAGATTCAGGAAAACGAGTGCCCTGCGTATGTGGGTGAAATCTATTGCTTGGGTGCTGACGCCGGAGGAGCCGGAACGCCCGACTTGGTGTTGTAGGCGTCAATCACGGGTTTGCTGATGTTGACTGATTCGCTCGCATACAGAAGCAATGGTTGTTCCTGGCCGGCATCGAAAACGACGGTGTAGCGTTGCTGTTTGGCGTAGCTGACCATCACATCATAGACCTTGGGGGCCAGATCTCCAAGAACCTGCTTCAACTCCCCGTTGCCGTCGTTGCGCAGTTCCTCGGCCAGGTGCTGCAACCGCTTCTTCTTTTCATCGATGGTTTTCGCCCGGCTGGCACGGTCGGCGCCGGTCAGCTTGTCCGCTTGGCTCTGCAAATCCTTCTCCAGACCTTCGATTTCACTGTTGAGTGCCTTGAGCTGATCAGTTCTCGGCTGGAACTTCTTTTCGATGTTGGCAAGATCGCGTTGCCCTTCGTTGGTTTGCGCCACCACTGCCTGAAAGGGGATGACAGCAATCTTCATGGGACCGGCAGATTCGGCGGCGGGCGATTGGGCAGCGGGGGTTTGACCGGCAGCGCTCAGTGCAAGGCCAAGAGTGAGGACAAGGACATTAATAGGATTCTTAAGCACGGGGGCAACTCCTTTGAGGTCCCATGCGATCGTCCGCGCTTCAGCACGAATCCGGGTCTATGCCTCCTGAGGAGCTCGCCATCTTTCCTTCATTTACTCTGCCCCATTTGGGAGCAGAGGGTAGAAAACTGGCAAGCGGAGACAACAGCAGGAACTCTCTCGATTATATGGGGGCTGGGTAGGAGGGGCAAACCGGCAAAACTCAGCGCTCATGTGGATGGAGGAGATCGCTACGGCTTCGACAAAAGCGGAGTGCCTCCGCTGCGATGTCCGGTATCGATGATTCAGGCGAATCAAACAGGCCGCTCATTACGAGCGGCCTCTGAATGATTCTCAACAGACTTTGGCGATTAGAACGTGGTTGAAACAGTGAGACGGAAGGTCTTCCGCGGTTCACGGAACAGGTACCGCTGGCCGTAAGCCTGTTGCGCCTCAGTGAAGGTGTAGTCGCCAGCGCCACCTGGCGGGAACATGTCGCGGGTGATCAACTCGGCTGAGCAGCTTCCACGGTTGCCCCCGATGATAACGCTGTTGCAATACGGCGTCTCATACAGGCGAAGAGGGTTGTACGCGTAATAGAGCCGGAACGGCGCATTGATCACAGGCATGATGACCCCAAGCTCGGCACCCAGGGACATGCGCGGAACAAAGTTGGTTCCAGAGATGGGGCGGATATTCGGCTGGAATCCAACAGAGGAGCCGGGAATGCCTCCCTGACAGGCGCCGTTGTTGAATACCGGGCAGCCATAGAGCGGTGCAGTCAGCGAAGCGAACCCTTCGGGGCTCTGCTTCAACTGTCCCTTGTTCAAGGCCGTGTCGATGCCAAAATCATCAAAGAATGAGAACATGACTGGCCCAGCAATGGGAATCCGATATTCAGCGTTGGTCGTAAGCTGCGTGTCGCCGCCGATAGAGGCAATGCCATAGATCGGGAGTGCAACCTGGATGCACTGGTTATCCTCCGGATTGGTCGGATCGCGCGGTACGCAGCTACCGTCCGGATTTGTGAGCTGGACGTTGACGCGATTAGGAACATAGCCATACGGCGTCGCCCCGCGGACATCGAAGCCTCTCAGTTCACCCTCGCCGCCGGAGTACATGCGGTTGTTGGGAGGAGCCACATCGCCGCCAAAGCCTTGCACATATCCGAGTTGCGCGCGCAGGCCGAGCACGTTCCGGCCGGAAGCCGACGGCGTCAGATAGTGCATCGACATGAACTTTTTGTAGGCCACCAGCGGCGTAATGTAACGCACGTTGCCGCCGATGCCAGCGACCTGAAATACGGCAGTGAATTCCTTGCCAGTGCGCGGACGCAGAGGGTTGTTGATGGTGTTGTAGATGTAGCTGAACGAAGCCGAACTGTTGATAATGCCCGCCAGCGAGTTGGCCCCCTGAATGCCAGACCGGAAACTGATGGTCTCAAAAAATGTCTGCGAGGCGCTGCTGAACGCTGTAATCGTTGACTTGGTCAGCGAATACGTAAAGCCCACGCGCTGGAAGGCATGCCGACGAAGCGGATAGTTCACTGAGAAGTTCAAGCCCGTCGAAGCCTGGTTGTAGTTCTGCGTCAATGACTGCTGAGCCGCACTCAAGTTCACTGACTGCCCGGTGGTCGCCTGGTAATTCTTTGCCGCGTTGAAGTCCTGCTTTGTGCTGAAGAACTGGAATCCTATGTTCAAGGGGCGGTTGCGTATGTAAGGCTGCGTGAAACCGAACAGGAATTGACGCTGCACATTGCCTAAATTGCCCTGAACGCTGAGCGTTTCGCCCAAGCCGAGAAAATTGTTTGTCTGGTAGTTCACGCCAAGAAACGCGCCGGAAAGTCCGCTCACGCCACCATTGAGGCCGATGGAGTTCTTGCCCTTCTCTTTGACCTTGAGCAGCAGGCCGACTGTGCCATTTTCGCTATCCTGCGTCGCCGTGGAGTCCTGATCCACCTTGAGTGGCTCAAAATATTCCAACTGGTTCAGGCGCAGCAGACTGTACTCCCATAGTTGGGAGTTGTACACCGATCCTTCATCCAGCATCAGTTCACGCCGAATGACCTTGTCGCGGGTAATGGTGTTGCCCTCGAATTCAATGCGTGAAACGTAAAATGGCTTGCCCTCATCGATGTCGATGTCCAGCGAGACGGTCTTCTTGTCCTCGTTGAATACTGGCTTGGGAATGGCACCGAAGTTGATGTACCCCAGTTGACCATAGGCTTTCTTCAGGTTCTCAAGCCCCTTGCTGATGAGCGTGGCGTCGAACCAGTCGCCGTCCTTGACTGCGAATGTGGCGCGCAGTGCCTTTACATTGCTGACTGCCTTGTTCCCGGTAAATGTGATGGTTCCCAGCCGGTAGCGGGCGCCCTCTTCAATCGGCATCAGGATGTCAATTCGCTTGCCCTTGTTCGGCCTGAAGGTAAACCAGTTCAGCCCGCCCTCGTCGCGAATCTGCGTCTTCGGCTCTTCCACCGCCGCGGCGTAGTAGCCCTTGTCGCGGTAGGCCTGGCGCACTCGCTCCGTGTCTTCTTCGAGTTTCGAGGCATCGAAGGTCTGCGCAAACAGATTCTCGAAGATGATTGAATAGGGGATCCCGATGGGCTTCAGATTCTTCATCGCCCGGCGCAGCAAAAGGCTGCTGATGTGCTGATTTCCGGTGAATTTGATCTCTCCCACTTTGACCGTGGGGCCTTCCTTGATATTGAAGTTCACTTGCACTGATGCCGGTGGAATGGTCTTGACTTCAATTTTGTCCGTGGCAAACTGGTGGCCGTGCTCTGCAAGCAACTCCTTGATCACGGTCTCGGCGCGTTTGATCTTGGTCGGATCGTATTGGCTCTCCACCGTGAAGCCGACCTTCTCCTTTTTCAGGCGGTCGAGCACATCAGAAACCGAGATCGAGTTGAGCCCCTTGTAGTTAATCTCGCGAATCGTGGGCTTCTCCTTCACAAAGATGTTCAGGATGATGCCCTTCTCCGAGTCCTCGCGCTCGATGCGCAAATCGTCAAAGTAGGCTGTGTTCCACAAGGAGTTGAAGTCGCGCTCAATTGAAATTGGGTCGTACTGGTCCCCAACGTGGGTGAAGAGCCGGGCCAGGATCGTCTCTTTGGGGATGCGTCGATTGCCGATCACCCGGATCTGGTCGATGGTCTGCCCCTGCTGGGCACCGGCCGCGCCGCCTGCCATCGCGAGCGTGAGAAGCAACAGCAAGCCCGCCAGGCAGTTTCTGCTTGCCAAGAGCCTCGCGATCCGCAAAAAGCGAGAAGTGCAAATATGCCTTGTCTTCACCGGGCTTGAGCCATACGGCGAGCAAAAGTACTGGTGCGGTCCATAGTTCGCCATCTGCTTCGGCTTCACGGGAAGAATATCGACACCCTCACTGCTGAAAAATCTGATCCTGCCTCGAGGAAAGACCCATTATATTGGACCGCGCCCACCCCGCCCAAACCTCCGGGCTGCGAATCGACTCGGAAACCATGTCTTGCCCTGAATTCCCCTGCCGCTTTGGGCACTTGCAGGCGGGAGCAGGCCCCCATGACATTCCCAGCGACGAACTCCCGGCGTTGTAACCCAGACAATTCACCACCTTGACTATTTGAGACCCTGAACCCAGTCTACCGGAACAAGATGGGTTGGGGTGCCAGTGAATCCTCGCACTGCTGGCAAGCATCCCTCTTAGACGCAGACAAAACCAACATGACATCCGCTCTGCAATGAGGTTTTCCTGGAATGGAAGAGTCAATATATAAATTCACTGCCCCGCTCCTGAATGGAGGTCCGGATGGCCCACAAATAAGCCTGGCAGAGTTCCGTGAAGAAGTCCTGCTGATCGTCAACACCGCCAGCAAATGCGGATTTACCCCTCAGTACACGGGCCTAGAACAGCTCTACCGTTCTTACAGGGAGCGCGGCTTCAGCGTGCTGGGATTTCCCTGCAACCAATTTGGAGCCCAGGAACCGGGCTCCGAAGCGGAGATTGGTGAGTTCTGCGAGAGAAACTATGGCGTCAGCTTTCCAATCTTTGCCAAGATCGAAGTGAACGGCCCACGTGCTCACCCGCTGTATCAATTCCTCAAGCGGAGCAAACCCGGAATTCTCGGCATCTTCGGCGCCGGAGGAATCAAATGGAACTTCACCAAATTCCTCGTCGACCGAAAAGGGTGCGTTGTAGTGCGTTACGGACCCTCGACAAAGCCGGAAAAACTGGCGGGAAAAATTGAACGACTTCTCGACGTTCTTTAGAAGAGCAGAACGCGCACGACTTCGGCACAGCGTTTCTGAATCGCGGCGCGCCAGAGGGCCCTGCACTAAACCGAGACAAGAACCTTCGACTGCTGCGGCCTTACATAGTGAACAGTAGAGTCTTTGGCCCGCTTCAATCGAACCGATAAGCGCTGATGGCGGCGCCCATGGGTTCATCGCCGAATACTCGCTTCCCATTTACCGCTCCGCCCGCACCCGCAGCCACGAACAGTGGAATCAAGTGCTCCTCACGAGGATGAGCGAAAGAGGCGAATGGAGCCTTGCGCCAGTGGGTCAAGAGTTCCGCGCGTTTCGATTCCGGAGACTCCACGGCACCCGTGAGCCACGCGTCGAATGCTCTTGCACGGTCTAGTGTTTCAGGTCGCGCATATGCACTCAGGTTATGAAAGCTCATCCCGCTGCCCACAATCAGCACTCCCTCATCACGCAATGGAGCGAGCGCTCGACCAGCCGCAAGATGAAGAGCAGGATTCAGTGAAGCCGCCAGGGAAAGCGTGACCACCGGGATCTGCCCAGCTGGAAATGCTACCTTCAGCGGAACAAATACTCCGTGATCGAAACCGCGACTGGAACTCGTTCCTGCCGACATCCCAGCCAAGGTAAGCAGGTCGACGACTCGCTTCGCAAGAGCTGGGTCGCCAGGTGCGGGCCAAGTGAGCTGGTAAGTGTGTTCGGGAAAGCCGGAATAATCGAAGATGAGTTCGGGTTTCGCTGCTGCACTTGCGGTGAACGCCGGCTCCTCCCAGTGTCCACTCACAACCAGGAGTGCTTTTGGGAGTTCGGGGAGCGTACTGGCCAATCCCTCAAGAAAATGTTGAGTAGCATTCCAGGTATCAGCGGGCCCCCAACTCCAATCCATGAAGAAGCAGGGGCCTCCGCCATGAGGAATGAAAACTGCGGGCTGGGTTTGCGTGGGCATCGGCTAGTCCTTCGACATTCCCTGCGTTATTGATGCGGCAGGTACAGTAGCTGTTTGAACAACTACTTCGTTCGATGCCCCAGGTTCGCCTTGGATTCAAATCGGGTGCCTCTTAATCGATCGGCGGTGCAAGCACGTAAACATAGACAAGCAACGCCACACCGATCAAGACACACAACGCACCGCAGAGAGCGACGCCAACGCTACCGGTCAGAACGCGAAGGAAGACCGCCAGCCCAATTCCACCG
>PLKU01000315.1 GCA_003140705.1 Acidobacteriaceae bacterium
TCCATGGTGTAAAGACGCTGGCACTGATAGGCGTTCCGTTAGCTTCTTCGCCCGTGACTGCCGCCAAAACACCACCATTTGGATCCCTCCGACTTTCTATGCTTACCTTCAGGCTTTTGACTGGCATTGGTCCCGGCTTGTAAATCGATTCCTTGACATCAAGGTTCCAAGTGGCCCTCGCGCTCCACATACCGCTGCCAAACGAGAAGGGTCCATTTGGGCCCAAGAAACTGATTCCGCTGATAGAAGCTGTGCCGCCTGATTGAACTATCGCGAATGAGCCTTGTGCAACTATCTTTGAGGTCACAGACCAATCCAGATCGTCGACTTTGTCCCACGAATGCTCTCCGCTTGCTCGGACGTCAGACCCCGAATCCTTCAGGGCGGCCCCAAGGGCCGAGTACGCGCGGACGTCCTTGATTTTCCCCAATGTATCGAGCGCAATTCTCCGGACCCGATCATCGTTGTCATCAAGGGCTGCCTTGAGCGAATCAATGGCTGGCGCTCCAACCATGCTCAACGCCACGCCTGCACCCTGTTTTGTTACTGATTCTCCACTCCGCAAGGCAATGATAAGCGGCTCGACGGCTGGTGCTCCGATTTTCCCCAACGCCGCTGCTGCGTTCGTCTGGATCTTAGAATCCGAGTCTTGCAATGCAACAATAAGGTGATCGACTGAAGCCCCTCCGATTTTGGCCAGTGCATTGACAGCACCAGACTCGACATCAGCAGCGGGGTCCTTCAAAATGGCAATCAGGGGATCAACCGCGCGGGTGTCCGCAGTTTGGCCCAAAGCTTTTACAGCCATCCAGCGAACACGGTCGTCGCTGTCTTTCAAGGCATCGATGAGAGGCTCGACCGAGGGTGGGCCGATCTTGCCCAGCGCTTCGGCTGCATTGCCTCTGACGATTGCATCCGTATCCTTCAGCGCGACGATAAGTGGCTCAACCGCCCGGGGGTCTTCAATTGATCCGAGCGTTACGGCAGCGTACACTCGGGCGTTAACATCTGGGTCTTTCAACGCGATGATGAGAGGTTCAACCGCGGGCGCTCCGATTCCGAAAAGTGCTCCGGCGGCATAACCTCGGACGTTAACATCCGGGTCTTTAAGGTTGGAGATGAGGGGCTCAACTGCAGGCGCTCCGATCTTGGCTAGCGCTCCGGCAGCTTGCCTTCGGACGTCAGCATCTCGCTCCTTCAATGCGACTATTAGTGGTCCAATCGCACTCGGTCCGATTCTGGCCAACGCATTAGCCGCAAAAATTCGCGCGTAGGAATTCGTGTCTCTCAAAGAACCGACCAAGGGTCCGACTGCTGGTATTCCGATTGCGACCAACGCACCGGCAGCTTGACCTCGAACGTTAAGATCCGGGTCCTTGAGCGCGAGAATGAGTGCCTCGACCGCGCGCGGGTCTTTGTTTTGGCCCAACGCCCAAGCCACAGATGTTCGAACCTTAAAATCCGGGTCCTTCAGGGTAACTATGAGGGGCTCGACCGACTTGTCGTCCTTGATGTAGCCCAGCGCAGTGGCCGCATTGCTTCTTACGTCTCCATCCGCATCTTTCAGAACGAGAATCAGCGGATCCACAGAGTGGGGATCCTTGATTCGGCTCAACGCCCAAGTTGCGTTGATTCTGACATTAACATCGCTGTCTTTTAGGGCGACGATTAGGGGCTCCACTGCTGGCGTTCCGATTGTCACAAGCGAAGCGGCTGCATTCGTTCTGGTTCCCCCATCTTGATCTTTCAACTGGTTGATCAGCTGGCTGACCTGGTCACCTGCCTGCCCGCAACCGACGTCTGCAAACCCGAGCAAGCAAATGCACACCAAGATCGACGAACCACACCGCCGGCCGAATTGTCGCGACCTGCGGACTGTCACTCGAAGAGTTTGAACCAGAAATCCCATGTTGTCATTAGGCTCTCAAAGCAATATTAGCCGGAATCTCCTTTTTGAGGGGCGGTTTGATGGATCTGTGTTGCTCCTGCGGCAGGCTCCGAAATCAAGCGATTCAAGTCTCAAAAGGTGCAATGGCAAGTTCTCAACATTTGACCGCCCATGGTCCTGTTTGTCGATGATCAGGAGTTATGCTCGTGCCGCCATGCGTGGCCGCAGAAGCAGGCCATGGCGCGCATGCTTGAGCACTCATTTCTGAAAGAGCAGCGGCGCAAAGTTGATGAGGTTGTCACGCCAGACCAGCGAGACGTGCAGCCCCGGCGTCTCCACCTGCGTGACCGGCATCCCCTTCGCCTTCAGAAATGCGACCATCTTGCGGTTGGCCTCAATCAGACCATCATCGGTGCCGCAGGCAATCCAGAGCAGCTTGAGGTCGGCCGTCTTTGGGTCAAGCGCGGCAAGCTGGTGCTCGTAATCGAGATTGTGGACCGCCGAGGAGAAGCCACCGATCCAGGCGAATTTATCGGTATTGTGCAGGCCGGTGTCGAGCGCCTCAAGCCCGCCCATGGAGAGGCCTGTGATGGCCCGTCGCTCGCGATCGCGGGAGATGTTGTAGGCGGATTCGGCGAAGGGCATGATCTCATCGGTCAACAAGCTCATGAAGAGCTGTGTGTTGTGCTCAACCGCGGAGGGATCACGCCAGATATCGAAGCCGTGCTCGACGAAGCCCAGTTCTCCATAACCGAGCGGCATGACGACGACCATCGGTTTGATCTTTCCCTCGGCAAGCAGGTTGTCGAGGATGAAGTTCGCCTGCTGGTCCTTGACCCATCCTTCCGCCACACCGCTCCAGCCGTGAAGGAGGTAGAGAACGGGATAGGGCTTCGCTGCATGGGCGTCGTAGCCAGGAGGCGTGTAGACGACGACCTCCTCCTGATTTGCAGCGAGCCCGAGAGCAATCTTCGAGGCGAAACGATGTGTGTGCACGGTCCCGTGCGGAACATCGGTTTCGTCCCACGGCTGCGGTGTCTGGCCCGGGACGACCACGGCATTGCTGGCCGGGAATACGAGATTTGAGGCGATGCTGTGGTTCTCGGGATCGATTCTTGGCTCGCCGCCAGCGAGAAAACTGTAGAAGTAGATTTCAGGCGGGAGCGGCTGCGTGCGGTAGGTCCAGATGCCGCCTTTTCCCCTGATCATGGGGATGGGCTTGGCTACACCTTCGAGGTTCAGCTCGACCTTGGTGGCTGAGGAATCCTTGAAGCGGAAGGTGATGCTCCGGTCCGCATGCAATTCGTGTGAGAGCAACGGCGGAGGTGCGGCGGGCTTGGAAGCGGGCTTCTGTGCAGGAATAGCGATAGCCTGCAAAAGAAGCATTGCGGCTAGTATGTGCTTGAGTGCCGTGCGAGGAGTGTACCGGATGCTCCGAGCCGTGGTCAGCTATGAGTAGGGATAGGAGATAGAGGCACACAAAACTGCCCTCCCCTTGGTGTTCGCACTTGGTAACATCGCAGCGACCCGCTTCCAGATGCGGTGAATTGATCGGCGATTAGCAGCAATTGCCGTCGAGAATTGCTGCCTCAGATTGCGCAAAGTCCAGTTTTCGCCAACTGAGATCGCGCTCGTCTGGCCGAAGGTGAGCTATACCGAGCAGACTTGGGCGATGCGCCGCTGTAGGGTGAGCCAGAGTGAAGAAAGGATCCACATGACAGATGAAATCGTTGAATCGACTCCGAGAGCCTATTCCGGCGCGCTCCTGATTGCAATTGCTGTGGCGATGCTTTTGGGGCTGGGCGGGATCTTCTGGAGCTACACGCTGAGTGGCAAAGTGGCTGCTCAGCAGCAGGCTCAGGCGGATGCTGCTGCGCAAAACACCAAGCTGAGTGCGGCACTGCAGGAGACCGATGCGCGACTGAATGTGGCCGCGGAACAGTTGAAGACCTCGCTTGGTGTGACGCAGAATCAACTAGATACCCGGGCTGCGGCGCTGCAGGTCCGCGAGGTGCGCGGGGAGCAGACGACAGCACGGCTGGCAACCCAGCAAAAGCAAACGGCGGGGCAGGTGGCAGCGGTTTCCAGTGCCGTGACCGACGTGCAGACGGATGTAGGCGGCGTTAAGACCGATGTGGCCAAGACGAAAAGTGACCTGATCGACACCAACAACCAGTTGACGTCGATGAAGGGAGATCTGAACGGCCACAGCACCCTGATTGCGCGTAACAGTGACGAGTTGGAGATTCTGAAGCACAAGGGCGACCGGAACTACTACCAGTTCACACTTGTGAGAGGGCTGAAGAGGCAGGTGGGGACAGTCAGCCTAGTTCTGAACAGGGCAGACTCGAAGAGGAGCAAGTACACCATCACCGTCTTTTCCGACGACAAGCAGTATGAGAAGAAAGACAAGAGCCTTAACGAGCCGCTTCAGTTCTTCAGCGGCAAGGATCCCATGTTGTTTGAGATTGTGGTCAACAACGTGAGCGCCAAGAACACGGTGACAGGGTATCTGTCTACTCCTAAGGGTGCACCGGAACCAACGGTGATTGCCGAGCGGTAGGGCACCAAATGCAGCCACTCCTTTGATTCCAGACTGAGAAAAAGCGGGAGGAATTGAAGAGGTGACCCCGTACGTACCAGAATTGTTTACCAGTCCACCTCCAAACGCACGAAGCCTCTCAGAAATGAGGGGCTTTCGTGTCTTCGGAGCAATCAAATGAATTGGCGAGGAGTGAACGGGTTTTCCCTGAGTTGATAAAGACGGAGCGGATCGCAAACATGCTCCCTTTCGCGATGAACAAGTTCCATCTCAAACCTTGTAGAAGCGACCGTCATGTGACATTCAGTGCAGATCGAATCGAAGGACCCGTTGGAATTGAGTCGATGTGGAAAGAACCGATGGGCCTGAGTAGGCATTTTGCATCCCTTTCAGATCAAGGCATTTGTGAAATTGGCGCAAGTCTATCTTTCTGAAGAAACGCTGTCTGGCCTCTATTGAACATATTCCAACTCTATTTTGATGATCTTCCCCACCAAACATCGCACTATTTGAACACCGGCCGGGATGGGCCCAGGATTGGTTACCTCACGAAGTTTGGCGTCAAGTCGCGCAAAGCCCGGTTATCGCCATTTGACCAGATCCGCACGCGACTTTAAAAAAATGCGCATGACAAATCCTTGTAGTCGGAAAAACTAACCATTGGGGTAATTAACCATATGGCTAATTTAGATTCTCATCGCCTCGATGTGACGTTTTCTGCTCTTGCGGATCCAACCCGCCGCGCGATATTGGCGCGTTTGGCCCAGGGTGAGACTTCGGTGAAAGAACTCGCGCGTCCGTTCCCAATTAGTGCTCCCTCAATAACCAAACACCTCAAGGTGCTGGAACGCGCAGGCTTGATTACGCGCAGCCGTGATGCGAACTGGCGGCCGTGCCGGCTTGAGGCCGCTCCGCTCGAGAGCGCGTCCGAGTGGGTTGAGCGGTATCGTGCGTACTGGGAGCAGAGCTTAAACCGGCTCGACGACTATGTTGCGCAACTACAGGTACAGGAGGAAAAGAAAAATGCCAGAAAAAGGAAATCATGACGTGACCGTCACACTTCCGTCCGACCGGGAGATAGTTTTCACCCGTATGTTTGATCGCCCCCGGCGCTTACTGTTCGAGGCATGGACGAGGCCCGAACACTTGCGGCAGTGGTGGGGGTGCGAGGGTTCTAGGCTGACCTTGGGCGAAATTGACCTTCGCCCTGGCGGCACAAGACGCTTGCTGATTCGGATGGCGGACGGTAGCGAGCATTGCTTCCATGGCGTCTATCGCGAGGTGGCTCCAAGCGAGCGACTGGTATATACCGAGTGCTAGGAGATGCCCAGCATTGGAAGCCCTGATGGCTGACTACGATCACCCTTGAAAAAGTCGAAGGTAAAACCCGGCTCACACATTCCATTCTTCGCATCGTTATGTGGTTGACCACATAAAGCAAGTTATGTTGTCAATTTGCTTATGTGGAGATGGGGCGGCCTTCCAAAGGAAGAGCATCCTCGTTGACCAGACCGAACGTCTCGAGGTGGTTATCGAAAGCAGTGCGTCGCCCGAGACGATCCTACGAGCGAATTCAGGGGTCGTTTTTGTCTCACCTTTTACTCTTCTCGTAAAAAAAGCTTGCATGTGATGTGGCGTTATGGTTAACTACAACACCATAGATGCCGTAACCCCTACAGCCTGATTGGGGGGCCGGAGAGAAAGGCAAGTTCGAGGAGGATTCACAATGAGAGTGTTGCGTGTTGCTGTGTCGATTTTCATGCTGAGCGTGTGTGCTTTGGCACACGGACAGTCTTCTGCCAAGCCCGTTGCCAGTTCCGACGCGCAGAGGTCTTTCGACCTGTTGAAGACTCTAGCGGGGACTTGGAAAGGTCCGATAACGACGGACAATCCTGCCTGGGGCACGGACCAGCTGATGCCCCTTTCCATCCGCGTTGCATCGCATGGAAACGCTTTGATTCACGAGTTGAGCACACCTGGTCCAGAGGTCACCGTTTTCTATCTCGACGGCGATCGCCTGACGTTGCTTCACTACTGCGATTTCGGCAACAGGCCGCAAATGGTGGCTCGGCCCTCAGCGGATGGGAAGACGGTGGAGTTCGATCTGGTGGATGCCCCCGGAAGCAACGACGTAGGACATGTCAGCCACGCCGTGTTCACCATCATCGACGCGAACCATCACCTAGAAGACTGGACCTTCACGCTGGCTGACGGCACGCTTGTGCACGGCCATCTGGATTTCAAGCGGGTGCAATAATACGTAAGGCTCCGGTCGTGAACACGCTATACCAGCACCGACCGGATCAATCCTGACAAGTCGGAGCCGATCCGATAGATCGTTTTGACCGGCAGATGTGACGGAGAGCAAAGGATATTTGGAACAGAGGATGGATTTCGAGTGGAACGACAGTCAGCCGATCTATCGCCAGCTTCGCGACCGGGTTGTCGCCATGATGCTCGACGGCGTGCTCAAGGAAGGCGATCCATTGCCCTCAGTGCGCACTGTGGCGGCCCAATATCGGGTCAATCCCCTGACGGTCCTGAAGGCTTATCAACAACTGGTCGACGAGGAACTGGTGGAGACCAGACGAGGACTGGGCATGTTTATGAACGCCGGCGCACGCGCCATGTTATTGCGAGGCGAACGCCAAAGATTCCTGGAAAAGGAATGGCCCAAGGTTTGTGCAACCATTCAGCGGCTTGGCCTACGAGCGGAGGATCTGCTCGATGCCACACACTCGAAGAGCGCCAAGCCGCGTTCTCGAAAAGAGGAGCGCTAAAGCCATGGCATGCATAGAAGCGCGCGGTCTCCGCAAGGAGTTTGGGACTACGATCGCGTTGGATGGCATCGAAATGCGTGTCGAAGAAGGCCGCATCCTGGGACTTATTGGTCCCAACGGCGCGGGCAAGACCACTGCGCTCAACGCCATTCTGGGCCTGCTGCCCTATCAGGGTGAACTACAGGTTCTCGGTCGCGACCCCTGGACGCAGCGCGATCAGCTCATGCGCGATGTATCGTTCATCGCGGATGTTGCCGTATTACCACGCTGGATAAAAGTATGGCAGGTGCTCGACTATGTTGCTGGTGTGCATCCCCGGTTCGATCGCGCAAAGGCGGAAAGCTTCCTTGCCAAAACGACCATTGGATACGCTCGAAGAGTCCGCGACTTATCCAAGGGCATGGTGGCTCAACTGCACCTCGCCCTGGTAATGGCGATCGATGCCAGGTTGCTGGTACTCGACGAACCGACGTTGGGGCTCGACATCCTTTTCCGCAAGCAGTTTTACGATTCCCTGCTGAATGACTACTATGATCGCAGTCGCACAATCATCGTGACGACGCACCAGGTGGAGGAGATCCAGCACGTCATCACCGACCTTATGTTTATCAACAGAGGTCGCGTCGTGCTCAGTTACAGCATGGAAGAAATTGAATCCCGCTTTCTTGAATTGATGGTCCATCCTGACCAGGTAGATGCAGCACGAGCCCTCAAGCCTATCGACGAGCGCCAGGTGATCGATGGCAGCATCCTGATGTTCGAGGGGGCTGACCGGCAACAGGTGGCTACGCTGGGAGAGGCGCGCACTCCCGGCATCGCCGACTTGTTCGTTGCCGTGATTGCTAATCAGGACAAGCAGGCACAAGGAGCGGCCAGATGAGCAGTCAATCGAATGTAATGCCCGAATCCACTCTCCGGGCGCAGGGAATCGCAGCTGCGCCGTTTCCCGCGGCACGCCTTATGTACTGGTCGGTGCGGCGCGAATTGTGGGAAAATCGGGCGATCTATGTTGCTCCCGCCGGGGTCGCTTGCGTGTTCTTGTTTGGCTTCTCGATCAGCATCCTTCACTTGCTGGTCGAGATGCGCGCCGCGCCCTGGCTCGACGTGATGCAACAGCGCGAGTTGTTCGGGCAGCCATACGAGTTCGCTGAAGATCTGATCATGGGTACCGCTCTTCTAGTCGGACTGTTTTACTCTGTAGATGCCCTGTACGGGGAACGCCGCGATCGCAGCATTCTGTTCTGGAAGTCGCTGCCGGTCTCGGATCTCATTACGGTTCTGTCTAAGGCCGCGGTTCCGATTGTAGTTCTTCCTCTGCTGGCATTCGCAATCACGGTTCTAACGCAGTGGATGATGCTGCTACTCAGCAGCGCAGTGCTGCTGGGCAGCGGCCAAAACGTGGCGATCCTCTGGTCGCGGGTGGGGATCTTTCACCGCTGGCCTATGCTGCTCTTCCACTTCCTGTGCATTCACGGGCTCTGGCAATCGCCAATTTATGCCTGGCTCCTGCTGATCTCAGTCTGGGCACGGCGCGTACCGATTCTCTGGGCTGCGTTGCCGCCGCTGACCATCGGCATCGTGGAGAAGGTTGCCTTCAATACGACGTATTTCGGTTCTTTGATTGGCAACCGCTTCACCGGCGGCTCCGAAGGCATCGCGATCATGGAACGTGGCAGGGCAATGGATCCGATGATGCTATTCGCGCCGCTCAATTTCCTCATCAACCCGGGCTTGTGGATAGGCCTTGCAGTCACAGCGGCGTTCCTTGCCACAGCCGTCCGACTGCGTCGGGGTCGCGGACCAATCTGATTTGCATACCGGCTCGATTCAAGCTCGATCCAGAAGCAAGTCTCCCATTGTTGACGAATTAACCCAGTCCCAAGGAGGACCCATGGAATCCCTCGTTTCTCTGAACTGCTCGGAGCAGGTTGTATGCAATTCCCCTTTGTCCACCGCTTCAATCTGGCAAGATGTACTGGCCCAGGCAGTAACCGGCGAACTCATGGCGGCCATGAACTACAGCGCATTATCGACCATCTGCGATGACCCGGAAGAAGTTGCTGAAGCCCTGGAGCACGCCCAGGGAGAACAGGGACACGCCGCCGCTTTCGCTGCCGAAGGTCGGAAGATCGGAGTGGATGTCCCCAGCAATGTCAACGCCAGGTACTGGAAGCGGATTCGCGAGGCATTCATGCGCTCGATCGCGGAGCGCGACTTCATCGCCTGTCTGATCGTTCAGGAGATCATGCTCGAATCGTTCGCAGTCGCGAGCTATACCCGTGTCGGGAAGGCAGCTCCGGGGAGTCTCGGCAAGACCTTTGCCGCCATCGCCGCTGAGGAAGAGGGGCACATCGATCACGCGCTGGACATTCTGCGATCGGAGCGAGCGAAGGGTCCGCAGCGATTTGATGACAAGGTGTATCGGCTTCATCTCGACGTCATGACTACGCTCGCCGAGATGGTTGGGAAGGAATGCCGGCATGGACAATGCGACCTATGCCACAGCAGCTGTGTGAAACCAGCGCTTTCCGAGGTCGGGCTGTCCACAGTCGAACTGCGCGGTGCGTCGCTGCAACAGTACCTGAAAACGCTGGACGCGCTGGGACTGCCCGGGGAGGTAACACTTCAATGGGTCACGCAACTGCCAGTGTAACCGCGCGAGAGCTACGAACCGACTTGGATTTCGCTCTAATCGGGCATCAGGAAAGCTGGCGCTCGGCTGCGGATGTCCTCGCTGTCTTGCGCGGGGCCCAGCGCACGCAATTACCCGACGATGAAATCATGGAGAT
Organism: Acidobacteriaceae bacterium; assembly: GCA_003140705.1. Taxonomy (GTDB): domain Bacteria; phylum Acidobacteriota; class Terriglobia; order Terriglobales; family Acidobacteriaceae; genus Telmatobacter. The sequence goes on from PLKU01000315.1 coordinate 10,000, forward strand.
CTTCCCGTGGATTCCGCCGCGAGCCGTCTGTAACGTCGAGGTCGCGTCAACAACCGGCGCCAAAGCGCGTGGATTGTACATTGACTGCTTCATTCCCCCGGATCGCCTCGATAGCGAATACGTCCACGACAACATCGGCCGAGTTCGGGCCGCGGCCGCATGTGCAATCAAAGCGGGAGCGAGGATCGTGAGCCTGGGTGGATTCAGCTCCATTTTGATCGAAGGTAACTTTAATCAGCTTCCAGGGACTGCCGATACGATGTTCACGACCGGTAATACCCTCACTGTTGCATTCATTGTCCAAGGCATCAGGAAAATGTGCGCAATGGAGGGGCGGGGGATCTGCAGATCCACGCTCCTGATCGTTGGAGCAACCGGAGATGTGGGTTCGGGCTGTGCCCGCTGCCTGGCGCCTCTCGCCAAACGCGTTGTGCTTTGCGCGCGTAATGCGAAGCGGCTGCACACCCTCGCCGCCGAGTTGGAGGCTGATGGAACCGAGGTAGACATCGCAACAAGTCTCGAGCAATTCCCTCTTGCGGCCGATATCGTGATCTGCGCGGCGAGCCTGGCTTCCCCTTCACTTCGGTTGGGCCGCATTGCGCCCGAAGCAATCATCTGCGATGCGGGGTACCCGAAAAACCTGAATCCTGGCGGGGATATGCCTGGTGCCCGATTCTTCAGTGGCGGTCTAGGACAAATCTCAGGCGGATTGAGTTTCATGCCGGATTTCAAAGGCATTCTGAATCGGCATCCGTTCCCTGATGTGGCCCATGGATGTTTACTGGAAGGTATGGCCCTCGCCCTGGCGCGACGCTTCGAGCCGTTCTCCCAGGGGCGAGGATTCATCACGCGGGAGCGCGTCGAGGAAATCGAGACGATTGCCGCACTGCATGGAATCCATCTCGCGCCGCTCTACAATGCGGAAGGGCCACTAGTGTAGTGTCTCACGCAAA
>PLKU01000208.1:0-5902 GCA_003140705.1 Acidobacteriaceae bacterium
GATCCACCGCTTCAACAAGGCCCAGCAGGACGCGCTGCTGCCGGCGGTCGAGGACGGCCTGATCACGCTGATCGGCGCCACCACCGAGAACCCGTCGTTTGAACTGAACGCCGCGCTGCTCTCCCGCTGCCGCGTCTACGTGCTGGAGCCGCTTACAGAAGACCAAATTGCAGCGTTGCTGCGCCGTGCCGTTGAGGACCGCGAGCGCGGGCTGGGCGCACTGGAACTTACCGCCGATGACGATGCGCTTAGATTGATTGGCGGCTACTCCAGCGGGGATTGCCGCAACGCATACAACACTCTTGAAGTAGCCGCGCAATTGGCCTTGCAACCGACTCAGGAAGGTGCCGCTTCTACAAAGCACATCGACAAGGCACTGGCCGGCATCGCAGTCCAGCAGCGCGTGCTCATGTACGACAAGNNGCTCTACTGGCTGGCGCGCATGTTCGCCGCCGGCGAAGACCCGCTCTACCTGGCCCGGCGCGTGGTGCGCATGGCTGTCGAAGACATCGGCCTGGCCGCTCCGGAAGCGCTCAACTTGTGTCTCTCTGCCAAGCAGGCTATGGAGTTTCTCGGCTCACCCGAAGGCGACCTGGCGCTGGCCGAGGCAGTGGTCTATCTGAGCCTCGCGCCCAAGTCGAACTCGGTTTACACCGCATATGGCGCAGTGCAGCAGGAGATCGAGCACACCCGCCAGGAGCCAGTGCCGCTGCATCTGCGTAACGCGCCGACGCGGCTGATGAAAGAGCTCGACTACGGCAAGGGTTATCTCTACGCACACGATGTAGAAGGCCGCGTAGCTGATATGGACTGCCTGCCCGACTCATTGCGCGGCCACAGCTACTATCAGCCCACACGGGAAGGCCGCGAAAAACTTTTGGCCCAGCGCATGGAAGAGATTCGGCGGATTCGTGCCGGTAAGCACGCTGGCGGCTAAGGGTTCTTGCCGCCCAGCAGCCCGCCTAATCTAATCACACCTTTTTTAATCAAACCCTGTTAGACTCGTGCGCATCCCAATCTCAGCGTGCACGGATCCCGATCGATCCCCTGGAGCAAAGCCATGAGTGACAACCCAACCTTCATCCCCTACATCGTGGTCAGCAACGCCGCAGCAGCCATCGACTTCTACAAGGCAGCTTTTGGCGCGGTGGAACTGCTGCGTCACGCGGCTCCCAACAGCGAGAAACTCATGCACGCGAGCCTGAAGATCAACGGCGGCGTCCTGATGATGAGCGACGACTTCTCCGCTTCAATGGGCGGCAAACCCCAGACACAGGAAGCGCTGGGCGGCAGCCCGGTGACCTTTCATTTGGCGGTCACGGACGCCGATGCCATCTGGGAAAAGGCTGCGGCTGCCGGCGCTGAGGTCACCATGCCGCTTGCGGACCAGTTCTGGGGCGACCGCTACGGACAGTTGCGGGATCCCTTCGGCCACCGGTGGTCCATCGGCCAGTCCATTGTCAAGCGAACCGATGCCGAGATTGAGCAAGCCGCGAAGACTGCGTTCCCGGGATAGGAATATCGAACCCCGGGAATTGCCTCGGGCCATTCTCGGGGTTCGATATCTCACTCTGCGTACTTGACCGAGCAGCCATAAGGCCGCGTGTAAGGCGTCCCTACCGGCTTGCCCGCCATTGCCTCGGTAAGCGCTTCGGAAACATAATTGTGCGCACCGCCAATATCCTCGGGATCAGGCGTGGGCCGGTCGTCGATGGCGCCGTCATAAATTAAAATGCCGGAGGGATCGATGACGATCATCTGCGGCGTGGTCTTGGCATTGTAGAGGCGGCCAAGCCTACCCTCCGGATCCATCAGCACTGCGGTGGGAGCGGCGTGAACATTGGCAAGATAATCGTTCTCTTGGCTGGGCGTGACGTAACCTTGCTCGCCGGGAGCAGAAGAGATGACCGTGAACCAAGCCACGCCCTTCGCCGTCCACTCCTTCTGTAGAGCCTGCATGTTGCCGGAGCAATAGTGCTTTCTGGTGTAGGGACAGCCCTGGTTGTGCCATTCAAACACGAAATACTTGCCCCGATACTGCGCCAGAGTTTCGGTCTGGCCGCGGGAATCAGTTGCAATAAACGCGGGCGCAGGCGCGCCGACCCGAACTGACTGGGCAGGTGCGCACGTGGCGAGCAGCACAGCCGCAAATGCCACACACCCCGAAAAACGAGAGCTGAATTTCATGAGAGTCAACCTCCTGAGGGGAATCAGACGATCAACTGACGCGATTGCGTTGGCTTACTTCCCGTTGGACGCTTCGGCACTGGGCTGGGTTGCAGGCTTGGGCAGACCGTTGAGAGCATCGGTGACGATGCCGGGGGTAAGCACCTCGGGCAGCATTACGGGTTCACTCTGGCCTGGTGTGTAGAGGGCGTAGGCTGGGACTCCGCTGCGCCCAAGAGCAGTCAACGCCTGGGTGATGGCCTCATCATGGCGCGTCCAGTCAGCCTTCATCAAAACCACGTTTCGGGCTTGAAAGGCCCTTTCGACTTCGGGCTGGCCGAGTGCCACCTTTTCATTCACCTGGCAACTCAGGCACCAGCTTGCCGTGAAATCCACAAACACTGGCTGCCCCGCCGCAAGCGAACGGCTAACCCCGTCGGAAGACCATGGCTGCCAGAGCCCGGACGCCTGTGGTGTTGATGACGTCTCAGAGGCAACAGCCAATTTTTCGGGAGCAACAACAGAAAGGACAGTGACTCCGAGCAGAATCAGCGCGGCCACAACTGTCGACCAGCGCTTGGCCGGCCAGCGTCCCAGGAACCACCCCGCAACAGCCAGCAACAGAAAACTCCCCAGCAACGCCGCCAGTACGCTGGCTCCATAAGCTTTGGCAAGCACCCACGCCAGCCCGATCACGGTGGCAAAGATGGGCACGGAGACCGCCTGGCGCAGAACTTCCATCCACGCTCCGGGCCGGGGCAGAAGGCGCGTCCAGGCCGGTTGCAGCGTGAGCGCTACATAAGGCGCGGCCAGGCCAAGCGCCAAAGCCGTAAACACCGCAAAGGTCACGGCAGCGGATTGCCCCATGGCATATCCGATGGCCGCACCCATGAATGGCGCAGTGCACGGCGTAGCCACAATCACCGCCAGAACGCCGGTGAAGAAACTTCCGGTGTAGCCTTGCTTCGCAGCCAACGAACCGCCCGCACTGGTGAGAGAGAGGCCAATCTCAAACTGCCCTGCCAGCGAGAGTCCCAGGAAGAACAACAGTCCTGCCATCAGGGCAAGAAACACCGGCGACTGGAACTGGAAACCCCACCCCAGCGTTCCTCCCGCGGCGCGCAACCCGAGCAACACGCCGACCAGCAACCAGAAGGAGACAAGAATGCCGGCGGTGTATGCGAATCCGTGTGCCCGCATCTTGTGCCGCTCTTCATTGCCAGAGTTGACCAGAGCCAGCCCCTTCAGGAACAGCACCGGAAACACACAGGGCATGAGATTCAGTAGCAGTCCGCCCAGAAATGCCAGGCCCGAAGCACGCAGGAGCGCTGAAAATGTGAACGGATTCGCAGTCTTCGGCGCGGGCTGAGGCTGGATCGGCGCAGGGGCCGGGGCCGATGGCGGAGCCGTCGTCGCAACAGTTGGCGTGCTTGGCGCGGCCTCTGCCACCGGTGCCGCGGCGCTGCTCAACTGCGCCGTCAGTTCGAAGGACCGGCCACGAGACAGCTCCAGAACTCCTTTTAATTGCGGCGGATTCGCGGAAATATTCGCGTCTTTCTTGAGATCAAGAATCAAGCCCTTCGCCGTTGGCGTCAGCTTCTGCGGAGCAGGATTGTCGAGGATGTTTTCCTCGGACGGGAAGAACGAAGCCTCCGTTTCCTCTTGCCCGGTTTGGATGGAGAGGCGAAACCCTTCCTTCGTCGGCTCAAAGACGGCCTTGGCAGTGGTTGGCAGAGCCGTTGGAATGCGGCCCTCGAACCGGTGGAAGATGTCGCTGTCGAATGCCAGCGACACTGGCTTGCGCGGATGGTCGTAAACCTCGCGGCTCAGCTCAAGCTCAGCTTTGCCTGGGATGCATGTAGCGCGGCAAACCAGCCAATCCACTTTGGCTTGAATGACGGCTGGACCGGGCTTCGCCGACTTCGACACATTGAGCGTCAGCGGGAACAGCACCTCATCCTCATACCCAAAATCCATCAGCGGGCCAAGCGGAAGCCGGCTGGGAGCCGGAAACTGCAAGGCTCCTGCGGAGATGCCCTTAGGAAGAGTCCACTTGATGTGCGGGGGTTCGCCGGCATCGCCCGCGTTTTTCCAGTAGACGTGCCAGCCTGGCTCCAACTTGAAGTAAAGCCCTGATTCGGCGGCTTCGCCGCGATTCAATCCCTGGGGAAGAACAATCATCTGCACATGCACGTGCGGCGCGTCAGCGGAACTCGAATCAGCCAGCGCGGGCAAACCCGTTGCAAACAACGCCAACAAAACGAAGATCAGTCGAGAAACGCGCATGAAGTGGAAAGCTGGCTCCTCACCGTTTGACTCTCAGCGCTAACCAATAGTCGCACCGAGTTTACTGTTTACCTGCGAGCGTTCAAATCCGGCCGCTTCGCATGTTCCCTGTAGATGCAATCATTCTGAACGCACTTGATCCCAGCCGCACGAGCCCTGGCGACGGCCTCTTCGTGGATGACCTCGTCCTGCAGCCACAGATACGGGATGCCCAGCCGTATAGCGTCGTCCACAATGGGGGGCACGTACCCTGAGGCGCGAAAGACGTCCACAAGATCGATGCCCAGGCCGGTATCTTCCTTTATTTCGATCTGTGCCGACTCCAGGTCCGGGAAGCACTTCAGGCCAATCACCTCACTCAACGCCGGATTCACCGGAACAACACGATAACCATTTTCGGCCAGATAGCGCCCGATATGATGGCTCGCTCGCCAGGTCTTGTCGCTCATACCGACCACGGCGATGGCCTTCGCATTCCGCAGCATCTCGTCAATGACAGATGGATCGTTGCCCATGACCCGCTCCTCAGCCTCTACACATCCAGATCGTCGTCCGCTGCCGCGTCATTCGCGGTTCCCCGCCGCTTGGCCAGCAGATAGCCGCGCAGAAATGGCTCCAGATATCCGTCGAGTACCTTGTCCACGTCGCCCACTTCCACCTTGGTCCGGTGGTCCTTGGCAATCCGATATGGCTGCAATACGTACGACCGGATCTGCGAGCCGAAATTGATCTCAAGCTTCGAGTCTTCGACTTTCCGCGAAACGGCCCGCTTCTTTTCCAATTCGTATTCATAGAGCCGCGACCGCAGCATCTTCATCGCCTTCTCGCGGTTCTTGTGCTGACTGCGCTCGTTCTGGCATTGCACGACTATTCCGGTTGGAAGGTGCGTCATGCGCACCGCGGAGTCAGTGGTGTTGACGTGCTGGCCGCCCTTGCCGCCGGAGCGATATGTGTCAATGCGCAGATCTTCCAGCTTCAAATCCACGTAGATGGTTTCGTCAATCTCCGGTGAAACATATACCGAGGCAAACGACGTATGCCGGCGTTTGGCCGAGTCAAAAGGCGAGATGCGCACCAACCGGTGAACGCCGCTCTCGCCGGCCAGTTGTCCAAAGGCGTAATCGCCGATGATGGTGAACGTAGCGGACTTGATGCCCGCCTCTTCGCCGTCCTGGTAGTCGTTGATTTCGGTTTTGAAACCCTGCTGCTCTGCCCAGCGCAGGTACATGCGCANNCGGCCCAGTCCTGGCTCTCTGTGCCGCCCGCGCCAGGATGGACGGTGACAATAGCATTCAGCGGATCGGCCTCGCCGCTCAGCATGGTGCGGGCCTCAAGCTCCTCGGTGAATGTGGCCAGGGCTTTGATGTCGCGTTCCAGGTCGGCCAGTACGTCTTCGCCCTCGCGGGCAAGCTCGAAGTAGGCCTCAATGTCACCGGTGCGGCGCACCAGC
>PLKU01000208.1:5979-8995 GCA_003140705.1 Acidobacteriaceae bacterium
CATATGCGAATTCGAGATCGTTTAACGACATATCTGCTCTTATGACCTGACTTTGATTTGAACTATGGAACTTTGGCTACACTGAGGCGAAGATTGGTCATCACTGCCCAGCCCGCAATCCCCAATCCCAGTATGGCACAAAGCCATCCAAAGACGTCGCCGTGCGCGGTGTAGAACGTCACGTCGTCGCGGAAGCCAAACTGGGCCGGCAGCGAGTCTGCCTGGTGGCGTGGAATGCTCTGCCGCACACGTCCATAGGGATCGATCACGGCAGTCACACCGTTGTTGGTATCACGCAAGATCCAGCGGCGGTTCTCGACAGCCCTCATGCGCGCCATATTCAGGTGCTGCCATCCGGCGCTGGTGTCGCCGTACCAGCNNTTGACCAGCACCTCGGCGCCCAATTCGGGAAACTTGCGTACTTCGTCGGCAAACACTGCCTCATAACAGATGAAGACGCCGTAGCGATGCCGTACTCCGTTGTGATCGCTCAAGCTGAAAACCTTGCGGTCCTCCCCGCGCGTGAATCCGGAGACGCGCCCTGTGAGCTTGTGCGCAAAGGTCAGCAAATGTTGGAACGGCACAAACTCGCCGAACGGAACCAGGTGGATCTTGTCGTAACGGCCCACACGCGCCCCATCCGCTCCAACAATCAACGCCGAGTTGAAGTAATGCCAGCCGCCGTCCTCCGCAACTTCAGAGAAATCCGCTCCAATGTTGCCCACCACCAGCGGGGCCTGCTCCTGGCGGGCCAATGACACCAGCACTTGCTGAAAGCGCGGATTCCCCTCCTGAAACGGCGCTGGCGATTCGGGCCACGTCACCAGATCAGGATGCGTGGGATAGGGCGGGCACACAATCTCGCCATTGGATGCGCCTGTCTGCGGAATTCCGGCGATGTAGGTCTTGCATTGCTCGCCGGCCAGTTTGGCGAACTCGGCAATATGCTCGTCCCACTCACCGGGACGATTCCAGCGGTTGTCGTCGGCAACGTCAAGATTCGGCTGAACCAGCACCGCGCTGGCCGTGGGCGCCGGTTTAGGTGGCTGCAGTGTCACACCAACAGCACCAACCAGTAGCATTGCGGCGCCGGCTATGCCCGAAGGCAGTCTTCCCGAACAACGGTCCAACAGCAGCCCGCCCACGACGAGCGCATTCGCTGCAACCAGCACCAAGCTGATCCCGTAAACGCCCGTCCAGGGGGCAAGTTGATTCACCAGCGCGTTATCCACCTGCGAATAACCCAGCTGATCCCACGGAACGCTGGTGATGCGCGATGCGGCCAACTCCAGTCCAGCCCAGAAGATGGGCGCTGCGGCCAGTGCCAGCCGCATGCTGCCGGTGGCTCTGTGCACCAGGGCCACGGCCAAACCGAAGAGCCCGAAGTAGAGGCCCAGCACCAGGCTGTATCCCGCGAGCAGCATAGAAGGTGCAAACAGCGGCATATCGCCGTACCGGGACATGACATCGCGCACCCAGTAGCAGTTGCCCATGTACCAGAGAAAGCCGCAGAAGTAAGCCAGCAGAAAGGCTCGACGGATGGGACGGGGATGCTCCGTTGTCCGTCTTGACAAGATGGCGACCAGAAGCGGAACCAGGCCGAACCAGGCAAACACAGTTCGCCAGACAGGCAGCGGACCCGCCAGCGGAAATGGCAGCTCCAGCAAAGCGGCGGAAAGACCCGCCGCGGCCCACAGCTTCCAGTCTCCAGATTTCAGGAACAAAAGGCGCATACAGGGCCGAGTCTATCGCATCCGCCACTTGGTCGCAGTGAGTTGCCGCCATGCAGACGTTGCGTGGCATGGGCTGCCTGAAGCGTATCTTGTCCCGAAGAGAACCGGATTACAGGCCACATTCTTCGCCGGAAGACTTCGCTCCACACCTCAGGGTCGCAGTACCGTTTTCCGAAATGCAGCTTGTTTTTGAGGTCGCGCTGCAATAAAGACAGGCTACAATCGGGTTCATGATACTCGCCGTTCTCGGAATGCACATATTGACGTGGATGTTCTTTATCGGCCTGATCGGCTCCGCCGTGGTCGTCCTCATCAGTTTCTGGGAAGACGGTAAAGAGTTGTTTGGCAAGGATTAAAAGGACTTGTCTCGCAACCTTTAGCTAATCCTCATGTTTTTTATTGACTCTGTATCGATTCAGAAATAGACTCACCGCAGGGCCGGCGATGATATCGCTATCTCGAGTTTGAACAGTCGGCCATCGCGCCGGCACCCTCACGATGGCATCTACCCGAACGACCGTCGCCCCAGTCTCCAACCGCGTTCGACTTATCGTGGCGTCCTCCGTGATGCTCACGTTTATCTCCTTTTGGCGCGCAGCAGCCATCGTCCTCTGCGATCTCGGATCATCGGCTTTTTATGCTGGGGGCATTGCTGAAGAAGCAGTAGGCGCAGCCGCGCCATGGTTCATTCTCGCCATCATGCTGTTCAGCTTCGCGGTTCGTGCGGTCTACGTCGAGAGCTGTTCAATGTTTACCCGCGGCGGCGTTTACCGCGTTGTGAAGGAGGCCCTGGGGGGCACCTTTGCCAAGCTAAGCGTCTCAGCGCTCATGTTCGACTACATTCTGACCGGACCAATCTCCGGCGTATCCGCAGGGCTATACATTACAGGATTGATGAACGAGTTGATGACAGTGGCCAACAACAGCCACTGGCTGCCTCCGGCTTTGATGGATGCGCAAAACAACGCATTTCAGTTCGACATGAACCACACCTCTGCCGTCTTCGCGGCTGCGGTCACCATCTATTACTGGTGGGAAAATATCAAGGGCATCGAAGAGTCCAGCGGCAAGGCTCTGCGTGTAATGCAGATAACCACTGTCATGGTGATTATTCTCCTGCTGTGGGGCGTCTTCTCCGTGATGGTGAAGGGCGTTCACCTTCCGCCGCCGCCGACTGCATCGAATCTCAAGTTCAGCTCCGATGCACTGGGCTTTCTGCGGGGAACGCGGCTTGTCCCCATACTGGGTTTCTTCGGAATTCTCATGGCCTTCGGCCACTCCGT
>PLKU01000466.1 GCA_003140705.1 Acidobacteriaceae bacterium
ATCTTGGGGTTGGTGGCGTCATCTTGGGGTTGGTGGCGTCAAGTAAATACCCCTATCGCATAATTAGCGACAGATTCGTGCCGCACCTTTTGATGGCTTCGGGAGATCGTCTGAAGCTGGTCTGGTGCGGCGCGGAATCTTCCCGACGATCGACCGTATTTTCGTCCGCTGCCAACGTCGTTATCACCGTAACATCTACCTGAATCCGGAAACGCAACGGCGCCATCGAGATTCACGCTCTTTGCTTGTGAGTTTCCCGCCGCAACTCCATTCGGCATGGTCCCGGATATGGTGAAGATTCTGGTCTTGCCCATGGGTGTCCAAGCCCGAAGGCTTCCGCAGCGGCCGCAAGTAACTGCGACTCTTCCTGTCCCGCTCATGTGTTATTGGCCGAGGCTACGCAAATCTGTCGTAGCTGGAAATCAACGCCACCGCTCTTGAGGCGAGTCTCTTCGACGAATCAAGTTTTGCGACGTTTGTTGAGGATCAATGACAAAGGAACTTGGTACGAATCATCGAATGTTGGCGAGAGAGGATTCCGTGCGCCATTCAATTGCTTATGGCCTTTTTGTGATTGGTATCGCCGTTCTAGGTACGGCGCTTGCAGCCGCACAAGTTTCGGCTTCGGCAGAGAAGGCTGCCGGCCCGGTTCCAGCACGACACGGCATCTTTGAACTCGATGAAGAGCTGCAGGCGTTGGCCGGCCGTGTGGGACCGGCGGTGGTGACCATTGAAGTGACTGGTTTGGCCACGGTTCAAGATTCCAACACCCGGCAGACGACTTATATTGCCAAAGAGCGGGGAGTTGGCTCTGGCATCGTGGTGGATCCGTCGGGATACATTCTGACCAATGCCCACGTCGTTGAGCATGCGACTTCCGTCTCCGTCCTGGTTTTCCAGCATCGCAACGAGCAGGCTAACAGTTCTGAGGACGTTCAGCGGTTCGCGGCCAGAATTGTAGGGCACGACGCAATGACCGACATTGCTCTACTTAAGGTGGAAGCGGTGAATCTCCCTGCGCTCGAACTGGCGGATTCCGATCATGTCCACGTCGGTCAGATCGCACTTGCATTTGGTAGCCCACTTGGCCTCGAGAACACCGTGACCCTGGGCGTGATCAGCTCGACCCAGCGGCAGCTAGACAGCACGAGTCCTCTGGTTTATCTGCAGACAGACGCGGCCATCAATCCCGGCAACTCTGGTGGACCGCTCATCGATATTGGCGGCGAGGTCATCGGCATGAACACCATGATTGTCTCGCAGTCGGGCGGCAGCGAAGGCGTAGGTTTCTCGATCCCCTCGAACATGATTCGCTTCGTCTATGATCAACTGCGCAAGCGGGGACACGTGCGCCGTGGAGCCATAGGCATTCTCGCACGCGAAATCACGCCAACGCTCTCCGGCGGACTTGGCCTCGGACAGCAGTCCGGAATGATCCTCGAAGACGTAATCCCAGGTTCCTCTGCCGAGCGCACCGGCCTGCGACCCGGGGACATTTTGCTCACCATCGATGGCAAGCCATTTCAAGATCCGCGATCCCTTTCGGTATGGCTCTTCCAGAAGAGAGTCGGCGATGCTGTTTCCTTCAAAGTCCAGCGCGGCTCAGACGTGCTGAATTTGGACGTCCCAGTCACCGAGCGTGTGCGTGATCCGGAGAGCATTCTCGATCCTACGCAGTCGGAAGCCAATATCATCCCCAAGCTGTGTATTGTGGGCATCCCGATTACAGACTCTGTGACGAAGCTGATTTCACCTACGCGCAGTCCGGGAGGTATTCTTGTGACTGCGCTAACTGCCGGGGGAAACGCCTCGCTCATCGGTTTGCAGCCCGGTGACGTGCTTCATTATCTCAATCGCACGACGCTCGATTCGCTCGAGACTTTGCGCAGATCGCTTTTGGATTTGAAGCCGGGAAATCCTGTGGTCCTGCGCATCGAGCGCGACGGACAACTGAACTACGTCACGTTCGACAACCCGGAGTGAAAGGGACTAAGTGCAAGTCCCCACTCTGCAATTCGCCAATACCAAAGGATTTACGCGAGCTCAAGGGGAACAAACGCCTCGGGGTTCTAGGTTCGAACGGCACCGTAGTCACTTTCATTTAGTCCCGCTCTCTCTCCAGAACCGCGGATTCTCACTGTACTGATGCATTCGAGCGAAATAAGTCGTAACCCACATACTAAGAAGTTGGTCTAAACAGCACAGCACATTCCGTCCGGAATGGAGTCTATATTGGTAAGGCTTTTTCTTGCAGACCGAAGGGACGGTTTGACGAGGTGTTAGCTCGAAACCCAATCACGATAACAGCCAGTCCTACTCAGAAGCCCGTTCTGAGCATGAGAGCGCAGACACCTGGCCGTTATCCAGCGTGGAGGCAGGTATCTGGACCCTGTGCTCTCGGGATTGTCGGACTAGCCATTGCGGTTGTCCTGTGGGGGTATGGCTACAAGCTGTCCCTCTATCATCGCAATACCTCTCACTCGGGGCGGATCCCGGTTGCGAAATTGTGGATTGAGCCGCGTGGTGCTTCCGTAGCGACGGCTTCCAGCATCAAGGCAATTTCGCATTTGGCCCCCGGGCCCCAGGCATTTTCCGCGCGCATTCAGCGACTTCCCAGCCCAAGCCGCGCGGTCGCCTGCATCCCCCCGTTGAATGAGTGCTGCGTAGCATTCTTCAGTTTTCTGATCCCATCCCGCGCTCCTCCGCTCCGCTTCCTCCTCGCATAGTTGGCACGACAGTTCCGCGTTCGAGTCGCGTGCTGCTGCGTGCTCTGATACGAAGCGTATCTCGAAGCAATTTCTCAGTGAAGGAATACTCTATGAATTCTCTATGGTCACTGCCCGCCATTGCGCTGGCAGTTCCGATGTATGCCGTATGGAGGATGAGGCAACCGGAAAGGCGCAAACCCCTCGAAAACATACTATCCGTTCCCCAACCTTCCGTTGATGATACAACCGTACCCGAATCTGCCGGGAGACAGACCAGGGTGATGCAATGGATTTCAATCGGCGAATTCCTGTCGATTCTCACAAAGGGCGGCAATCTCGTTGTGCTCGATCTCAGAGCCAACGCTCAGTATGCCCCGCTTTCGGTCCCAACCGCGTTCGTGCTTCCCGTCTCGCTAAACGAAATGGATAGGGTGTTGGAGTGGCTTCCGGGACACTGGAGCGTGGTGTTCTATGGCGCGTCCAACCTGAGCATCTTCATGATAGAGACAAGTCGTTTTATGGACGGTTCGGCGCCTCTTTATGTTCTGGAAGGCGATCTAGAGGAGGTTGCATGAGTAGGCTCTGCATTGTAACCAACGGCGTCGACCAAGAAGCTATGGGAAGTCTGAACCGCAAGTGTCTTCGGATCCCACAGGCTATTCACGTGCTCTCAGTGGGTCCGATGGATTGCGGGAGCATGGTCCACGATGCTTTGCTCGATGGACCAAACTGGCGGCTCACCATTGCAACAGATTCTCAGGAGTTGTGGGTGATTCCAGAGGAGGAATCGATCCAGGTGGCAATTCTTGACAACACACTATCCGAATTCGAACTTGAGGACGCCAGTCTATTCATCCGCCAGCGATGGCCTCTCGCCAAAATCCTTCTGATCCGATCAGGTGAGGGCTCCCTTGATTGTGCTTTGTACGACGATTTTGTGGCTCCCATCGCGGCCCCGGAGTTTCTACTTTCTACAATTGAGCGTCTTGCCGCCGGATGGTACGAATGGAGGTGCAGAAATGTTGCTCTGTAGCGCGGGACTTTCAGATAGAGAGGATACGTCTGTTCCGTTTCTCGCAACAGAACAGGGTGAGACTAAAGCAGCCTTTGCTTGCAACTTGGGAATCAACGGGCCAACGGCAGGTGAGCATCGCGGGATTGCGGAACAAGTCCCAGCGTGGATCACTTTGCTAGCTCTGAGAGGAATTGAGAATTTCTCCAACACTATGGCTCCCCCGGATATTGAATCAGGGGTAAGCACTTGGGAAGGGAAGCTCGTCAAGTTCACACAGGTGGCTGAACAGCGGCGGGCGCAACTCTTGTGGCTGGCACAGTGCATAACGCACGACCGTGACGAAGNNAGGATGTAGTTCAGGAGGCCCTCTTTCGGGCACTCAAGAACCTTCGGCAGTTTCGCGGCGAGTCGCAGATTGGCACATGGCTTTGCGCGATTGTGAAAAACACAGGCCGCGAGTGGCTACGAAAACAAAAGGGGCGAGTGTATTTGTCATTGGAGCATGCCCGTAACCCGGACGAGGAACCTATCGCGCGGGAGTTCACTGATCCAGAAAGAGATCCTGAGCAGCGATTCGTTCGCAAGGAGATGAATGAAATCTTGCACTCCGAAATTGAACGTCTGAACTCTGTCTGCAAGAGCACGATACAGATGTGTGCGATTGAGGAAAGCTCGCACCGAGAGGCGGCGAATGCGCTCGGTGTAAGTGTTGCCGCCGTTAAGTCACGGGTTTTTCGCGGCAAGCGGTTGCTGAAACGGGCAGTATGCCTGCGCACGGGCGCGCGAGTTGAATGATTGCGCTTCGTGAAGCCAGCACTTTGACGATCATGGTGTGAGGGAGGCAGTGAGAATGTACATGCCAGGAAATAAGCCCGAACTGAATGCCAAGGCAATGGGAGTACTGCTGTGCGTGACTACTCTGATGGCTGTCATCCCCGTTCAAGCGTTGATCGCACAGAACCAACAGAATTCTCCCAGCCAGCCGACACTTCGGATCACGTCAACTCTGGTCTTTCTCGATGTGACCGTACTGGACAAGAAGGGGCACCCGGTGGTGACAGGTCTTAGCAAAGACGACTTCACCATCACCGAGGACAAGAAGCCACAGCGGATCTTCTCGTTTGAATCTCCTGACACGCACGTGATGGGTGCGAATGCCGGAGATGATAACCCGGATGGAAAGGCTCCGGTCACGATTATTGTTCTTGATCTCTTGAATTCGAGTTTCGAGGACTTTGCATACATACGCGACGAAGTACGAAGGTTTCTTGACACTCAACCAGCGCAATTGATGGCACCTGCAGAATTGATGGCTGTCGGCAATGAATCGCTGGAAATGCTGCAAGGCTACACGCGCAACAGAGCCGACCTGCTCTTCGCACTGAATCATTTGCCGGCCGCGCTGCCTTACAAGGAGATGAACGGCGTCTTCGCCTGGGAGCGGTTTGCGCAATCGATCGATGCTCTGCAGCAGATCGCGCTTCAGAACAAAGGGGTGCCAGGACGGAAGAACATTGTGTGGGTGGGCCATGGCGGTCCTGGCATCTACCTGGATACGATTGGTTTTTCGCCAAAGGTAGTAAATGAATTGAAGGATTATGCGCATGAGACGACCAACATGCTTGTCGATGCGCGGATCAGCCTCTTCGTGATTTACCCAGGACTGAAGGTCAATGGCAGGGTTATGTCGCTCAGTGCGATGGAATCGGACATCGACCTTGGCGATAGCGATCCCTTTGCGGGCGACATCAACTTCGGGGTGTTTGTGAATGAGACTGGGGGCAAACTCTTCTTCAACCGAAACGACGTTGACAAACTGATCGGGCAGTCTCAGCGGTTGGGCTCGGAGTACTATACGCTCACTTATCAGCCCCAGGCCGGCGCCGACGATGGCAAGTTCAGGCGAATTCACGTGACCTTACGCGATCGGAATCTGGAGGTAGTGACCAAGGCGGGCTACTTTGCGCCAGAGAAAAATGCGCCAGGCAATCCACGACAACAGACGATGATGAACCTCGCCGAGGCTGCCCGCTCGACTATCCCTTATACGGCACTCGATGTAAGTCTATCCGGAGTCCTACGCCACCCGGACACGCGTACGGCAGAGTTTACTGTCCAGCTAAGAGTGGACAACCTCGACTGGCTGCCGCAAGAAGACGGAAGAAGCTCTGCGAATCTGATTCTTGCTGCAGTGAGCCTGACCGGGGACAACAGTATTCTGGCTTCCAGGATAGAGCGGGTGACCGTGTGGTCGGCTACGCAGGATCCAACTCGACGGACGGAATCGGTCACGCGTTTGCCGCTCACAGTTCGGATTCCTCGCAAGACCAAAAGCGTGCGAGTGCTGATGGAAACCGAGCAGGGAGGACGGATAGGCGCGGCCGATCTGGAGCGCAAAACAATCGACGCCGCACCTGTGGCGCCGACGCCTACGCCGCAACTTGCTCCGCACCGGCNNGGCAAGATTACCTGCGTCCTGGGGCTCCATAGGCGAGGCTAGAAGTCGCCCAGTGGACGGAAAGCGTGCCAATTCGAATTGTCTCAACCGGGGGGATCACTCCAACTTGGTTACTGACTAGTTCGCATGAATTGTGCAACCGGACGGGGTCTAACGGACGCTTCGTCGAAGGAGAAGGATGCGACATCCTGGGCCATTCCTAGAGCAGATGATTCTTTCCTCATCGCCACTTGCTTTGTTAATCTGTTGGCGATGCTGTCGCGCACTCCTCGAGTGGTCACCCAGCAAAGGTCGCAACCGGGAGGAGGCTCATCGATGGTTGAACTTGAAAAGC
>PLKU01000571.1 GCA_003140705.1 Acidobacteriaceae bacterium
GCGCCGTGGCTGGTGCCGATGGCGATGGCCAGGGCATCAACGCCGGTGCGCTCGGCAAACTCCTCGGCTTGAGCCGGATCGGTGAGGTGGCTGAGGCCATCGAGGCCGGTGCCGTGGCCGTCTTCGATGCCGCCCAGGCAGCCGATCTCGCCTTCCACCGTGACGCCGCGTTCATGCGCATAGTCCACCACGCGCCGCGTGACATCGACGTTCTCTTCGAAACTTGAAGGGGTCTTGCCGTCTTCCTTCAGCGAGCCATCCATCATCACCGAGGTGTAGCCCAGTTCGATGGCGCTCTTGCAGGTCTCAAAGCTGTTGCCGTGGTCCTGGTGCATGGCGATCGGGATGTCTGGATAAAGCTCGCTGGCCGCCAGAATGAGGTGAAAAAGATAGCGGTCCTGTGCGAAGGCGCGGGCGCCGCGGCTGGCCTGGATGATGACGGGCGAATTCGTTTCCTTCGCCGCCTCCATGATGGCCTGAATCTGTTCCATATCGTTGACGTTGAATGCGCCGACGCCGTAACCGCCCTTGGCGGCCTCGTCGAGGAGCTGCCGCATGGAAACTAGAGGCATAGTCGTTTCTCCTTCTGGGTTGGATCTTGACTGGATCTCGTGTGGCTCCGGCCGTAAGTACGCTTGGGCCCGAATAAGCGGAAGATCAGCCTGGCGGGCGGCAGGAACTGCAATCGTCCTTATGGTAGCAGAGGGGCGCAAGGAAAAAGTGTGCTGTTGAACACAAGCGAGGCGCGGGCCAGCTTGCCTGTGGAATAATCTGCCGATGCTACTCGTCACCCCAACCCACCCCGACAGCTGGTTCCTTGTCTTCTGCGCGGCGGGAACTGTGGCAGCACTCTTGATCCTGATCGCAAAGGTCCGGCTGCATCCGGCCCTGGCATTGACCTTTGCCGGCATAGGGTTGGGGGTTGTGTCTGGCATGCCCTTGAAGCAGGTTCCCCTTTCTTTTACGGCTGGCGTGGGTAATCTGATGGGCCACATCGCCATAGTCCTCGGCCTGGGCGCGGTGCTGGGACGCCTCCTCGCTAGCTCGGGAGGGGCCGCAGCCCTGGGCAGGGCGCTGGTGGACGGATGCGGCAAGGCCGGGTTGCCCTGGGCGCTGATGGGTTTGGGCATCCTGGTGGGCCTGCCGGTCTTCTTCGAGGTCGGCCTTGTCCTACTGATGCCCATTGTTGCTGAGGCCGCTCGGCGCAGCGGACGGCCGCCGATCCTGGTGGGGATCCCGCTGCTGGCCGGGCTCTCCATTGTGCACGGGACGCTGCCGCCGCATCCAGCGGCAATGCTGGCGGCCACTCAGTTTCACGCCGATCTGGGTCGGACGATTCTTTTTGGGGTGATTGCCGGTCTGCCCGCGGCTGCCCTCGCAGGGCCGGCTCTCGGCTGGTTCCTCATCTGGCGATGGGAGAAACGCAAGGTAAGACCTGAGCCGGATGAGAACACTGAAGCTCTGACCCTGTTTGCTCCCACACTTGCTGAAGACCTGCGGGCCGAAGAGCCCTCTCCTGAGGCGAACTCGAAGATGACTCAGGTTCCACCGGCGGCCGGACCTTTCAGGGCGGCGACGGCGATCTTGCTGCCGGTNNGGTTGCGCTCATCTTTATGGGCAGTTGGGCCGATTCGCTCTCTGCGCCCGCCAGCCGTGCCAACCAGATTCTGCACTTGGTGGGCAGCCCGGATATCGCCCTGCTGATTGCGGTGCTGGTGGCCTTGCTGACGCTGGGGCCGAGAATCCAGACAGGCCAGCACCACGGCAAAGAACTGCTGCGAAAGCTGACATCGGAGTCCTTCGAGCCCATCGCCAATGTACTGGTTATCCTGGCTGCCGCCGGCGGCTTGAGCGGCGTCCTGCGGGACTCCGGTGCGGCGCAGGCCACGGTAAGTCTGGCGCTGGGCGCGCACATGCCACCGCTTGTGCTCGCCTGGGTCTTAGCTGCGGTCGTCCGCATCTCCATGGGCTCGGCAACCGTGGCGATGGCCGTGGCCTCGGCAATTCTGGCGCCCATGGCGGGCCAGATTGGCGTGAGGCCCGAGCTCTTAGTGCTGGCCACCGGGACTGGCTCGCTTATCCTCTCGCACGTGAACGATCCCGGCTTCTGGATGATCCAGTCGTTCTTCAAGCTGGAGGTGAAGGAAACCCTGGCCACCTGGTCCGTGCTGGAGACGGTTTTATCGGTGGCCGGGCTGGGAACGACGCTGCTGCTGGCAGCTGTGCTGCGATAGATTGCCAGTTTATTGGGGTTGGGCGACGATACGGAGGTAGGGCTTGGGCGCGCGCCACCCGGCTGGATACTGTGCCTTCGCCTCAGCGTCGGAAACTGAGCCGGAGATGATGACGTCTTCCCCCGCCTTCCAATTGACCGGCGTGGACACCTTGTGTTTTGCCGTCAACTGAATCGAGTCGAGGACGCGGAGAACCTCATCGAAGTTCCTGCCCGTGCTCATGGGGTAACTCAGGGTGAGCTTGATCTTCTTGTCCGGGCCCACCACAAAAACTGAGCGCACGGTTGCGTTGGTGGCCGCGGTACGGCCTTCCGAAGTGTCGCCAGCGTCTGCCGGCAACATGTCATAAAGCTTGGCGATCTTGAGCTCCGGATCACCGATCATGGGAAACTTGACGGCATGGCCCTGGGTCTCCTCAATGTCAGCTGCCCATTTTGTGTGATTGGTGACCGGATCAACGCTGAGGCCGATGATCTTGGTGTTGCGCTTTTCAAACTCAGGCGCAAGTCCAGCCATATATCCCAGTTCGGTAGTGCAGACCGGGGTGAAGTCCTTTGGATGCGAGAAAAGAACGGCCCAGCCGTCGCCGATCCACTCGTGGAAATTGATCGTGCCACGGGTGGTTTCGGCAGTGAAGTCGGGGGCGGTGTCGTTGATGCGCAGGGACATTTTCAATCTCCTTGGCGTTTTGGGAAAATGGCGTTTTGGGAATTTCGGGACTGCTTCAGATCAGCTACCAAGAACGAGGTCAGGTTAGCATGCGCGGTGAAAGAGCTCAAACGCGTGCGGCTCGCACACCAGGAGCGCATGCCGCCTATCCACGTCCTACTGGCCGAGGATGGCCCTCTGCGCGGCAAAGATCTCTTTGAGGCCGGCTTCAGCCAGATCGATGAGGCCGTTTAGATCAGCTCGAGAATACGAACCCTTCTCGGCGGTAGCCTGGGTCTCGATGAGTCCCCCATCGGCAGTCATGACGACGTTCATGTCGACTTCGGCGGCGGAGTCCTCCTCATAGCAGAGGTCAAGAAGCATGCGACCGTCGACGATGCCGACCGACGTTGCGGCTACCATTTGCTTCAGCGGGGACTCTTTAAGAGTGCCCGCCTCAACCAGTGCATTGAGCGCGAGGGCCAGGGCCACGGCTGCGCCAGTGATGGCCGCGGTTCGGGTGCCCCCGTCAGCCTGGATGACGTCACAGTCGAGAATTACAGTCCGTTCACCCAGAAGCTTCATATCCACAACGGCGCGCAGGCTTCTGCCAATCAGGCGCTGAATCTCGTGGGTCCGGCCGCCGATCTTGCCGCGCTCGCTTTCCCGAGGGGTCCGCGTCACCGTGGACCGGGGGAGCATAGCGTACTCCGCCGTAACCCAACCGCGGCCGGAGTTCCGCAACCAGCCGGGAACTCCCGGCTCAATGGTCGCGTTGGTCAGAACCCTTGTGTTGCCGAGCGAAACGAGCACGGAGCCTTCGGCGGTCTGGACAAAGCCTGGAGAGAGAGTAAGCGGGCGAAGCTGGGCGGGGGTGCGATTGGCGGGCCGGAAGAAGGGCGTAAGTGGGAGGGCGTGCATAGGGGAATTGTACGGGAGGGGTGCGGGGGCGGGCGTGTATTCCAGGAAGGGCAGAGACTCCAGAACGGGAATCAGCACTTTGGAAAGCCCAAAACAGGAATTGCTGGGTAACTGTTTGAGACTGCACCGATTAGTCCAGACTCGGCGGCCCGGCAAGTTCCATTTTGGAACGATGATTTCCACATTGGCTGGGACGGTTGCGCAGGTTTCGGATAGCAACCCCTTCCCTTATCAGGAACTAAGATCGCGCGTCCTGGTTTCGCACGCTATCTAACAAGACTGGCGCAAAGCAGTAGTCGGGCGTGATTTTCCGATGCTGCAAATCATGGGCGCTGATGGGCCACAGTGGGATGTAGTTGGATTCTTTAAGAGTGGCCAACCTGATTGGACAGTCAATGGGGCGCAGCGGTGCCAAACCATCCCATNNGACCTCTTCGAGGCGCCCCTTCAAATACTCCCATAGAGCCGGACAGCCCGAATTGATCTCCGGAGCGATGCGGTGCACCACTCGCTCATAGCTGATCCCGTTTTCTCGCCAGCTTTGACCGTTGTTCGACAAGTTGAGCAGGACCGGCATAGCGCGATCGACGGCGTGCGCGAAGCGGGACTCAGCGGTGGTCCCTTCCTCGAATTCAAGCCATAGAGCCAGGAACGAAGAACCCTGACCTTCCGGCAGGATCGCGAAAATCCGCGTCGCTGCGGCGAGTTCGGCGGCCTTGCGTTCTTCCCAGCCGCCTTCAACGAACACCATCGTGTCGCCTGTGTCAATCTCGCCAATGTCGTGAACAAGGAGCATGAGAATCACCCGATTGATATCGACGGGCGCGTCGGCGTAGGTGGCGAGCGAGGCGGCAAGCATGGCAATTTGCCAACTGTGCTCCGCCGAGTTTTCATAACGGGAAAGGCCGACGGGACGGACTTTGCGGGTTACACCTTTGAGCTTGTCCAACTCCAGAATGAAATCAACAATCAGTTGCACGATCGTTACCTCGAAGCGGTCCAGTCCAGACTAAGCCCGGATCCGGGGCTCTGTCAGAGCGATAGGTGCGCTGGCCCGTTTATTCTAGGTGCCGGGCTTTTGTTGCCGCTGAATGCCGGGTCAAAAAGGGACGATGTCAGGAAGATCCGAACCCGCGAAACGGAAAGCAAAAGGAAGTTGGAGACGACCGTGTCAGGGAAACTGGAATTAATCGTGGGGCCGATGCGGAGCAACAAGACCGCCGAACTGCTGCGGCGCATCGAGACGCGCCGCCAGTTCGCAAAGCAGCACGTCATGCTTTTGAAGCCGAGCGACGACACAAAAGCGGCCGCGGGGGTAGTTGAGAGCCGAAATCAAAATGGCTGCGGCAAAATGGAAGCAGTCGAGTTCAGATCTGCGGATCCATGGACGGTGTTGCCGATTCTGGCGGAGACTGAACAACGGATCGGCAAGCGCGTGGAGTGTGTCGCTATCGACGAAGGCCAGTTTGTCCACGACCTTTTTCTGTTTACGAAGCGACTTCTTGAATGGGACTACGACGTGATGGTCTCCGGTCTCGAACTGGACTTTCGCGGGCTGCCATTCGGCGAAATGATCGACATTTCATGGCTGGTGCGCACCTACTCGGGAAACATCACTGAACTGGTGGCGTACTGCAGTTGCGGTGCGAAGGCGATTTACCCACAGCGACTCGTCGATGGCAAACCGGCTCCGTATGAAAGTCCCATCATCATGGCCGGCGACTTCTACGAGCCGCGTTGCGAGGAACATTTTGTGCTGCCAGGTCGTCCGCACTAGCGTAGTGGCTTGCGGACCATGATCTTGTCTGACGATAGCCGGATCATTGTGCGAACTGGAGCGAGTAAGCGATTGATGGCTCCAGCGGGCCATCCAGGATGTCCAACGAGTTCAGTTGCTCGTAGCTCTCGGTCCATCGTGACGCAGTCATGCGGCCGGTCTGGGCGCTTCTGGAATCGCCACCGTCAATAAACCCACCGTCGCGAAGAGCCTCCGCCGTGTAGGCCACCTGTGCGGGGTTGAGGGCAGGGTTGAGGGTAAGTAGCAGCGCGTTGGTCGGGGCTGGGTCATGCAGGTACTGCTGCCAGCCGCGGATGCTGGCGCGGACGAATTTGGCCACAACGTCCGGGTGCTGAGCCGCAAAGCCGCGCGTGGTGAATTGCACTCGATAGGGATCGTAGCCAGAGGAGCTGATCAGCAGGGTCCGCACGTCAGCGCCTGCTTGCCTGGCGAAGAATGGCTCGCTGGTGATGAATATCTGCTGCACGTAGCCGGGGTCGGCCAGAAAGTTGGCGATGGAAAGCGTCGCCGGGATTTGACGGACGTTGTGCAAGTGGAAGCGGCTGATGACGAATTTGAGCCAGACGGCGCCAGGTTGAGCGGCGACCGTGTGGCCCTCCAGATCGTTGAACGTGCGAATGGACGAATCTTTGTGGACCATGACGGCCTGGGGATCGTGCTGCATGGTTGCGGCCACGGCGAGCAAAGGCAGGCCATTTGAATCCCACTCAAGAATCTGGTCGCTGGAGCCGAGGCCAAAATCGGCTTTGCCGGTCGAAACAAGTTGGGCCACGCTGCCGTACTGCGGCAGGGGAAGGATGGTTACGTCGAGGCCTTCGGCCTTGTAGTAGCCGAGGCTTTGTGCAGCATAGAAACCGCCATGCTCGGGCTGAGGATACCAGTCGAGTTGCAGACGTACAGGGGTCAGGCCGTTTGCCGTCGGCTGCTGCCTACCTTGGCAACCATTGACGAACAAGGCCAGAGTAACCACGAGCGCTGCGCGGGGAATGGACTTGCCTGATCTCAATATCGACCTCAGGTTACGTGGCGTGAACTGCGGATCTGTCGAGCTTTCTTTTTTGTCAGTCGCGATTTATGCGGCAAGAAAAGAGACGGGAAACTCAGGAATTCCACTCATACGGGATCGAATAAAATCGGGGACGCAGGCTTCACTATGAAAGTTATCATGCGCCGGATTGCCCAGCAGCCCTTCGTCGAGCTCCAAGCAGGGCCGCGAGCTGGAGCAGAGGCTCGTCACCACCCGGAGCCGCACCGATTTGGATGCCACCGGTGACACAGGGGATGGCCACGACTGGCATTCCTGCCAGGCTGAATGGGGTGGTATAGCGCAGGAGGCGGCCGCGCGTCTTGCTGTGGTCTGCGCCGGCGGCGAGTCGAGCAACCGGAATGCAGGGGAGTACGAGCAGTTCGTTTCCGACCAGCAATTCGCCCATGCGCGCACGAAAGTCGGCATGGCGCTGGCGCAATGCGGAGATCTCAGTTGGAGTGATGTGTGCGCCCATTACCAACCGTTCTCGGATCGCAGGCTCGATGCGATCGAATTGGCCCGCGTGGAGGCGAGCTGCTTCCCAGGCCTGAATGAGCGCGAAGATTTCACCGGATTCGGACCACCAACCAGCATCGATGGTACGAAATTCGAGGCCGAGAGCTTGCAACTCCTGGATGGTGGCGCGAAAACTGGCAACAATCTCTGGTTCGCAATCGTCGAGAAAGCCGTCATCAACGACAGCGAATCGGGTGAACCCGGATTGTGAGACGGGCTCAGGAGGCGCGAAGATGGCAGCCAGGAGCGGTGCGTCCTCGAGATCACGAAAGAGCCAACCCATGGTGTCAAACGATTCTGCCAGGTGCGCGCCGCCGAGCCAGTCGCCCCGGCCGAGCGTGGCTCGATAACCGGCGAGGCCGCAAAGAGCAGCGGGCGCGCGAACGGAGCCCCCGGTATCTGTGCCGATGGCTGCAACAGCGGAACCCTCAAGCACGCTGGCCGCAGCCCCGCTTGAGGAGCCGCCGGTGAGGGAGGGCGGATTCGCAGATCGCAGGCAGTCGCCGAATTCCGGATTCTCGCCGGTGATGCCGTAGGCCAGCGGATGCAGGTGCGTCTTGCCAGTGATGACAGCGCCGGAAGCGCGCAATTGTTTCACAAGCCAGGAATCGTTCGCGGCTGTCCCGTTCAGGTCGCGATACAAATGAACTCCGCAACTCGTCGGAGAGCCGGCCAGATCAAAACAATCCTTCACGGAGATTGGCAGGCCCCAGAGCGCTTTTCGTCCGTCTCCAAACGGGCCCCCGCTGCGTGCTGAAATGGCCTCAACGCGCGCTGCTTCAGAGCGGGTCCATTCCGGGTCCAGCCAGAGATAGGTATTGTGGCTGGGGTTCCGATTGGAATTGGCCAGGGCCTCTTCTGCGAGGGCTGCTGGCCGTAGAGCTCCGGTTGCCAGTTGGTGGCGGAGGCCTCGGATGGTCCACGGAAAGGTGGTCATAAAAAGATTGTAAGGGGGCTCGGCGATGGCCGGTTAGGGAGAAGTTTTGTTGAGCGCGGGAGCTGCGCCTCATGCTAATTTCGAGTATGGGAGTTACTTCAAACGCCGGTCGCGTTTTATCCGGGCGAGGAAAGAAGCCCAGCGGCACGGCTCCGGAACTCGATGAAGCACGGATGGCCGAGCTGGCGAGATTCACGGCCAGGTCCCTGAGCACGTCGCGCCCGCGTCCATTCGGCGCTGCCATCATTCACACGAAATCAGGAAAGCTGCTGCTTCGCGCGCTGAACAATGTAGCGCAGGAGTTCGATCCAACCGCACACGCTGAGGTGCGTGCGATTCGCCTGGCCACCAAGCGGCTCAAGCAGGTTTCGCTAGCAGGATTCACGCTGTATACAACGTGCGAACCGTGCCCGATGTGCATGAGCACCGCGCTGTGGGCGAGTCTGGATCGCGTCGTGTACGGTGCGACAATCGAAGACGCAAACAAGCATTGCAACCAGATCTTGCTTCCAGCGACAGAGGTAGTCGCGCGGAGCGACATGAAGTGCACGGTAGACGGCCCGGTATTGCGCGACCGATGCTACGGCCTGTTTACAGATCCCCGAATGCTCAAGGCTTTTCGACTCTGGACGACACGGAAACGAACATAGCTCGCAGTGAACGAAGCAGATCAGAGAGGTCATTCGCATGCCGGATTCGCTTGCAGCAGGACTGTCTGAGGTTGTCGCCGACGCCGCGCGCGTGTTAACCGCGCCGGCGGTGCTCGATCGGCTGTCCCATGACTTCTATTGGTACTCCCCGGTGCTGCGGCCGAAGCTGGTCGGCAAGAAGGGCGACGTCGCGGTGCAACCGGTGAACGTGGATGAAGTACTTGGAGTGCTGCGATTCGCCGGCGAACGCGGAGTTCCGGTAACCATACGCGGCGCGGGCACCGGGAATTACGGCCAGTGCGTACCCCTTGAAGGCGGCATCATACTGGACCTTTCACTGATGGACCAGCTGGAGCAGATTACCCCGGACGGAGTAGCAGTTTGCCAGCCAGGACTGCGCCTGGGAGCTCTGGAGACGGAGGCGCGAAAGCGAGGGTGGGAGCTGCGCATGTATCCATCTACGCTGGTGAAGGCTTCAGTGGGTGGGTTTCTGGCGGGCGGCTCGGGAGGTATTGGCTCAGTGTCGCACGGTGGATTGCGCGACTTCGACACCGTGCGCGCCTTTGAAGTGGTCACGATGGAGGAGAAGCCACGCGTAGTGCTGCACGAGGGTGCTGCGGTGCACGAGATTTTGCATGCGTGGGGCACCAACGGCGTGCTTACGCGCATCTGGTTTGCGCTTGCACCGGCGGTGGAGTGGACGCAGATGACTGCGGCCTTTGAAACCTACGACCAGGGATTCAGCTTTACTGAGTCAATTGCAGTGAATCCGGTGTGGACCAAGCGCCTCGCAACGGTTTTCGAGTGGCCCATCCCATTTTTCTTCACACCCGTGAAGCAGGTCGTGCGTGCAGATAAGACGCTGGCGTTGGTCATGATTGCAACGGCGCAGGTTGAGGCCTTGCGCGCAGCGGCCCTGGCAGCGGGCGGCGAGGTAACTTTCGCCGGGGCTTATGAAGGACCGCGCACACAGCCGCTGCTGAGCGATTACACATGGAACCACACGACGTTATGGGCCATGAAGGCCGATCCGGCGTACACCTATTTGCAGTGCGGATTCTCTCCGACTGAATGTCGCGACCAATTCAGGCTTTTGCGCGAGCGTTATGGCCAGGAGATTCTGTTTCACATCGAATTCATGAAGAACGGCGACGGCGTGGTAGTTCCCGGCGCCATTCCCGTGGTTCGTTTTACCACGGAGGAGCGATTAAACGACATGATTGCATATTGCCGATCGATCGGCGTGTTCGTCGCCAATCCACACGTGAATTACCTAGAGGACGGGGGGCGGTTCCGCCCCGACAACATTCAGCTGCTTGCAAAACAGAAGTACGATCCGCGCGGGCTGCTGAATCCAGGCAAGATGATCAGCTTTCGTAAACAGGCGGTGACGCGTTGAAAACCTGGATTCCCGATGAACGGTACTTTGCCTATCTCACGTGGAAGCAAGTGGACGCGCTGCCGAGAGGAAGCACTCTGCTGGTGCTGCCGACAGCCGCGATTGAGCAGCACGGCCATCATCTTCCGCTGGCGACTGATACGCTGATCAACAACCTGCTCCTTGGCAAGGCTCTGTCGCTGTTGCCAGAAGCAATGCCGATCTATGCGCTGCCCCCGGTTTGCTACGGAAAGAG
Source organism: Acidobacteriaceae bacterium (assembly GCA_003140705.1). GTDB lineage: Bacteria > Acidobacteriota > Terriglobia > Terriglobales > Acidobacteriaceae > Telmatobacter. The sequence continues at coordinate 10,366 of PLKU01000571.1, forward strand.
CAACGAGCACAGCGGCTTTGCTGGCACGCTCTCAGTGAGCGCGCTGACTTTTCTTGCCGTCGTGCGCGACCTGGGAGCCAGCATCGCAGCCGCAGGATTCAGAAAACTGGTTCTCTACAATACGCACGGCGGCAATACATCTTTGGTAGATGTGCTGGCGCGGGATCTGCGCGCGGAGTTTGGCCTGCGCACCTTCTCGCTTTTCGGCTCGCCTGGGGCAGCATTTGACGGCGTCAGCCCGCAGGAGAGGGCTTACGGTTTCCACGCAGGCGAAATTGAGACGGCGTATCTGTTGCATGCAACGCCGGAGCTGGTGCATACGGAGGAATACACAACCAATTACATCGCGCGAGTGGATCAACCGGAACTGCTGAAGCCGGAGGGTTCATCGGCCAACTTCGCCTGGCTGACGAAGGACATTGCGCCAAGCGGTGTTCTTGGTGACCCGACCGGTGCCACGGCACAGAATGGCGAGCGATGGGCCAATGATGCTGCCGCGCGTATCGCGGAGCTGCTGGTGGAGATGGCCAACTTTACGCCAAGGCACGGGGCTTGAAGATGACCCTTATCGATTGGGGAAACGGAATTCGTCAGGAGCGCGGCGCCACGTGCCGGCTGAGCGACGGAACCGCGATCGTCTCCGATCATTACTATCCCGCAGGACTGGGACCGTGGCCCACGCTGCTGATGCGCCAGCCGTACGGGCGCGATATTGCTTCAACAGTGGTGTATGCGCACCCGGTGTGGTTTGCGAGACACGGATATCATGTGGCGATTCAAGATGTGCGAGGGCGCGGCGGTTCCACTGGTGAGTTTTATCCGTTTCGCCATGAAGCGCGCGACGGTGCCGAAGCCATTGCATGGCTGCGTAGGCATCCGGCTTCAAATGGCCGCATTGGCATGTACGGGTTTTCTTACCAGGGCGCGACGCAGCTGCTTGCGGCTGCCGAGCAGCCGGAGGGCCTGCAGTGCATTGCTCCGCACATGACTGCGGCGGATTTGTACCATGGCTGGTTCTATCATCATGGCGCTCTGCGTTTGAATTCGACCATCGGATGGGGCATCCAGATGCTGCGCGAGGATGCGCGGCGGAAAGGTTTGCGCTCGACGAGCGATCGACTGGAAGCAGCGTGGGCAAACATCCGCGCACAGGCCGGACACGTTCCGTATGGTGCGCATCCGGCCATCGTGGACCCGGAACTGCCCAGTTATGTCCGTGATTGGTTCTCGCATCGCGATCAAGGTGAATACTGGAGCGGTCTGGACATCAGCGACCGAGTCGGTTGCATACAAGTTCCAGCATTGCATATTGCAGGCTGGTTCGACACGTATCTTGAAGGCTCCATCGCCGGCTATCTGGCATTGCGTAGCGGGGCGGGGACTCAGTTTGCGCGAACGAATCAATATCTGATTGCCGGCCCGTGGGTTCATATTCCCTGGGGTGATCGAGTAGGCGAGGTAAACCTGGGCGACGCTGCAAACCTGGATACAGATGCAATTCTGCTTCGCTGGTTTAATCACTGGCTGAAGGATGAACCCGATTTCAATGACGAACCACGGATTCGATATTTTTCGATGGGTCCCAATGCGTGGCGAAGTGCGGCAGACTGGCCGGAGCGAAGCGAGTTCACGCTATACCTTCGCGGGTCGGGCAAAACAAATTCGCGCAAGGGTGACGGCGTGCTCATGAAGGAAGCGCCGGATGGCGATGAGGCGCGCGACGTGTTTGTGTACGACCCGGAAGTGCCCGTGCTTGCGCCGGGCGGGGTACAGGCTCTGAATGGTCCGTACGATCAGGCTGCGCTGGAGATGGAGAACAATCTGCTTGTTTATACGTCCGAGCCGGTTGTGCGCGAGACAGAGATATTTGGACAGCCGCGCATCAGGCTGTATGCGGCCACATCCGCTGGTCAAGCAGACTTTACGGCGAAGATAGCGCGTGTGACACAGAGCGGACGCGCGGACTTCTTGTGCATTGGAATCGCGCGCAGTTCCTGGCTCTTTCGCAACGCGAGCTACACGGCAGACCAAGTTCACAAGTGGGAGTTCACGCTCGAGCCAACAGCCTTTGGACTTGCGCCCGGCGAACGACTTCGCCTGGAGATTGCAAGCTCAGCTTATCCGCTCTACGACCGGAATCCATCCACCGGTACGCCACCACAGCTTGCTGACAACTGGAACTGGATTCGCTCGACGCAGCAATTGCTGCACACAGTCTCACATCAATCTGCATTGATCCTGCCGGTGAAAGGAGAGCCGGGATGGTGACGCAGGCCGCTGTCGCGGTCAAGGAGATCGATCTGCGCAGCGTCAGCAAGCGCTTTAAGAACACGGCTGCGCTTGAGAATATTTCGCTGCAGGTGGAGCGTGGCGAATTCATCACTCTCCTTGGCCCGTCAGGTTGCGGCAAATCAACTCTGCTGAAGCTGGTCTCCGGACTGAGCCCGGTGAGCGAGGGCCAGCTGCAAGTGAATGGCATGACGCCAGCAAACGCGCGAGAGATGATGAGCTTTATCTTTCAAGATGCGACCCTTTTGCCATGGCGAACCGTGGAAGATAACGTGGGCCTGGGCCTGGAGTTGGAGTATGCGGCGCGGGCGCTACGCAAAGAGCGAGTTGCGCGAATGCTTGAGTTGGTGAGACTGGGGCACGTTGCGCAAAGCTATCCGCGCCAGCTTTCCGGCGGCATGAAGATGCGCGCCTCGATTGCCCGCGCACTGGTGAGTCGACCGCGCATTCTGTTGATGGACGAGCCCTTCGCCGCGCTGGACGAGATGACACGCGACCGACTGAATGAGGAGTTGTTGCGCCTGTATGCCGAACAAAAGTGGACTGTGCTGTTTGTGACGCACTCTGTGGCCGAGGCGGTTTTTCTCTCCACGCGAATCGTGATTCTGGCCCCGCATCCGGGGCGCGTGGCACATGAGATGGCGGTGAGCCTGCCTTGGCCACGTACGGCCGAGACGCGCGAATCGATGGCGTTTGAGGAGACGGTGACACAGGCATCGCGGCTGCTGCGGGGGGTACACCAGACATGAACAGACGGGGCATGGTGGCGATCAACAGCGCGGTGGTGCTAGCGTGCTTGTTGTGTCTTTGGCAGGCGGTAATTTGGATCAACCACTTGCCTGTCTACATTCTGCCTGGGCCGGCAACCGTGGCGATGACATTGCGCGATCGCTTTCCCTCGCTGTTGTCCTCGCTCTGGATTACGGCAGCGGAAGCTGCGGGGGGCTTAGTGGCCAGCATCGTTGTGGGCATCGGCGTTGCCATGATTTTTACGCAATGGGGCTGGCTGCGGCAAACGCTTTACCCTTACACGATTCTGTTGCAAACGGTGCCGATCGTGGCCATAGCGCCGCTGATCATTAACTGGGCCGGCGCGGGAATCTTCCCGGTGATGATTCTGACATTCATTATTTGCCTGGCCCCCATCATTGCCAACACAACACAAGGACTTATCAGCGTGGATGAGAATCTGATTCATCTCTTCCTGATGTACAAAGCTTCGCGGGCGCAGATTCTGCTGAAGCTGCGCTTGCCGAATGCATTGCCTAGCATCTTCACGGGCATTCGCATTTCGGCGGGCATCAGCGTGATTGGAGGCATTACTGGCGAGTTGTTCGCCGGATCAACACGCGTAGGCGAAGGCGGACTGGGCTATGCGATCATTTACGCCAGCAACCAGATGGAGACAGGCTACCTGTTTGCCCTGGTATTTGCAGCGACGGTGCTTGGGTTCGCATTCTTTTTCATCGTCATGTTCCTGGAGTGGCTGGCTCTACATAACTGGCACGAGTCGAGTCGCCCGCAAACGGCCGAATAAAGGAAGGATCAATGCTACGCATGGAGTCGCCAACAGGTTGGTGGTTGATTACGCATCCTGATCATGCTCGCCTGGCCGGGGAGTTTGCAACCGCATGGGGAAACGCGCAGTTTCGCAAACCGGAACCGCGTGCGCGGGTGCTTAAAGGCATCGCTTGTCATGACGATGGCTGGGCGACTCGCGATGCGCATCCATCCATTACGCGCGAGGGCAAGCCTTCAGCGTTTTCAACGGAGCTTGTGGGAAGTTATTCAGCGTTCGAGGAGATCGATCTTGAAGAGTATCTTGCCGTGCGCGAACGCGCGGTACGCGTCATTGCGAACGAGGATCCTTACGCGGGCCTGCTGATCTCAATGCATACCTATAGCTTGCTGACTGCCCATGCAGACCGCTCGACGATTGCGGCAGAGGGACTGCAGCTGCTGGACGCATTTCTGGATCATCAGCGGAAATTTCAAGACGAGTTAATATCGGCAATCTTCGCGGACGCTGGGTTGACTGCGTTTGCAAAGGACGAGCACACAATTCTGGAACACTTCAGGCTGTTGCAGGCTTGCGACAACCTATCGCTGCTGACATGTGTTTCGTTTGCAAGCCCGGCAAACCTGTTGCATCCGCTCCCACTGGTTGGCGGGGGCGCGACCGAAGTCGATGTGACCCCCCATGGAGAGCGCCATTTCAGCCTGGCACCGTGGCCCTTTGCGGAAGCCAAGTTGGAATTCACGTTCCCGGCGCGACACGTTACGGGAAAAACTTTTGCTTCATCGTCCGAGTTGGAGGCGGCGTTTGTGGGGGCAAGAGAGGAAAGGCTGGCGGTGATTCTGACCGAATAGCCTGGCGATTGCGCGGGATCGCGGCGCGGTCAGAGCGGCGACAACAGAGAGACGTGGGCGGAAACGATCCGCCGGCCCTGGGGAAGCCTGACCCGCACCTGGCTCTGACCGCCGCGGACAATTCCAGAGGTGGCATTCCGCTCAAACTCCAAAGTGATGCTGGCGAAATCCCGACCAAAACTAACGATGTCGAGCCCTTCACGGTCCGGGCAAGATTTACGGCGGCCCGTCCTTTGCGGAAGGCGGAAAGCTCGCCGGGGCCATAAAGATTCTCTGTTATGCCGAAGCGCATGACTTCTCGGCCGGACCAAAACATCGCCACCAGCGTGTCCACATCGTTCGTGACCAGGGCTTCCTCGTGGCGAGGATAGAGCGCCTGCAACTCGGCAACAACCTCCGGATCGTTTATGGTCATTGGGCTGGAAACAGTCTGAGATCGGGAAGNNAATCTGCTTGCTGAGAGCGGCGCTGACTGTGTGCACAGGCTCGTTGACCACCTGGCTGAGGCGCAATTTGAGTGCAACGCTGCAAAGAATGTAAGCGTGAATTTCGCTGAACCGCCATCGGCTTACGAGCAAATCGACCATGCGGCTGGTAGCGGCTCGGGNNAGCCGTATCAGCCAGATCGGTTCCTGTTTCAACCACGACCCAGGCGTTGGCGGTGGAATCGGCAGCCACGATTTCAGAAGCCTCGATCAGCGGGCCGGTAAGCAACTGATGCTTGTGCAGATGAAAGCGCAGCGTGACATCAAGGGGGCACTCGATGCCGTTGATACAGACCTCGCCATCGCCTTGCGCCGCATGGCCATCGCCACAGCTAAAGAGTGCACCGCGATTGTAGACGGGCAGGTAGAGCGTGGATCCGGCGCAGAGCTCGCGAACATCAAGGTTTCCGCCGAAAGGCCCAGGTGGACGGGTCCGGAAAGCGCCATCCTCTGCGCGGGCTACGCCCATAACCCCCAAGAATGGCCGCAACGGCACGACTGCCGGAATCAGCGAACGGGTGTTCTCGCCCTCAAGTTCCCAGTGAAAAAGGTACGGCTCACTGAACCGGTCCTTTAGGAAGCCCAAACCCCCAATGACGCTGGACCAACCCCAGCCACTGTGGCGCGTGGCCAGCACCTCGATTTCCAGCACATCGCCAGGCTCCGCGCCTTCGATCCAAATGGGGCCGGTGAGCGCGTGTATACGAGTGCGGTCGATGGAGAGGAACTCCGCTGCATTCATGCCCGGCTGCACTTGTGCACCGCTGGCGTCAACGCATTCAATCTGCACTTCGTCGCCAGAGCCGATGCGCAGGCGGGGCTCGAGCGAGCGGTCCCAAACCGAGTGAATCGGCTCGGCGGCAAGCGTGCGTTCCATCAAGATCCCTTCACTCTCACGGTCATTTGAATCTCGACTAATGCATTGCGCGGCAACGCACTTACGCCAACGGCTGCGCGAACATGCCGACCCGCCTCGCCAAATACTTCAACCAGCAAATCGGATGCGCCATTGATGACCGCAGGCGAGTGGCCGAAGCCCGCTACGGCGTTCACGTAGCCGTTTACGCTGAGCACCTCGACTACCTGCTCCAGGGAACCGAGTTCGCGCTTGAGCACCGCTAGCTGCGTGAGAGCGCAGGCGCGGGCCGCTTTGTAGCCTTCCTCCAGAGTGCTGCCGGCGCCGGCTGTTCCAGTAATGATCCCATCCGGCCCCGTTGAAATAACTCCGGAGAGAAAGACAATCTCGCCCATCCGTTTGGCGGAGACGTAGTTGCCGCCCGGCATGGGCAACTGAGGGAGGGTGAGACCGAGAGCGGCGATCTTCTGTTCCGGACTGGGAAAGGGCGCCATTTGCATTCGACTTTAGCACGGTTCGTCTTCGTTGTTCTTCCGCTTTCAACGGTGGAGGAACACGGCTCTTAGCTTAAGCTGAATGGAAGATGAATGATTCTGCCGTTTTGCTTATTGACTGCCCTGATCGCAAGGGTCTGGTGGCTCGCGTCTCTTCCCTGCTCTATGAAAGAGGCGCCAACATTCTGCATGCTGACCAGCACCAGGATCACGACCTGGTACTGTTTTTTATGCGCGTCGAGTGGGCGCTCAACGGCACCGGTAACGGTGAGGAGACGGGACCCGAACGGTTTGACCTGGAGGGATTCAAAGCGGCGTTCGCCCCGATGGCAGCGGAACTTGGGATGCGCTGGAAACTGAGCTACAGTGGACGGCTACCCAGAGTAGCTCTGTTCTGCTCCCAGTACCTGCATTGTATGGCCGATCTACTGCACCGGTGGCGCACGGGCGAGTTGCTGTGTGAGATTCCCCTGATTCTTTCAAACCACAAGGACGTGGAAAGGCTGGCGGCGTTTTACGGGATACCGTTTGAATATTCTGCGGTCACAGCGGAGGGGCGTACCGAGGCTGAGGCCCGGCAACTGCAGATGCTCGAGTCTGCCGGAGTTGACCTGGTTGTGCTGGCGCGGTATATGCAGATACTTTCGCCAGACTTTGTCGCGCGCTATCCAGCTTCGATCATCAACGTGCATCACTCGTTCCTGCCTGCATTTACCGGGGCCAAGCCTTACCATGCCGCGCATGCGCGAGGGGTGAAACTGATTGGAGCAACCAGCCATTATGTGACAGATTTGCTTGATGATGGACCGATCATCGAGCAAGACGTAGCGCGGATTTCGCATCGCGACCAGGTGGAGGATTTGGTAGCGCGCGGGCGGGATCTGGAACGGATCGTGCTTTCCCGGGCGGTCCGCTGGCACCTCGACCGGCGCATTCTTTGCTATGGAAACAAGACCGTTGTATTTGATTAGGGGATTGGGCAACAGACAAGGTCATTGATCAGTAAGGTCAAGACCCAATGAAAACGTCGACCAAGAAGAAATGGGATCCATCGTCTGTTGGATCCCATTCTTTGTATCTGCGCTTTGAGATTGAGCCGCGGCTTACTTGGCAGCAAGCAACAGGCCCGCTTGTTCCGCCAGCGTAGCCGCCTTGTCCGTCGCTTCCCAGGTGAATTCAGGTTCGCTGCGGCCGAAGTGGCCGTAAGCGGCCGTCTGCCGATAGATGGGGCGGCGGAGATTGAGGCTCTCGATAATGCCCTTGGGCGTAAGCGAGAAGTTCTTGCGGACGAGCTCAGTAAGCTTGGCCTCTCCGACTTTGCCGGTGCCGAATGTGTCAATGCGGACGCTGACCGGCTCAGCCACGCCGATGGCATAGGCAAGTTGGACTTCAGCGCGATCAGCCAGGCCGGCAGCAACGATGTTCTTGGCGATGTATCGGGCCACATAAGCCGCGGAACGATCGACCTTGGTCGGATCCTTACCGGAAAAGGCGCCTCCGCCGTGACGGCCCGCGCCGCCGTAGCTGTCCACGATGATCTTGCGGCCAGTGAGCCCGGTGTCGCCCATAGGTCCGCCGATAACAAAACGGCCTGTCGGATTGATGTGGTACTTGGTGTGCTCGTCAAGCCACGCGGCAGGAAGGACTGCCTGGATGACGTGTTTGAGGATGTCGGCATGCAATTCCTCATTACTGATACTTTCGGCATGCTGGCTGGAGATAACAACTGCATCGATGCGGGAAGGCTTCCAATTCTCGTCGTACTCGACGGTGACCTGGCTCTTGCCGTCAGGGCGTAGGTAGGGAAGCTTGCCGCTTTTGCGCACCGCAGTCAACTGCCGGCAGAGCTTGTGTGCCAGGGCGATGGGGGCCGGCATCAGTTCAGGGGTTTCGTTGGCGGCGTATCCGAACATCATGCCCTGATCGCCGGCACCGCCGGTGTCGACGCCCTGGGCGATGTCTCCGGATTGCTTGTTGATGCTCGAGATAACGGCGCAGGTATTGGAGTCGAAGCCGTAGAGAGCGTTGTCATAGCCGATGGAGGCCACAACGCCGCGGACCAGGCTCTGGAAATCGACGTAGGCCTTGGTGGTGATTTCGCCGGCGATGACGACCAGGCCGGTGCAGGTCAGGGTCTCACAGGCGACGCGGCTGCTCGGGTCTTCACGCAGGCAGGCGTCTAAAATGGCATCGGAAATCTGGTCGGCGATCTTGTCCGGATGACCTTCCGTGACGGATTCCGACGTGAAAAGGTATTTTTTAGTATTTGGCAAACTTGCCTCCCGCGGAGATTTCACTTCAATGTAACACGCGATTCCATGCATTAATACCGGTAATGATCGGGCTTGTACGGCCCGTCCACGGACACGCCCAGGTAGTCGGCCTGCTTGGCGCTAAGCGTGGTGAGCTTGACGCCGATCTTGTCGANNGCCTTAATGTCCTTCAAAACGGTACCAGAGATTCCCTGTGAAACGCAACGGAATTGACCGGTTACTGAGGGAGTTGGCATTGAGTGGGAGCCAACCAAGGTTAAACGGCGAAACCAAGCTCTAAATGGAAGAAAAGAAAGAAACAACTTAAGAGGTCCACGCTCGGGTATCACGATCGCTCAGAGGGAATTTCTAGGGTGTCGAAGGTGGCGTTGAGGTGTTCGCCAATATTCCGTCGGGCCCGAAAGTTACGGTTTTAAC
>PLKU01000393.1:0-13163 GCA_003140705.1 Acidobacteriaceae bacterium
CTAGCAGCAACGACATGGACATGAAAAAATAGCCAGCGCGCGAATTGCCTGTCATCGCTTGCAACAGGCCAACCAGCCATGTACCGGCAAACCCGCCCAAAGCCCCACAGCTATTAATGAGAGCGATCACCTCTCCTGCAACGTTCATCGGAAGCATTTCAGGAATAATCGCAAAAAATGGCCCGTAGGGCGCATACATCGCGGCGCCGGCAAGAATCAAAAAGGCATACGCCAACCAGAAATTGTGCCCAGCCGTCATATACGAGACAAAAAGCGCCCCCCCTCCGAGTACCATGAATGGCCAAACATAGTTTTTCCGGCTGAGCGTCCGATCTGAGAAATGCCCCACCCCCAGCATCACAACAATTGCCAGCAGAAAGGGAACCGCGTTCAGCAGCCCGACAGTCTCAATCCCTCGAGCCGATCCCGCGCGAATCATTGTAGGAAGCCACAGCACGAATCCATAGATGCCCGCGCTCCAGAAGAAATAGTTCGTGCACAACAGCACCACGCCTGGCAAACGAAGAGTCGCTTGAAAGTTAGCCACATGCGGAATTGTCAATTGTTCGAGTTCGAGCTTAGACGCAAGCTGATCGCAGCATTCCTTGCTAAGCCACAGAGCCTGGTGTGGTCGGTCACGGACCACAACCAGCCAGACGAATGCCCACAACACGGAAGGAATCCCTTCAAGGACAAAGGTCATCTGCCAGCCAACCGCCTTGATCAAGTACCCGGTAACAGCGGACATCCACAAGACCGTGGCGGGATTCCCGAGAATGAAGATCGCGTTCGCCCGCGACCGTTCCGCGCGGGTAAACCAGCTTGTCAACAGAATCAGAATCGACGGAAAGATCACGCTCTCCGCCACACCCAGAAGAAGCCGATCCAGCGCCAGTAGCCAGAATTCTCGTATCACCCCCGTTAAGGCCGCGAGCACGCCCCAACTTAGAAGTGCAAAGAACACAAGCCGTGCAGCGCTATTGCGTCGCACATATGCTGCTCCCGGTATTTGAAAAAGAAAGTATCCGAGAAAGAAGAGCGACCCTAGAAAGGCAGACCTGGAATCACTGATATGGAGTGTCTGTGCAAGTCCAGCCGCTGCGCCAAAACCATAATTCGCTCGGTCGAGATAAGCAAGACTATAGGTGACAAAAACCGCGGGCATGAGATAAACCCAACGCCGCCGCAAACCCGGCAATTGCACCGCCGAGTTTTGCGCACCCTCATCCACCCAAGCTTTATAGCATCTCAAGGTCGAGCTACACCAACAGCGAGTTGGTCACTATACTTGAGGTGGAAAGGGCCTTCCCATCTCAATTCCCTCTCTTAGTTCGGTTCTGGAGACAGCGGACCCCAGTCTGCTAAACGTCGCCACTCATGCGCAGGGTCCAGCCGGTGTCCTGCCATTGTCCGCGGAGATGCTGCTCACTCAGCCTTCTGGAAATCTGTTTGGCCTAAGCCAGAATGCCGGCATGGGCTGGGATCCCAACCGCCTCCTCGACCCTGAGTTTCTGATCCTCAGCACCCATGGTGGCTTACGCACCGACAATGGAGAGCCCGTTGCTCTTGGCTTTCATACCGGACATTGGGAGGTCGGCCTCTTGGTAGCAGCGGCCGCCCGCGAACTGAAGGCGCTGCACGCCGTTCCCTTTGCCGGCGCATGCACTGATCCTTGCGATGGCCGCACCCAGGGCACTGCCGGCATGATGGACTCCCTGCCTTTCCGCAACGACGCTGCAATCGTGTTTCGCCGCCTCATGCGTTCTCTGCCCACCAGCAAGGGAGTAATCGGCATTGCGACCTGCGACAAGGGGTTGCCGGCAATGATGATGGCGCTGGCATCCTCAGGGAAGAGTCCTTCCGTTCTGGTTCCCGGAGGGGTCACGCTTCTCCCGGAATCCGGTGAAGATGCTGGAAAAGTCCAGACCATCGGTGCGCGCTTCGCGCAAAATCAGATCACGTTGGAGTATGCTGCCGAAATCGGTTGCCGCGCTTGCGCATCTCCAGGTGGAGGCTGTCAGTTCTTGGGCACCGCGGCAACCTCACAGGTGGTTGCCGAGGCACTCGGGCTTGCATTGCCCCACACCGCGCTCGGGCCCTCGGGCCAGCCCATCTGGCTCGACGCCGCGCGTCGAGCAGGCCGCGCCATCTTGCGCCTCCATCAGCTGGGCCTCGGCACTGACCAGATTCTGACACAATCGGCAATCCGCAACTCGATGGTCGTCCATGCTGCGTTCGGCGGATCGACAAATCTTCTCTTGCATATTCCCGCCATAGCGTATGCGGCAGGCCTGCAACGACCCACGGCCGCCGACTGGGCTGAAGTCAATCGCATGGTGCCGCGGCTGGTCGATGCACTACCCAACGGTCCTCGAAACTTCGCGACGGTCCAGGTCTTTCTTGCAGGTGGCGTACCAGAGGTCATGCTGCACCTGCGAGCAGCCGGGCTCATCGACACGAGCGCGAAAACCGTTTCAGGACAAACGATCGATGCGTCTCTCGATTGGTGGCAACAGAGTCCCCGACGCCACGAACTCCGCCGCGTCCTCAAAGAGCGCGATGGCATTGATCCCGATGATGTCATCATGTCGCCCAATCGGGCCCGCTCCAGCGGACTCACCTCTACAATTTGTTTTCCTATGGGCAATCTTGCACCGGAGGGCTCGGTCATTAAAAGCACCGCCATTGACTCCTCGCTCGTCAATGAGAACAACGTCTATAGCCATGTTGGCCCCGCCAAAGTCTTTACTTCTGAAGAATTGGCAATCCTGGCCATCAAGACCGGCAAAGTTGCGCACGGCGATGTGGTTGTCCTCATCTGTGGAGGACCCGCAGGTGCGGGTATGCAGGAGATCTATCAGATCACCGCGGCGCTCAAACAGCTTCCCCACTGCAAGCATGTGGCAGTCTTGACCGATGCGCGTTTCAGCGGTGTCTCCACCGGGGCATGCGTTGGCCATATCTCTCCAGAAGCACTTGCAGGTGGCCCCATCGGAAAAGTTCAGGAAGGCGATCAGATCGAAATCGTGATCGATCGCGCAACCCTCTTCGGCTCAGTCAATCTAATTGGAGATACAGGTTCGGTCTTCGGTGCCGAAGCGGGCTCGCACCTGCTCGCCGAGCGGAAGCTTCGAACCGACCTGCGTCCTCACCCGTTGTTGCCCGATGATACTCGCCTTTGGGCCGCATTGGTGCAGGCCAGCGGCGGTGTCTGGGGAGGCTGTGTGTACAACGTCGACGAGATCATTGCCAAGTTGGAGGAGCGCAAGTGAAGCTTTACAGAAGTCAAAAAGGGCCCTTCGTTGAGAAGGACGGAACCTACTACCGAGTTCCCGCCACCTCATGGGATGCGCTGATCACGCATGACAATCTGCAAGCGTATCTACTCTCAATCATCGACCAGGGAAAGACTTCGAATGATTTCGCATCCCCTCAAATCCTGGCTCCCATTGGAAATCAGGAGGTGTGGGCTGCGGGCGTTACGTATTACCGCAGTCGCAGCGCACGAATGGAAGAGTCAAAGAGCGCGGGCGGGAGTGATTTCTATGATCGGGTCTATGCAGCCGAGCGTCCAGAGTTGTTTTTCAAGGGCACAGCAAGCCGGGTAGCGGGTCCCGGAGGCCAGGTTCGAATTCGCAGCGACGCATCGTGGTCAGTTCCCGAGCCGGAGCTCACCCTCGTGATCAATCCTCGAGGACAAATCATCGGATACACAGTGGGCAACGACATGAGCTCGCGTGACATTGAAGGAGAAAATCCGCTCTACCTGCCCCAGGCAAAGGTTTATGACCGCAGCTGCGCCTTGGGCCCTTGTGTCCTCATTGGCGATGACGCTCTACCCTCCTCAACCTCCATACAGCTCGAGATCCTTCGCAACGGCCATAGTGAGTTTTCCGGCTTAACGACGTTGGCCGAACTAAAGCGCACCCCCGCGACCCTCGTCGAGTACCTGTTCCGTGACAACACCTTTCCATTTGGCACGTTTCTGCTCACCGGGACAGGCATTGTCCCACCCGACTCATTCACACTGGCCGTGGGAGATCGGATTCGGATCACTATCGACCCAATTGGTACGTTGGAAAACGAAGTGATTCAAGGTAGCAAACGTCAAATTGACCCTGTTTAGCCAGAAAACAAAGGCACTTGTGCCAGGAAATCCGTCGAAGTTTCTGCCATCCCGAACCGTCAGACCGGCCACCTCCTCTCCTGTCCTAACGTCTTCTGGAGGTCAGACCGCCGGCGCGGCCCGTTGTGGAATCCACCAACCACTTTCTTTGGTGAATGGGCAAAATCGTCTGCCGGTGCTACCCTCAGTATGTGGGCGGAAGCCTCACATTTTGCATGAGGATTTGTGCGCTATGCAAGCTGACAAGGCGGGGATTCTCGACACTCAATTAACGGCTCAAGTGGTCAACCACATACGGGCAAAGATAGAAGATGGCACGCTGCAACCCGGCGACAGAATTCCTCCGGAGCGAGAATTTGCCAAGATGCTCAAAATCAGCCGCGCCAGTCTGCGAACCGGTATCGGATACCTGGCCGCAATGGGTGTGATGAAAGTGCGCCACGGCGTGGGAACCTTTGTCGCGGATGGTCCGCCGGAGATTGGAAAGTCGTCCCTCGGATTGCTTGGCGCATTGCACGGATTCAAACACTGGCAGATGTTTGAGGTTCGCAAGCTCATCGAGACGAGTCTTGCGGCTCTTGCTGCCGAGCGCGGAAAAGAAGAACAACTTACAGTGCTTGCGGAAGAATTGGCCGAGATGTATGCCACCATCGACGATCCTGCGCAATACCTGATTCACGATGTCCGATTTCACAGGACCATCGCTGAAGCCTCCGGCAATCCCATCCTGGCCGCGTTGATGGAGACGGTCTCAACCGCCCTCTACGACGAGCGACGCAAGACCGCCCAGCGCGCACGAGACCGCAAGAACTCTCTCGAGGCGCACCGGGAGATCTACCGCGCAATTCGCGAAGGCCGCCCCAATGAAGCGCGCCTCGCCATGGAACGCCACCTGCAATCCGCGGAGAGCGAGTTGGCCGCTGAGACGCCATTGAAGGTCGGCAAACCAAGGCGTGATCGAAAGGCGAAGGATCCAGTTTCAGTCTGAAGGCCCGACTCTCACCAACCTTGCAGAACAAGCCTTTCTACGCCAGCTCAACCTTCAGCGTAATGCCTGCATCCGAGATTCTCTCCTCGGGCATTTCGACCTTTAATGAAGCCTCGTCTTGCTTCCACTTGAGCTCACCCTTGTGGCCAAGCAGTTCCACGTTGCGAACCTTTCCCGGATTCTGCGCGCTAGCCAGACCAAGTGCATGCACCTCAGCGGCCTTCGTGGGCCAACCCATGACAAATGCATAGATTGCGCTGTTCTTGGTGGTGAAGCGGACATCCTCGGCAGTCAGATCCTTCTTCTTGTCCTCGTTGAAGTTGCCGGTTTCGATCTTGACCAGTGTCGACGGACCTTCGCCGTAGATCTTCCACGGTCGAGTGCCGTAAATGCCATCGCTGTTCACGGCCATCCATGCAGTGATGCCCTCAAGCGTCGTCATCTCCTCGAGGTCCAATTCACCTGAATTGGGCAACGGGAAATTCAGCAGCAGGTTGCCATTCTTACTCACAATGTCGGTGAGTAAGTCGATCACCTTCTTGGCCGACTTGTATTGCTGGCCCCGCTTGTAATGCCACTGCCCGATGCAGGTGTCCGTTTGCCACGGGTTCGCCGCAATCCCGTCCGATACGCCACGCTCATGATCCAGCAGGCAGGTGCCAATGGCACAATCGGAGCTCTCCTTCGTGGTGTAAACCGCCTCCGTCGCGCCCCCATGCAACTGCGCGCTCACGTTGTAGAGGTGCGAAACCATCTTCAGTCCATAATCTTCGAACGGAAGGTGACCGTCGCTGTAAAGCAGGTCAGGCTGATACTTGTCGATCAGGTCCGTCATGCGATCAAGATAATGACGCTTCCACGAATCCGGAATACCATCGTCGTCCCAATCGAGCTTTTCAATGAACCGCGCGCAATCGGCATCATGATACAGGTCCGCGAAATTCGGATCGACTCCGTCATAGGAAACCCCGGCCAGCGGCCCTGCCTTGTCGGCTCCATGGCTCACGGCCCACCACTTGTAACTGATCCAAAGATGCTCGCTCACCCCGAAACGCAATCCCTCGTTCCTCGCGGCCTTTTCCCAAGTCCCTACAATATCTCTCTTGGGGCCCATTTTGACCGCGTTCCAGCGCGTGTACTTTGAATCCCAAAGGTCGAAGTTATCGTGGTGCACACCCATGCTCACGAAATATTTCGCGCCTGCCTTCTTGTACAAGCTCATCAGATGTTCCGGGGCCCACTTTGCGGCCTTCCAGTCGTTTACAAGATCCTTGTATCCAACCTTGGACGGGTGACCGTAAGTCTCAACATGGTACAAGTACTGCTCCGAACCCTCCATGTACATGTTCCGGGCGTACCAATCCCCCTGTTCGATAGCCGATTGGGGACCCCAGTGAGACCAAATCCCAAATTTCGCGTCGCGAAACCAGTCAGGAATCCGGTAGCTCTGCAAGGACTTGCGAGTAGGCAGGAAGTTAGAACCCTGGCCAGCCTGACCCGCCGCAAACCTTGAAAGTGCTAGAGCGGAATATGCGCCGCCCATCAGTTGGAGTAATTCGCGCCTGTTCAACGCCATTCCGAGTTCATTCCTTTCAGGGTCTTGTTCCTGCCAAAAGACAAGGGCCGTGGTTTCTCGGCGTCCTTTAAGTTGGCCCGGACTATCCGGGAACCGAAGCGAGCATGGCCTGTCGGAGCCGCACTTCCGCTTCGGCGTTCCAGTAGCCGCAATCCAGTTCGAAGAAAACCGATGTGTACGGAATCGTCATCTTCGTCTTGATCACAAAGATCCGGAAAACCTCGCCAGATTGGTCGACCTTGGCAATGATCTGCTCATGCAACATGCACTTCACGCCCAAGCCGTACAGCGCCGCATCCAGGTTTCGCCTGTAGTCCGCGACGCCCGGCGCATCATTCTCCGGGACAAATCCAAGCTCCGAATCGACATAGATATTTGCCCGAACATGGCCGAAAGCAGCAATTGCATCCCTGACCATCTGGACCACGTAAAGCTGATCCTCGTCGGTGACTACGGTTTCGATCCCAGGCCTCGATTGAGTGGGATACGCCGAGTCAGCAACCACGATCCAATTGCGATGCCCGAACAACGGCAAAAGTTCATCGAATCGGCGCCTCCATTCGGAGGCAATAGGGTCCTTCATTCCAGTCAACTCCAATGATGTAATCGATTACATGCCCGATTCTAGCCGTCTTTGCGCCAGCGCAATTCTACGCCGGTGTAACCTCCCCGTCGATGTCCCATAGGTCTTCCCAGGTCTGCCCTTCTTTCCACAGAAAGACCTGGCCCTTGATCAACCGGCAATTGCGGTCAACGGCCGCAATCTGATGCATTTCCTCGCCTGTCAGCGGATCGCCGGCCCCACCTTCAAGATTGGCGCGATAGTGGTTGATCGAAAATGGAATTGGCGTCTGTCCCCGCTGCACTGCCCACTTGATGCAAATCACAGCTGGATGAATCCCGTGCGCCCGGGCAATCTTCACAATCACTGGATCCTCAGTCGGAGAAGTGTCTTCCGGAGTACGGTCGCGCTCAGGCCGTCCCGGCGATCCGATGGGGCAATAACCGATGGGGTGAATGCCGTTCTCAACAACAAACTGGAATAGTTCCGGCTGCTGAAAATGCGGGTGCAGTTCCATCTCGTTCACGGCCGGCTTGATGCGAGAGTCCCGCAGCACAAGCTTCAGCTTGGGGATGGTCATGTTGGAGGTGCCAATATGCCGAACCAATCCCAGGTCCACCAGCTCTTCCATCTTGCGCCACGTCTTCATAAAATCGGCGTGAATGTAGGGCTTGGAATCCGCGCTGCGCGAACTCACATCGCAGCCCGGCAGATGAAAATTGGGAAATGGCCAATGAACGAGGTAAAGATCGAGATACTTCAGGCGAAGATCGCCCATCGACTGCTGGCACGACGGGATAACATCGTCCTCAGCGTGTTTGTCGTTCCACAGCTTCGACGTGACCCAAAGTTCCTCGCGATTGATTCCGTTACGACGAACCGCCTCGAGCGCCGCCCCAACTTCCGGTTCGTTTCCATAGACTGACGCGCAATCGAAATGACGGTAGCCAACCGCCGCTGCACCTTCGACTGCCTCGGCAACCTGGCTTGGGCTCACGTGATCTGATCCAAACGTCCCCAGGCCTACAGCCGGCATCGTCAATCCGGTGTACAGCCTCCGTTGGGGAATCGATGCCGGATCAACGACAGGCGATCTGCTCTTGCTTTCCGTGTTCATCGTTGCTTTCCGCCGAAAAGAATGTTACCCCTAACGACACCGCCCGTGCAATCGGACCACAAATGGAAGAGTCCTTAGGCACCTCAGCAATATGGCGGCCCCGGCAATGAAGGAACCGCGCTTACCCTTCCGCTCGCACCAGCAAACAAGTGATGTTGTCATGGCCGCCAGCTTTCTTCGCGGCCTCGACAAGTCGGGTGCACAGGTCCCGCAACGAGGCGCCACCAGCAGCACCGGCCCGGAGCAAGGACTCAATCTCGGCGTCGGAGAGTTCACGCGTCAGTCCGTCGGAGGAGAGTAGAAATAGGTCGCCCGGTTCAGCTTCAAGTTCAAAGATATCCGGCGTCACTTGGCTTTGAGTTCCGAGAGCGCGCGTGATCACGTTTCTGAGTGGAGATCGCAAGGCCTCGGAGTGTGTCATTCGGCCTAACCTGACCTGCTCCTCGACGAGCGAGTGGTCCAGAGTGACCTGTTCCAAGCGTCCATTTCGGTAACGGTAACAGCGGCTGTCCCCTATGTTGAGCACCCAGACTCGACGCTCTTCTGCCACCAGCCCCACCAAAGTGGTACCCATGCCACTTAGCTTATTGTTGCGCTGAGAGCGGGAGAAGATGACAGCATTGGCAGCGCTCAGGGCCTGCTCAGCCACAATCGGAGGCGTCACATCCTGGGCGCGGCCGCTGAGGAGACGCAGGACTTCGTCGACCGCAAGGGAACTGGCTATCTCTCCTGCAGCCGCGCCACCCATGCCGTCACAGACGACATAGACTCCGTGCTCGACGGAGTAGCCGAATGCATCTTCGTTCGACGGACGTTTGCGACCACGATCGGAAACCGCCGCAGCGGTGTAATTGACTACAGCGGAAGCCAAGGAGAATCTCCCATCGACCAGTTTACACGGGCCAGGACAGGCCGTGAATCCAGATGCCCCAGGATCAGCGGCCAGTTTGGTTACGCTTGGGCTCCTCCAGTGGCTGCGGCGCAGGAAGGTCAAATACCTCGATTGCCCCAGCATTCAGCACCGCCACTCGCCTGCCGGACGGAGAAATGGCTACATTCCC
Organism: Acidobacteriaceae bacterium; assembly: GCA_003140705.1. Classification (GTDB taxonomy): domain Bacteria; phylum Acidobacteriota; class Terriglobia; order Terriglobales; family Acidobacteriaceae; genus Telmatobacter. The sequence goes on from PLKU01000393.1 coordinate 9,431, forward strand.
TCCTGCATCAAGGGCCGGGCTTACAGGTGCTTCAAGAGCCACCTTGCCGTTAGCCGCATCGAAGACCCTGACCAGCTGCCCTTTCACGTCTTCTCGGTCGATGGGCTGATAGGCGTTGACCGCATGGGAAATGGCCAGAGTTTCTTCTGCAAGCCTGGAGCCATCATGCCCCATCACTAAAAGCGGCCAGATTGCCACCGCTGAAGTGGAATCCTCCCAAATGCGGTGACCATCCGTGTCCATAGCCACCAGCTTGCGCCCGCCCTCCCCATCGCAAGCCGTAACCAGCAATTCCCGTTGTGAGACAAAGTCAAAAGCAGGGGAGCAGCTCGAGTTCACTCGTCCCAGAATCTTGCTCCCGCCGCTGAAGTAGTTCAGGTTGATCAACCACTGCTGTCCCGTGCCGCGTAAGCTCTCCAGGTATCCATCAGAGTTGATGGGAAGATGAACTGTTGCGGGGACGCGGCTCACCAGCATCACCCGGCCGGACTCACGGTGCAAAATCCGCAGAACCAAGTCCTTCTTTTCGCCGGGCTCCTCCCCATCCACAGCAACATTCGCCTTGGCGGAGTCGGGACTGGGTACCTGGCCTGGCTTTGTTTCAGTCGTTGCAGGCTCCCGCGAGTTGGTCACCATAAACTGCTCTGCAGGATCAAGCTCGAGCCAAAGCAATGTCCCAGGGAACTGGAGCAGTGGCTTCAGTTCCAGCTTGGCGTCGCCTTCTTGCAGACTCTCTCGATCACGCAGCAGGAAGTGGCCATCCTTAAGCATCCACAGGTAGCGCACACGGTCGTGCACGGTCCACAAGGCTTCTGACTCGACCTTGCCCTCAGGCAGTGAAACGACTACGGCGCGAATCTGGCGCTCGTTTCCATCACTGGCCCCCTGCTCACGACGTATAAGTCCCGGTACGCGAAAAGTGAAAAGGAGTCGGTCGTCACTAAGAAAGTCCAATGAAGCCTGGCTGATGCGTGCCCCCAAATAGTCCGGGCTTGGCGCCGTGAATCCAATCGGTTCCACGGGGATAGTGAGCGAGGGCGGCAGCGAGGGCTTATCGGGAAACCGATCGGAAAGCGCGCGTTCCTTTGATTTGCGGGGCTGGCCAGCGTCGGACGGGGCGGTCGCCAACGAGACGTTTGCCTGTGCCCACGCCATCGGCAAGGCGCACAGCAACACTCCGGCAATCGCCAGACTCAGTCTCGCACTCTTTCCAAACTCTGCCCCCGGAAGCCAATTCACCATCAATGTGTATTCTCGCCGATGAGGCCCGTTTTGGGGAGTGACACTCCCCCCCTCGCATGGCAGATGTTCGGGCAGCGGCTTGCGTCGGGATCTCGTCTTAGGTTCCGCAGCCGGTGTCACCCGATCACCAGCGGCTTCCATCTCGGCTTGCGAGGACTCCAGCTCTTCCAGATGAAGTTCAAGCTGTTCGAGCTGAATAACGATCTTCTCGCTTTTGACGCCCCTGCGCTGCAGCTTCTCGATGACCAGCTTCAGATGCTCAATCTGCTCGCTGCTTGAACGCAGTTGCTCATCTTGTTGGGACAGTGTCTGGCGATGGGAATCGAGCTCAGTCTGCAGCGATCAGGAAACTCGATGTGTATCGAGCCGCCTGGAGCCGGCGGTTCCTTCGCATCAACCTGACCTGTGGCGCCGGTCGCCACGCAGGCAGCAGACAACATGACTGGAACAAACCCCGTCGGTCCCGACGAAGGTTCGTTCAGTTCGCCCCGCTTCAGGGCACGACGCCACTTGAACAACTGGTTCGCGTTCACACCATGCGCACGAGCCCCCAGCGCCACACTCGCACCCGGCTCGAACGTCAGCTCCGCAATCCGCCGCTTCTCCGACGCCGTTCGCCACCTGCGAACGCGACGCGCAACTCCATCTTCCTCAGCGACACCCATGACGGCATACTCGGCTTCGAAGCCAGACTCATGCCAGAGGGGAACTCGGGACGCTTACGTTAATTCGCGACATCGGGCCAACGCATCGCTTCACGCAGAATCTTGATCGGCCAGGCAATTGACTTTTGCTGGGCAAGTGATTTAGCCGTGTCCGTTGGTGGATGTCAGCGCTTTGCATCTAGTTCAGCTTTGGATCTCTAGCTTTTGCCGCACCGGATTCGCTTCAGGAATTGAGCGAGTTGCTTGTTCGCCCGATTGCCGGATTTGCAATCCGTCTCTCATTCCATTCAAGGCCAAGACCTGCGCCTGGCACAATTCACTATGGGCTCAATAAGCACCTGATTCTTGAACTTGAATGCTCAGGTATGGGCCAGTTGACGTAAACAGAAGAGATGAGAAGGTCTTCGCACCTAATCATGCTCGTTTGCGGCGATCTCCGCCAAGGCGCCTGTCTTGTGCCTCATTTATCGACATCGGCAAGAATTTCAGATCTCGCTGGGTTCCGGGCTCATTGATGGCGTATAGTCCGGCACCATCAGTCGGCATTCCATTCCGAGCCGGAACGCTCCTGCGATGCCTTTCTACGAAGTCCACTCCTTCCACTGTCAACGTAAGTTCGGAGTTGTCGGCACGGTTGATATATCCCTTCTTTTGAAGGTACCAAATCGTAAATTCCATGTAATCTCGGGAAATTCCCAAGCGCGTTGTAACTTCCTTTAGTGAGACTTCCGGAGCGTCAGGGTCTGTGCGGCGCCGAACATATAACATTGCCAGCACCGCCAACCGCCGATTCACCTCACTCTCGAAGTTGTCCATAAAGCGAATCCAGTCCGATGACTGATCCGGCTCGGATACCTCCGCTGGGCAAGCTTCGTCGTATTTGGCGCGGCGCTCCGGACTGGACAATACCTCATAGGCTTGTTGCAGGCGCAAGAACTTGCCAGCATCGCCAGTCTCCAGGTTGTCCGGACCAAAGCGTGCCGCAAGAATCCGGTAAACACCGTGGATTATCTCGGGCTCAGCATTGGGGCTGATTTGAAAGAACTCGTAATGATTCGGGTGTTTCAATCTTTTCCTCAGAAGAAACGCTTCTTTTGTTTCAGGATATCGCGGGTTCTCCCAGGCGCAACCGCAATCATGATGTTAGCTATCCTATCGCAAATTGACGAGAGCGTGATCCACTCGGAGCATTGGGCATAGAAGCCACGTGAAGATGTGAACCAGAGGGCAGTGTCCTGATAGTGCGTTACTGTGGCTTTGATGGGCAACGTTTATCGTTTGGCTGTCAGCGCTTGTGTCGAAGGTGTCCATCATGGAGGCTATCCATATGACTAATAAGATAGCCACGACCAGAACAGTGAAACCGAGGAACTCAACGACGAGAATGGCCCAGTGGTTCATTTGCGCAATCGTAGCAGGATTAGGAGTCGCCAAACTCCAAAATCCTTCGTTGGTTTCCGAGAGGCTTCGTGCGTTTGAGTGATTCTTAATGAATTGGATGGTTTCTGAGGGGACGAATGTCGCGGAGGCATGAACCTGAGATGGTGCTCTTTGGCGCTCAATTTGCGCTCAGCGTGAGGCTCAGAACAAAAATTGCCACTCTTCATTGCACACTTTTGCATCGGCATCGCTCCGCAAACAGGACACTCGAATTCCAGCGCAGAATCATCCGCGTCCATCCCAACTGTTTACAGCGATGATGGGGATAATAGATAGCCCCTTTTGACCATGAGGATCAGATTGCGCTCTTAGGGTGATTTTCGGTAAAATACGCCCTAGACATACAAATGGCTGAACAGTGCTTCAAGAAGAAAGACTCCGATCCG
>PLKU01000393.1:13229-13709 GCA_003140705.1 Acidobacteriaceae bacterium
GCAGAGCGAATATACATACTGAATGCTGAAAGGGACGGCGAGGAGGGCCTGATTGTGACGTTCTCAGACGGAACGACAGCCGCGTTTATAGTTGAGGAATTACTAGACCTAAGGCCCTACCGAGAGCCAGTCCAAGAACAGGATAGCTAGAATCCCTCTCAAATGCCATCAACGCAGATTTCAACCACTACCGATTATCAGCAATTCTCATCGGGCTACCGTCTACACCTCCCCGATCCCATTGCATTTTCAAGTTCAATAACATCAAACAGCACTTTGATTTTGCCGCGTCACCCGTGAACCCCATTGCGGGGAGAATGGTTGTCGATTGACTAGGTCAGAGTTTCCCGTGTTGTGAAGATTCTTCCACACCATCCCTTGCCCTCGCCGACTGTTACACGCTGCAATCAGGGAACTTCCCGCTTTGATCAAATTGGCACCGAGCGTGCTCCAACAGCCTAGGGAACCTCTGCACAAGTC
>PLKU01000495.1 GCA_003140705.1 Acidobacteriaceae bacterium
GGCGTTTCAGATGCCGTTCATTAACTTGGAGGCCGCAATGAGCCCTGAACTAAACGTGCACTTGTCTTGGTCGTCACGAGCTCGGATTCAACCGGCGCTCAATTCTGACCAGATTTCTCCTGCTTGAAGCGTGATGATGGCCGTTCATGAGGTTCTTTCGACAATGAGAATCTCGCAGAGACAAATGGTTTCGTGGAGGTTCTAATGAATCTGGATCAGATCGATCCTAAAATGATTGTCATAGTTGCGGTGCTGATCGTGATCGCGGCTGTGCTGGTTTGGCTGTACTTGCGAAATCGCAGACGTACAACAGCAGGCCTGCGCCAAAAGTTCGGTTCTGAGTATGACCGGGCGGTATTGGCCCATGGGTCAGAAGGAAAAGCCGAATCAAAACTGGAGGATCGCGCGAAGCGGGTTGAAAAGCTCAAGATTCGCGATCTTGATCCGACGGAGCACGAACGTTATTCGAAACAGTGGGCGGCGGTACAGTCTCGCTTTGTCGATTCTCCAAAGGGGGCAGTTGCGGAAGCGGATGACCTCGTGTCCTCGGTCATGCAAACTCGTGGCTACCCCGTATCCGATTTCGATCAACGTGCCGCCGACATCTCTGTTGATCATCCCAAAGTGGTGCAGAACTATCGCTCTGCGCATGAGATTGCGCTTCGTCTTGGGAAAGACCAGGCAAGCACGGAAGATCTAAGAACGGCGATGATTCACTACCGTTCTCTCTTTGAAGAACTGGTAGAGGTACCAACGACTGTGGAACGAAAGGCGGTGGCATGATGGATGAGCTTAAGACTCTCGATGAAGAGCTTACGACGGCCGACCTGGCGAAGAACGGCGCGCCAAAGCAGCTCAATGAACCCAGGCTTGTGAACGGTCACGAGTCGGAAGCCTTGGATCGGGCGGCTGCAACTTCGGAATCTGTTCCCTTGTTTTCTGAGTCGGAGATGGTAGATTTCCGGTCGCAGTGGATCAAGATACAGACTTGTTTCGTCGACGAGCCACGTGGGACAGTCAAAGACGCCGACAAACTTGTCGCAGCGGTGATGCAGCGACTTGCTGAAGGCTTCGCCAATGAACGTTCAGGCCTGGAGAAGCAATGGGACCAAGGGGACAACGTGTCCACAGAAGACCTGCGCGTTGCCCTGCAGCGCTATCGTTCCTTCTTTGACCGGCTGCTGAAGCTCTGAAGTCGGACAAGAGATCGAATGCAGAAGGAGACCCCGACGTGGGGATCCGCAGATTTGTGTTTTCTGACGAAATGGAGAAAAAAGATGAAGCCCAGCACAAAGGATGAGATCAGCGGAAATATCCATGAAGTAAAAGGCGCCGTCAAAGAGACAACGGGCAAAGTGACGAACAATCCGAACTTGGAGGCTAAAGGCAAAGCCGAACAGAAACGCGGCAAAGTCCAGAAAAAGGTGGGGCAGATCGAAAACGTATTCGAAAAGTGAATATGTCGGCGCTGTAAGGAGCGTGTTCCCGCATTCGCAGCATTCGCTGCGCCCCAATTCCGCACTGCTAGTCTTCGCTTGAACCAACCGATGCGGTTGAACATCACGAACGAATCACATTGATACCTGAAGGCGTTCTGTTGTGCCTGCTAGTCCAGGGTTGAAATGGCGTTGTTGCATGGATCGAGTCTCGGTCGAGTTTTCCCATTCCCCAGATGGATTACGCAGCAATGTTGAGACGGCGGACGGAGTCCGGGCCTCCCGCGTCTAGCATGCGGTTGAGGACGGCCACGCCGACAGCTGCTTCAGCCTTCTGACCAGAGCGGCTGCGCGCCCCTAGGCGAGGACCGATGATGGCCTGGTATCGGCCCATCGCGGTTTCAACCAGAGCGCGTCGGCCGTAGTCAGTCTCTTCTTGCCAGCCCAGCTTTCTTCGAGCTGCAATCGAAAGAATGTGCTGGTCTCGCTGCGATGGGTTGCGCTTGGCATCGGCACTGAGGACCGCTGTCACATGGGGCCGGATAATCACTCGAACATCTTCGCCGTGACCGGCAACTACGTCGTAGGTCGGCATCCCGTCATAAGCGCCGTCGGCTGTGACACTGGCGATTGTCGCCTCGATCGGATCCAGCAGCGGCGCCACTTGCGAGCGGTCTCCGACATCGTTCCCGGTCAGGGTCGAGGCCATGATCATTCCGGTGTCGGCATCCACAGCCAGGTGTAGCTTTTTCCAAGTGCGACGCGCTTTTGCGCCATGCTTTTCTTGAAGCCACTCACCTGCTCCGAAGACTTTCAGCCCCGTGCTGTCGATCAACAAGTGGATCGGTCCATCAGGAAGGAGACAGCCCTTGGAGATTGACTCCATGGTCCTGGCCCTTCGGCTTAAAGTGCTGTGGTCAGGCGTGCTCAGCGGTACATCCAGCAGGACGAAGATGGAAGCCATCAGCCCCTCGGCCTGACGCAATGCCAAGTGAAATGCCAGGCGCAGCATCATGCCCGTTTCGATGGCAAGCCCGGAGTAGCTGGACTGCCCGCCAGGGGTAGTCCGACGAACCGCCTGCCAACCATCCAGCACTTCTGGAGTCACCCATAACGTCAAACTGCCTCGACGCCGAAGTCCTGCATCTTACTCCGCCCAATTCTTCACCCGAAACTTCATCTTCCGGATGTGGTGGCGCCGCGGGATGTTGTGCTTGTTCGGCATTGAAAGGGCAGCCTTTCAGTAGTCTGTCGCAGGCTAGCCGATCTTGATCCTTATCCGTGCAACAACGCCATCTATCGGTCGCCGGATCTCGAGATGCGTACACCCCGCCCAGACCTGGGACTGGGCCTCCGCATAGACGACTGGACTCCCGCTCCAGGCTCAGAATTTATGGGCGCTGTATACAGGTACGATCGGGCGAAGATTGCGCCGCTGCCCAGCTTTCTCGCCCAACTCATATTCGAAGATCCCGAAGCTTGCGGGGAGTCCAGGAGGGTCCTCGAGTTTCCCTCCTGGCTCCCGCACTAGCCGGATTCCGTCCTCGACACTCGACACCCTCGTCGAGGGAACATCAACTGTCACTTCCCTTTTCGTGTGGCGCTTGAACGTTCATCGGGGCTCATCCGCCGCGCGAGGTCGGCCACCCGCGCGGCAGAAATCAGTGTCGCGCTAGCGATTCATTCTGAAGTTGAAGAATTGGCAAGGAGGAACCCGTTGCCAGGTAGCCAGATGACCGTCAAAAGCGTTCTAAAGGGCGGTCAGAAAGTGCAAAGGGAATATATCGCCAATTGAGGCTGAAAACTCCCCATAAGTACTTGATATAGTTTATCTTAGTTAGCAATACGCGACGTTATTAATATGTGCCGGTTAAATGAAGTGACGAGGCTCATTAAGTATCGTCTAGTCGATTTAGCCGTGCCTCCGTCTGCTCCGCCGACTGAGGGCTGGCTCCCCGGCGTTCGATACTTCGCGCAAATGAATCCGGTAGACGGTTCTATCTCACATCGCCGCCGACCCGGACGCGCACCCTAGCAAGCTCATACTCGCTAGGGCTCAACGTTATAGAATTAAACAAGATGGGTATCTGCTTGACGCACCCTAGTTGTGATTCATCATGCTGAAGCGCTTGGTGCTGGCTGGATGTTTCGTTCCACTCCTGTTTGGTTGGCCATGCATGGCCCATCAGCAAAATGGTGAAACCAGCCATGAACAGTACAAAGCTGATCGCAACCCCCAGCCAATCCCACCTACCCATATCGTTATCGACCCATCTCCTGCTATAGAAAACCTCAAGGCCCAGGCCGACGATGAAAAGAAAACCTCCAAATCCCAACCGGTACCTCAGTCCGCTCGACGGGAATGGGCCACCGTTATCATCACGGGAATTTACGCTTTCATTGCTGCCTGGACTTTGGTAGCTATAAACCGACAAGCTAGTTGGGCGAAGAGGCAGGCGAAATCGATGGAAGATCAACTTGCCGAGATGAGCCGACAAACTGACTGGTTGATCGAAAGAGAACGTCCAAGGCTGAATATTGAGTTGGGTCTTTTCGACCCGCTCCAACAGCCGAATACCGAGCGTGAATACTGCGTTACTGGGTCGGTATCGATTTACGGTCACACTGTTGCCGAGGTTCGGAAAGCTGAAATTAGTGTCAGCACCATGAGATTCGTGCCCGAGGAAGCTTTTGAACTCTACGGCCATGATGTGTCCCTCGCCGATTTTGCGAAGTCTCCTGACAGGATAGATATCCCGAGAATCATTCGCCCGAATAATTACGACATCGGATTCACTACCCCGGTTTATAGCGGACACGGACAGGTCGCCTCTATTGACGAAATCAAAGCCGTCCTTCGCTACAGGGGGGCACTGCAGAGTGCTGCCCTCTACTGCCGCGCGAAGATCGAGTATTCGGCCTCGGACAAAACCTGGATAGAGCAGGTTCGATTGCGGCTGTGTGTTTTTGCTGATCCTTACACTGTAGCCGTATACGGCTATTGGGAAGAATATGGTGAAAACCAACAGGGCGGCGAAGGAAACTTGAGCTAAAGTGAAGAGTCCATGGAATACCTGACGCAATTTGGGCATCAAGGTCTGAAAATGAAAGAAAGAATACAACCTGTAGTGGTAGGGTGCGTCAAGCAGATACCCATCTAGAAAAATATGGTTTATCACGGGCGCCTCGCGCGGTTTTGGACGCATCTGGGCCGAAGCCGCGCTCACGCGGGGCGATAAGGTCGCCGCTACCTCCCGCAAATTGGTAGACGTTGCCGATCTAAGCGAACGCTTCGGCGACGCCGTTCTGCCCCTGGCGCTCGACGTGGTCGATGCCGATCAGGTCCGGGAAGCCGTTCAGCAAGCTCACACGCATTTCGGCAGGCTTGACGTCGTCCTCAACAACGCTGGTTACACCCTTGGTCGGCACGGTTGAGGAAGCGAACGAGGCCGACGTCCGTGCCCTGTTTGACACGAACTACTTCGGTCAGCTCCGGGTCATTCAAGCCGCACTCCCCTTGCTGCGGCAACAGAGCAGCGGGCACATACTCGGTGTCTCAAGCAGCCTCGGGATTGCGGCGATGCCGCTCATTGGCTTCTATTGCGCCACTAAATGGGCTGTCGAAGCGCTCCACGAAAGCCTGGCGCAAGAGGTGAAAAGCTTTGGCATCAAGGTGACGCTGCTTGAGCCTGGTGCCTATGCAACCGATTTTGGAAGCCCCGCGTCGCTGAAGATCACACCGGGATTGGACGCCTATGCCAATCTTCGGAAGCGGGTTTCCGGGCGGCTATCGAGCGCAGAACGCGGCGATCCGGAAGCGACAGCAGAAGCCATCCTCAAGGTCGTGGACGCGGAGCAGCCGCCGCTGCGATTCATTTTCGGCAACACCAGCTTACCCATGGCGCGTGCCACTTATGCTGACCGACTAGCCACCTGGGAGGCGTGGGAGGATGTCTCGAACGCAGCGCAAGGCGAGCCGAAGAAAAAGAAGATTGCATCGTTCTAGCCACGCAGCCGACTAACTGAGTAAGGGGCCCTTACAAACGAACAGTTCCAGGAGAAACAGAATGATTGGACAGACTGATCTGGCCGGCAGCTTCACTCTGCATGGCACGTCGATGACCGTGAACCGCATGGGTTACGGTGCGATGCAACTCGCTGGGCGAGATGGTAACAAGTTGGTGTGGGGGCCTCCCCGCGATATCGATGCAGCGATTGCTGTTCTGCGAGAGTCCGTTGCAAGTGGCGTGAACCACATCGATACAGCCGATTTCTATGGTCCTCATGTCACGAACCAGATCATNNCTCCGCAATCTGGGACTGGATGTGCTCGATGTCGTCAACCTGCGCAGTATGCTTAGCATCCATGAACCCGCCGAGGGGTCGATTGAGGCACCGCTCACAATTCTGGCCGAACTTCAGCAAAAGGGTTTGGTGCGTCATATCGGGCTTAGCAACGTCACGCCCGCGCAGATCGCGGAAGCCCGACGGATCGCTCCGATCGTTTGCGTACAGAACCACTACAACCTCGCGCATCGAACCGACGATGCACTCATAGCCGATCTTGCACGTGACGGCATCGCCTACGTGCCGTTCTTTCCACTCGGCGGGTTCACTCCACTCCAGTCGGGTGCCTTGTCTGAGGTCGCCGCGCGCCTCGGTGCCACGCCCATGCAGGTTGCGCTTGCTTGGCTTCTCCAGCGGTCGCCCAATATCCTGGTCATCCCCGGAACATCTTCCGTTGAGCATCTTCGCGAGAACCTCGAGGCTGCGAGGCTCCAGATTCCTCCTGAGCTCGTTTCCGATCTCGACACAATCGGCTGAGCCCCGCACAGTGAGAACCGCTCTCGCAAAGGTTGGATGAAACGCGGTGGCTAGATCTCAGGCAGTTCTGGATGGAAATCTTGCAGCCACGGAAGAGTGTTGTCCTTTGATTCATCGGCGAACCTTGTCATTGCTTCCAATTGAAGGATGTTCTGTGCGGAAAGGCAAGACAATTACTGGGCATTAACCGTTGTACCTTGTGTATGACACGCTAGCGGTATGGGCTTCACGCCCGCGCGGCGCCCGGGGAGGCGGACTCGCCGATCGGCTGTTGGTCAGGATTACTTACGGCATGGCGATATCAACACTTATCCGCGCCAACCTCGCTGCGCGACAACTTCCCAGTAGCCGGCGACTCAGCCGCTATAGGCCTTCTGAGCGTGGAGATTTGGTGACTCGCGGTATAATCCCGCCTGCTTCCCATGCCCCTAACTCCTGGAACGATCCTCGGGCAGTATGAAATTCGCTCACCGCTTGGCGCTGGCGGCATGGGCGAGGTATATCGCGCGCACGACAGACGGCTGGACCGCGAAGTCGCGATCAAGGTGCTGCCGGAGTCCCTGACTGCCGATCCCGATCGCTTGCGCCGCTTCGAGCAGGAAGCACGTGCTGCGGCGGCGCTGAATCATCCCAACATTCTTGCGGTTCACCAGATGGCGACGCACGAAGACGTGTCGTACATGGTGTCGGAGTTGCTGGACGGCGAGACGCTGCGCGAGCGACTGAAGCGCGGGCCGATACCGTTGCGGAAAGCGATCGATTATGCCGAGCAGATCGCACACGGCCTGGCGGCGGCACACGACAGAGGCATTGTCCATCGCGACCTGAAGCCCGACAACCTGTTCGTCACCAAAGATGGACGGGTCAAGATTCTGGACTTCGGCCTGGCCAAGCTGGCCCAACCAAGGGACGCCTCCGGAGCGGAAGCGACAATCGCCGAGGGAACTGAGTCCGGCATGGTGATGGGAACCGTGGGCTACATGTCTCCCGAGCAGGTTCGCGGAAAGATGGCAGACCACCGCTCCGACATCTTCGCCTTCGGCACGATTCTTTACGAGATGGTGACGGGGAAGCAGACGTTCCGCAAGCCCACCTCGGCGGAGACCATGACGGCAATTCTGAATGAGGATCCGCCGCCCATTTCGCAAGTCACGGCAGCTACGCCCCCAGGTTTGCAGCGGGTAGTGCACCGCTGCCTGGAGAAGAACCCGGAGCAACGCTTTCAATCGGCCTCCGATATGGCGTTTGCGCTGGAGGCGCTGTCGGATACGGGTATGACGCCTTCCACCGGCAGTCATGCACACCTGGGTGAGTCCACGAGTCGTCGGGGAATTGCGATCGCTGGAGCGACTCTGGCCGTGCTGCTTGGCGTCGGCGCGCTGGCATATTTCTGGATCAGACCCGCAGCAGTGCCCAAGGTTTCCAATTACGTTCAACTTACGCATGACGGCCAACCGAAGTACTTGGTGGGAACGGAAGGTTCGAGGCTCTTCCTGTACCTGGCATCCGGTGATAACCAAGGTATGGCCGAGATGTCCACCTCAGGCGGTGATCCCATAAAGATGCAACTTCCTCCGTTGAGTTTCAACTCGCCTCAGCCCTTGTCCCTGTCGCAGGACGGATCCGAATTTCTCGTGATGGACGGGCATGGTGTGCCACCTTCGGGACCACTATGGAGCGTGCCCGTGGTTGGCGGTTCGCCACGCAAGTTGGGAGACATCGCCGGGCAGGACGGCGCATGGTCGGCTGACGGTGAATTCATCGCCTACAGTAACGGTGACAACTTGTTCACGGCCAAGGCTGATGGGACTGATACAAGAAAGGTAATCGCGATTGGGGACTCGGGTTTTATCTTTAACCCAGTCTGGTCGCCCGATGGGAACCATTTGCGATTCATGTATCGTGCGACGATGGACGCCCCGGAATATTTCATGGAAGTTTCGCTGGACGGCACGGGCTTGCATCGCCTCCTGCCAGGGTGGACCAACCCGCCCGATGAGGAGTACGGCAACGGCGGGTGGACTGTCGATGGGAAGTACTTCGTCTTCATGACGCGCGGCCAAATTTGGGCGTTACCGCGAAAGGCGGGTTTTCTTCACTCGGAACCAAAACCTATTCAGTTGACTTCCAGCCCGATGCCATTGTCTCCACCGGTTCAAAGTACGGATGGTAAGAAGCTATTCGTGGTGGGGCGCACCTTCCGCGGCGAATTGACGCGCTATGACTTGAAGTCTGGCCGCTTCGAGTCCTACCTCGGAGGCATATCCGCTGAACACGTCTCCTTCTCGAAGGATGGCCAGTGGGTGGCCTACGTCTCTTTTCCGGAAGGCACTCTGTGGCGAAGCAAAATGGACGGCAGTGAGCGTTTGCAACTGACGTACCCGCCCTCGCAAGCCCTGATGCCTCGCTGGTCCCCTGACGGCAAGACCATCGTGTTCTTTGGGGTGGATGGCAATAAGCCTCCCAGAATCTATGAAGTTTCACTGGAGGGGGGAAGCCCGCGGCCACTGATGCCCGACAACCCTGACCCTCAAGCAGACCCGAACTGGTCGCCAGATGGAAGCAAGATCGTCTTCGCTGGCCGTTCCGCGGACGCTACATCCTCGATCCGGGTCTTTGATTTGGCAACCCGTCAGGTCTCCACGCTGCCCGGCTCGCAAGGGATGTACTCGCCCCGTTGGTCTCCAGACGGTCGATATATTCCCGCACTCTCGGTTGACGCAAAGAGACTTCTCCTATTTGATTTCCAGACCCAGCAGTGGACGGAACTTGCCCAGGGCACCATGGGCTGGCTGGAATGGTCAAAGGACGGCCAGTACCTTCAGGCAGACGATTTCAGTGGAACGGGTGCCATCATCAGGATTCGGCTGAGCGACCATAAAACGGAACGGGTTGTGGACCTCAAGAATTTTGTCACCGTGGGCTCTTACGGACAATGGTTTGCGGTCGCCCCCGACGATTCGCCTATCATGCTTCGCAACGCTGGGACCCAGGATGTTTACGCCCTCGACTGGGAAGAGCCGTAATCGGTTCACTAAGGTGCGGCACAGGTACGGGCGAGGGGACTGGCGAAAGTTCGGAACCCGAATTACGGGCACACCATAAGTCGGCTGTCCATAGACAGATGGCGAGAACAGCCCCTCTCACACCCTAT
>PLKU01000573.1 GCA_003140705.1 Acidobacteriaceae bacterium
CGACGATACGACCGGAACCCAGAAACACGGTCTCAAAACGGCGCTGCCAACTCTCTGTGGACTGATCTGCGATTTATGAGGCTACGTCTATTCGTTGCGCAGTGCCTGTATGGGATCGACCTGAGTTGCCCGCAACGCCGGTAGAAGCATTGCCGAAAAAGAAACCACGAGCAGAATGACCGTCGAGATGCCATACACGCGAATGTCGAATGCGTCGATGTTCATCCACGCGTTTTTAAAGAGGCGCATGAAGCCCCATGCGGCCGGTAAGGCCATTGCCAGTCCGATGACGATGCCGACGGCGATCTGGCGCAGGCCGCGGGTTATTACGGATCGAAAGATCGACTGGCGGGATGCTCCCAGCATCATTTGAATCCCAAATTCGCGCGTTCGCTGACTGATGGCAAACGTCAGCACGCCATAGACGCCGGTGATGGCGAGGACGACGGCGACACCGGCCATGAACAGGATGATTTTTGCCAGGGGGCGCATGGCTGTGGCGTTGGTCTCAAGAAAATCCCAGATTGTGGCTGGATACTCGGTTTGGCTCGCATCTATGCTTGTGATGATCGATTCAATGGATGCGGCGACAGGTGCGGCATCGCCATTGAACCGGACGAATAGCTGGCCATTTTGCGATTGCGCATCCTGAAGCGTATAGAGCCTGGGACCGTCGAGAATGCCGAAGCGCTCTGAATACGTGTCCGCGGCGATGCCGATCACCTCAAGACGTCTGCTATCTGGAGTGACGATAGCTTTGCCCACAGGGCTATCGTTGCCCCAGAATGTTTTCGCAAATGTCTGGGAAACGATGGCGACCGCCGCGCTGCCAGTTGCCGGAGCATCCGAGTGCAGGAAGGCGCGGCCATACATCAGAGGAATTCCAAAGGTGGAAAAGAAATCCGCCGATACATTGTCAACGGAAGCGACGCGACCCTGGCCTTTGGACTGGTTGCCCAAGCGAATCTCGCTGATCGGCGCCACGTTGAAAGGCGCAACGCTTTCCCAGGCCAAAGACTGCACGCCGGGTACTTGAAGGATGCGCGACTCCACAGACCGAACGAAGGCCCGCGCGGAAGTTACCGTGTACGGAGGGAGATCGATGTCAAGCGGGACAGTCATGACCTGGTGCGTATCGAATCCCGGATTGAGATGGGTAACCATGAACGGCACACGAGCGAAAAGAACGGCAGCGGCAAGGAGCACAAAACTCATGGCCAGTTGCACAACGATCAGCGCGCTGGTTGTCTGCGAGCGCATCGTAGCTGAGCCTTCACGCCCTTTGAGCGCGGTGATCAGGTCAAACTTGAATGATTCGCGCATGGGCGCAAGGGCAGAAGCAACGGTGGCGATCAGCACAAGAACAGCAAGAAATGCGAAGACCTTCCAGTCTGGATGAATTGATGCCGCAACGCTGGCATGGGCTGGATCGGCAAATCCAAAAAGGAGAGCTGGGAAGCGCCAAGCCAGATAAATGCTGGCGATACCCGCCGCGGCAGCGGTCAAGAAGCTCTCAAGAGCGAGCATGCGCATGAGCCGGGCGCGACCCGCGCCGAGCGCAATACGCACGGCAATTTCTCCGCGGCGCACCACGGAGCGCGACAGAAAGAGCATGGTCACATTGGTGCATGCCAGCAGAAGTACAAGAGCGAGCGGACCCATAATCAACGCCATCAAAAGGATCACGAGCGATCCCATCGCCGGATTGCGAATGAATGAGCCATCGGTCAAGATGAGCTCGGTTTTCCGATCGAGCGTGAACACCCTCCGCTCAAGATAGGAGCGGTCGCACTGGCGCATGATCGTTTGTATTTCAGCAGCTGCGTCGGCACGCGAGTAACCGCTGCGCAGGCGCCCTGCCAGCGAAAGCCACGCCCAGTTGGCATCCTGAAAGGCACTGCGCCCATGGTTGAATGCGGGCTGAAGCGAATAAGGTATCCAGATGTCTGTGGAGTCCACGTTTGATTCACGGTCAGCAACAATGCCCACCACGGTCAGCGGCTGACGGCTAATGTGAATCAGCTTGCCAACGATCTGCGGATCGGCTGAATATACGTCTCGCCAGACGTGCTCACTGAGGACGGCAATTCTTATTGCCCTTCCTGGGCCGCATTCGTCCTGATTGAAGAAGCGGCCGATCAGCGGGCGGTCGACTCCAAACACGCGGAAGTAGTTGCAGCTCACTAGGAGTGAGCTCCCGGGATGGCGCACGTCGTCGAGAGTGACACCGATGGATTGCCACGCCGCCAAGTCATCGAGCGAGTGCATTCCGGTGCGGATCGCATCGTAATCCTCGGCATTGAATGATGAGTCCTTCGCCCTTCCCAGATACCACCCCTGGTAGCGGGGGTAAATCTGGACGAAGCTGGCGGGATTCTTCCTAGTCGGAGGCTCGAGAAACATGGAATCGAGGATCNNGATCGTGAAGACACCGGCGTTCAACCCAATTCCGACTGATAGAGCCAGCACCACCACAATTGTCAGCAGCGGAGTGCGTCTGGCGGAGCGGACAGCGTAAAGAACATCCTGGCGGTCGATCATCGCGGCGCCTCCCGAAAATCCATGAGACAAGCTTCGCAAAACCAATTGACGTTTGCAATATTCTTTCTGACGTACCTCCCGCCGCCATGCAAATTGACATCTTTTCGGAGGGTGCATCACCTATGTATAGAATCCGCTCTACGAGAGCAAGGATTACCGCAACTAGTATCGTGGGCGGATGACCGGCAATCTGGAGATTGGGCGGTGAACTATTGAAAACTGGGCATTCCATGA
>PLKU01000395.1 GCA_003140705.1 Acidobacteriaceae bacterium
GGCGTGAGGTAAATACCCCTAATTGATTATTGATACGGTTAGTGGAGACGCACTGCGAACAATTGGCGTGGATTCCCCTTCCGTGGCGAGGGTGGCAGCTAGTGACACATTCCACGCTCTGTTTTTCGGAAGTCGTGCTCAAAGCTCTGTCTGGGACACGTCGTCAGGAACCCCAGTCCTTGACCTAAATCCGCGGCCGTCACCGCCTTCTGAATCTCAGTCAATTATCACCCTATCGAGATCCGAGGCAACTCCTTCATCGTGGGGTCTCATGGAATATTTCCAGACGCCTCAAAGCAGAAGTAATTTCAAAGCATATCGAATAACCCCAACGGAACGCACCCGTTTGTCCTACTCAGAGACGAGCGGTCTTCAGCTGTTCGATCTGACGAGCAATCGCCAGGACACCAACTTTACAACGCCTTTCCTGATGGTCGCTTACCGCAACTCTCCATCGAATTTATTCAGCATCAAAGTAAACGACGCAGCGTACTCTCCCGATGGCTCAAAGATTGCCGCAGCTTTGGCGGACAGCACGGTTCGCATCCTGGATGCACATACAGGATCGGAATTGGGCGCTCTTGCAGGTCCTTCACTGACTTTTAGTCTCGACGGGAAAGTTGAAGCTGGTATTCCGAACAAGTTCCAGTCACTCACGTTCCTCCCGGGTGACAAGGCATTTCGCGCCGCGAATCAGATTGGGTCAACTGTGACCAATATTGCCAGCGGTTCACGGATCGGATTTGAGGGCGGAATTGGTCGCGTTCTGGCACAGTCGGCGGATGCGAGTTTTGTCCTGGCGATCGTAATTGACCAATCATTCATTGGAGTCACGAAGCTCGCCTTAATTAATCGAAGGACTGAATCAGAGACGATGATGGATTTTCCTGCAGGCGCCTCTCCGGTTGGCGCATTTTCTCCGGACGGGAAACTGGTGGTGGCTGGAGCCGCCGATGGCTCCTTGCGCGTTTGGGATTCTGCTACCGGCAAGAAGGTTCTTGATATTCCTGGACCGAAAGGGGAAAACTTCACGCAGATGTACGCAGTTGCTTTTGCTGCCGGCGGAAGCAGGATTGTGTCATTTGATTTTGACCACATCCTTCATACTTGGGATGCCGTGACGGGCAAAGAGGTACTCACAGTCCCGCAGGTGAGTAAAGGTTTCTTTGTGAAAACGGCAGTCTTTTCTCAAGATGGATCCCGGATGTTGACCGGGAACTTTTTCGGCGTGAAAACGGCAGTCTTCTCTCAAGATGGATCCCTGTTTCATGGGAACTTTTTCGGAAGTGACGATCAGGTCAAGCTGTGGGACACGCAGACTGGAAAACTCATCCGCAGCTATGCTGGAAGCATGCGCGATACCCAGGCGCTTGCTTTCTCTCCTGACGGACGTCTTTGCGCTGCTGAGGCCCTAGATGGCGCGATACATGCGTGGGATGTGGAGAGCGGCCGTGTTCTGATGGAAGTCTACACCGGCCAAACGATGACGGCGCTAGGTGATACGGGGGTGATCACATTTTCCTCTGACGGAAAGGAGCTGCTTAGCACGGGCGCTGATGGTTCCGTTTATCTATGGGATGTTGCAACCGGCAAGCGCATCCGTTCCTTTGAAGGCCATACGGAAGCAGTCACCTCTGTAGCCTATTCCAAAGATGGCGCCCATATTCTCACCGCGAGCCTCGACGGTTCGGTGCGGCTTTGGGATGCGTCCACGAAGGAGCCCCTTCTTCGCATGTCTGCCGACAGCTCTACGATCAAAAATGTGGCCATTTCGCCGGGCGGTCATCTTGCCGCAACCGGCGAATTCAGTACAGAGATTCGTTTGTGGGACTGCAAAACAGGCATCCTGCTGCGAACCTTCACAGGTCATCATGGGCTCATTAGTTCCATGAGTTTTTCGCCCGATGGAAATCAATTGCTCACCGGGAGCTGGGATGGAACGGCGCGCCTTTGGAATGTGGAAACCGGAGAAACGGTGAGGGAATTTACCGGTCATTCGGACATGGTGCTCTCTGTCGCATTCAGTTCGGATGGCGCCTTTGTCGCTACAGGGAGCCGCGACAATACGGTGAATATTTGGGAGAGTTCCACCGGCAAGCTGCTTCATACCTTCACTGGACACACGAATTCCGTCGTCTCTTTGGCGTTTTCGCCCGACAACAAATTGGTGTCCAGCGGCAGTTACGATGGGACAGCGCGAATCTGGTCCCTGGACACCTGGGAATCGAAGGCGGTCTTCTCAGAAGGCAAAGGAAAAGTCTACGCCGCGGAATTTGCGGCCAACGGCACCAGGTTGATCACGATCAGCGAGGATGCCAAGCTTCGTGTCTGGGACCTTCAAACAAAATCCCTTGTACACATTTTCGATGAGACAGCTCTCGCAGAGGCTCTTGCTGTTTATCCCGATGGCAAGACGGTTGCGCTGGGCGACGATGAACATATGGTTCGTATCGTCGATCTCGACACAGGCGAGCCCGTGCGCAGGTTGGAAGATCATACTGGCAAAGTGAACGCGGTAGCGATTTCCGCGGATGGGCGTATTCTGCTTTCAGGAAGCGACGATCACACGGCTCGACTGTGGGACAGCCGAACGGGTACCTGGCTGCAGACACTTGGGAGCCGCACTAACGATGTCTACACCTTGACATTCTCCGAGGACGGACAAAGTGCTCTTGCTGGTTATGCGAATGGCGACGTCTACGAATGGAACTTGACTACCGGGGGAACGACTCATGTTTATCACGGCGGCGGCGCAGCGATTCGATCCGTTACCTACGCAGGAAACGAGCGTTTCGTCTTCGGCGGCGGCGACGATTCGGTGGCGCGGCTATGGGATCGCGAGACAGGAAGACAGGTTGCGTCGCTTCTGAATCTCTCGAATGGTTCCTGGGCGGTCGTCGATCCTGCGGGGCGCTTCGATACCAGCGACCTCGACGGCGGCGCGCCACTGCATTGGGTCTTATCCAGCGAGCCCATGCGCCCTCTCCCACTTGAGATCTTCATGCGCGACTACTACACGCCGCGGCTGCTGTCGCGGATTATGAACGGGGAAAAGCTGCCTGAGATTCGCTCGATCGCGGAGATCAGGGACCGGGTGCAGCCGCAGGTCGAGATCGTATCGGTGACGGGGTCGAAGACGTACTTGGGGCGGGTGGACGTGATGGTGCATGAGGCGAGCGTGACGAACGCGAAGGGACAGGCGAGCGGGTTGCAGGGCCTGCGCCTCTTCCGCGATGGGCAGCTGGTGGCGAACACAGAGTTGAACAAGCCGCTGCCAGATGGGGATTCTGCGTTCAAGGATATTCAGTTGCTGACTTCGGCCAAGAGCGTGACGTTTACGGCGTATGCATTCAACAGCGAGCGAATCAAGAGCCCGACTGTGGCGAAAGAGTATGCATACGAGCCGGGGACGGCGCGGAAGCCGCGGGCGTGGCTGGTGCAGATTGGGGTGAACCATTATCAGGCGCAGGGTTGCGAGCTTCATGGGTCGGTGAATGACGCAGAGGAATTGAGCAAGGTGCTTTCGCAGAGGTTGAAGGATCGCGGGTTGGATGTACAGCCGCCAATGCTGCTGATATCTGACCACCAGAAGAATGGTGCGACAAAGGAAGGAATCAGAGACGCACTGCATAAGATTGCGACGGCGGCGACACCGGATGACGTGTTCTTTCTGAGCTTCTCGGGGCACGGCTACGGAGACAAGAGCGGGCAATTCTATATCTTGCCCTCAGATATCGAGGGCAGTTGCACAGGCGTAAATAAGACATTGTTGAAGCAAGCGATCAGCGCTGACGAGCTGGCCGAATGGTTGAGGCCGATTGACGCCGGGGAGATGACGTTTGTGCTGGATTCCTGTCAGTCGGCGAGCAGCGTGGAGGCAAACGACTTCAAGCCGGGGCCGATGGGAAGCAAGGGGCTGGGACAGCTCGCCTACGACAAGAGGATACGAATCTTGGCGGCGAGCCAGGGAGACCAGGCGGCGCGGGAGACGAATCTGCTTGCCCGCGAGACGGAAACCCGAGGGCTGCTTAGTTACACACTCACACTTTTGGGACTGGATCAGGGTAAGGCGGATTGGAAGCCAGTGGACGGAAAGATCACCGTGGGTGAGTGGTTGACGTTTGCTGCGGATACTGTGCCGAAGTTGCTGGAGGCTGGCGGCGCGGGAAGAGGAATCCAACTCGAGAACGCTACGCCGGGGAAGGCAACTGCAGCGCAGGTTCCGGCTGTGTTCGACTTCTCGAAGAGGGATTCATTTGTGCTGCAGGAGAGATCAGTGGCTGGGCCTTGATTTATATTCGGGTCACGGATCGATGGCGCCAAACACTCAGTTTTGTCCAGCGGGATTCTCGTTTCGTGACGAATCCGCCGAAGTACAAATCGAGCGCCTAGTCGGCGGATTCTGGGACTCCTGCCGGGTCACCGCCATTCGGCCATAGGGATGTCAAATGTTGATAACTGGGTATTCCACTAGTTGAGAGTAAGAGGTTTCGATCTTGGCGGAGCAATGCGATGAGAGCCTGCCCTCGAAACGCGCTTCCGCCTGAAGTCATCCATTGAGACGCATATCCGGATTGCAGTATGGTGTTCGATTAGCGGTTACGCCTCGCAATGGACAACTCGCCTTCAGGATGGAACGGTGCAGACAAGAGGTAATAATCAAGCATGAATCGCAGAATGTTTTTGAAAACCGGGCTTGCCGTAGGCGCAACAGCGTCCTTGCAGAGGGTGTTGTTTCTACCGGATGCGGCAGCGGAAACCCCGGCCACCGGGCAGTTGTCCGCACAGATGATCTGGTGTGACGAACAGACGCGCATCCCGGCTCTCCGACTGGGAAACGCCGTTGGCATTGCATCCTCTGGGCCGGGCAACCCCCTCACGGAGGACGCGGACCAGCACGCAGTCTTCATCCGCGAGTTCGATCTCGATTCTGTCCCTGCCCATGCCTCGATCCGGATCTTCGCCTATACACGCTACCGGCTCTATGTGAATGGAGCCTACATGGGCCGCGGTCCCGGCCGTTTCCAGAACCAACGGCCGGAATACGACACAAGAGAGATTGGCGGGGAGCTGAGGCCGGGGAAGAACACGGTTGCCTTGCTTGTGCATTGTGACGCGCCCACTGGCCGCATCATGCGGCACGCGCCCGGCTTTGCCGCGATGCTGACACTGGGGGAGGAAGATGGCGCTGTCAGCATTGCCAGCGACTCAAGCTGGCGGGCGCGTCCCGAGTTTTCTTTTGGTCCGCGCGAACCAGCTTGGGCCTCAATCCAGGAGCACATTGACGCACGCAGAGGCTCCGACTGGAGCGCCCCGGGATTCTCGGCCGCCCAATGGCCGGCCGCAATCCCGGTCGGGGGCCCGGATTTCTTTCCCGTCTGGCCGCGGACTGCGGCGCTGCAAATGGAGAAGAGGCGCGCCTGGAACGCGGCAAGCAGTTCATTTCCCTTTGCGCTGGAGCCGATCAAGGAGCTCGTTCTCGAACTGCCGGAGATTGTCCAGGGCTATCACGACCTGGAATTCGATGCGGAAGAAGGAAGCGAAATCGAAGCATCCTATCTGCTGCCCGAAGGAGAATCGAGCGGTACGTCTTCTTACATCGCCCGCGCCGGCGTACAGGCATGGATGGGAGGAGATACCTTTGCATTCAAACAGCTCTCACTTCGCCTCAAGTCTGGACGCGCGGTCATGCGACGCGCTGAGGCCGTCGAAATGCGCTATCCCTTCGAGCGCGCAGCCAGCTTCGAGTGCGACGACGTTTCTCTGAACCGGATATGGCTCATCTGCGCCCGCTCGCTCGAATTGCTCAGTGAGGATTCCTACGTGGACTGCGCCGACCGGGAACGAGTGGAGTGGACCGACGACTCGCCGCCGGCATTCGATTGCACACGCACCATGATGCGCGGCCCTGACGATGGAGACAAGACCTATTGGGGCGACAACCGTCTGCTCAAGGCGCTGCTTCGTCGCATAGCGCTGACCCAGCAGGCTGACGGACAGATGAAGGCCCACAGTTGCTCCGAGCGGTGGGATATCCACGCGATCATGGAAGACCGCTCCTGCGACTGGGTCAGTCAATTACGGGAGTACTTTGAGAGTTCATCCGATCTTGCGCTGGTGCGCGAACTTTGGCCGGCCCTCAACAGGCTCTTGCGCTGGTTCCTCAGCCGGCGCACACCGCGCGGCCTGGTGCTGGCGCGGGAGTGGGAGGTGTGGGACAACCCGCTGCGCTATCAGGTATGCGAGGGCGCAGGCCTGAATGCGCTCTTCTATCGTGCCCTGTGCGATGCCGCCTGGCTGGGTGCGCAGATTGGTGAAACCGCGCAGGCTGACAGCTATGCATCGAGCGCCAATAAGCTACGCGAGGACTTCAACCGGGAGTTGTGGAACACGCGAGAAGGAGCTTACGATAGTGCCCTCTTCGGCCCAGGCTCCAGAACAGCCGAGCAGTTGAATGGAAAGGTCTTTCCCGGTCCCATCGTGAACGGGCGCTTCCATCCTGTCGTGCAGGCGGAACTGCTTGCGCTCTATGCCGGCATTGTTCCACAAGAGCACCTGGACTCCGTACGCCGATACGTACTGGGACATGTGCAGGAAGTCACGGGCGTCATGTCCCATTACTATCTGTTCGATGCTCTGTACAAAATGCAGAAGCCCGAGATGGACGCCGACGTGCTGTCGCGCATCCGTACGGGATGGAAAGCGCAGATGGAGTCTCCATGGCAAACCACATGGGAAGACCTGCAGGGCGGATCGAAAGCACACATCTACGGAATCGTTCCAGGGGCCTTTCTCACCGCCTATGTGTTGGGAGCGCGGCGTCAGGGGCCAGTCTCAGCCCGGTCCATCGTGATCGAGCCCCGCTGCGGCGGATTGCGATGGGCACAAGGAATTGCCGTTACCGAATTCGGCCCCGCGGCGGTTGACTGGAAAACCCTGGAAGATGAGCCCTTCGAACTGAATTTGGATTGTCCTTCAGGGTGCCATGCTCTCGTTCGCCTCTATCATCGCGGGCGGAGCGCATCGGTTACCCTCGATGGCGCCATCCGCACGGGACAACGCGTAGGCGACTTTCTGGAACTCTCGGTTACACCGGGAAAACACACCCTGCGGATGTAGAGTTGGGCCGAACTCCCTCTCGATGCAACTGTGGAGAAACCAATTTCTGCATCCCGTCGCCGGGTGAACCGATGTAGCTACTGCGAACCGAAGACCATTTGCTGTGCAGGTTTGTATTCCATGTGAATTGACGCAAGATCGCCAGTGCGCTCTTCGACCATGGTTGTACCCGCACAGTCGGAATGGCGCGGATGTACTTTGGACGCATGCAAGCGGTATGGAGGCCGCTCGTATGCGCAAGAAGATCAAGAAGCCCCTTCGCCGTAAGATCGTCCTTCGCCTGCCGGATCTGGATCATTCGAAAAACGCAGTGCTGAATAGCCTGAGCTCATCAAATTCGCGACGGAATTACAAATTCGCGATGGAACAATTCATCAGCTGGTACTGTTCCGAGCCCCGGCTCTCCCTTAGTCGAGCCGTGGTACTGAGATTCCGGCTTTACTTGGAGTCACTCGGACTCGCCGCCGGCACAATCAATCAACGGCTTGCAGCCGTCAGCAGGCTCGCCTATGAGGCTGCTGATTCCGGGCCGCTCAGTCCGGAACTCGCCGCGGGAATCCGACGGGTCAAGGGTGTGAAGCAATTAGGCTCGCGCATTGGCAATTGGTTAACCTGCGATCAAGCGAGGATGCTCTTGGAAAAAGCTGACGGCGAAGACCTGCGCAGCCTTCGTGACCTTGCGATGATCTCTGTACTTCTTGGCTGCGGGCTGCGGCGTGCTGAACTTTCCTCCCTCAATGTTGATGACCTCCAAATCAGGCAAGGACATTGGGCCATCGTGGACCTGGTTGGCAAAGGCGGTCACATTCGGACCGTGCCTGTGCCAACTTGGGTAAAGGCCGCCATCGATCGATGGATGTCTTCCTCCAAGGTCGCAGCGGGCCGGGTTTTCCGGGCTGTTAGCGGTCATGGAACGCCCTGGGGCAAAGGGATCTCCGAGAACGTCATCTGGTATGTTGTTCGACGGTGCGCGGAGCGGATGCAATTGGATCATCTCGCTCCGCATGATCTACGCAGCTATGCCGAATGCCGGATAATGCCGAATCGAAATCCCAGTCCCGAGGATTTGCGATTATCCATGATTGCAACAAGCGACTCGATTCGGCATAATCAGGACTGATTTCAAGCCTCTCAAGAACTCGTGGACCCATCATTGCGCCGGCTAAAAAGGCGAAGAAACTCTCAANNTAAAAATTGCGGGATCGTTTCGTTATCGGGATTATGCCGCATGGCTAGCGAGAATCAAGCCCACCCATACAGCTCAGATCGAGTGATTCGGCATTATCCGGCATACGGCATAGCGGCGCAAAACTCTGCCATGTAAACGGTGGAGAGCTGGAACAGATCCAATTTCTCCTCGGACATGTATCAGTGCTAACCACCGAGCGATATCTGGGATGCAAGCAGAATCTTGAGGATCCTGTGAACGACCGTTTCGGATCCCTCTTCACATTCGCGGAGGTGGATTTGCGGTAAGCCCTGAAGTCGCCACTTGACGGCGCCAATTTTGGATAGCCCATTATTCGTAACGTAGCGCGATAACCGGATTTACCCGCATCGCGCGTCGCGCTGGAATATAGCAGGCGAGCATGGTTACCACCGTCATTCCTGCGACTACAACGACGACCGTCGCGGGATCGTCGGGCCGGATACCATAGAGCAGCGAAGAGAGCAGCCGCGCCGCGGCCAAGGCTGCGCCGATCCCGATCACCAGTCCGATGCCCGTTACAAAGAGTCCCTGCCGCATGATCAGCTTCATCACGTCTCCCCGCCCCGCGCCCATTGCCATGCGCACTCCAATCTCGCACGTACGCTCCGAAACCGAGAAAGATATCACGCCGAACAATCCGATCCATGTCAACACCAGCGCGAGGAGTCCAGATGCGCCCAATAGCAGCCCAGTAGTGCGTGCGGCGAACATCGGCAGCGACATGAACTTTCCAATAGTTTGAACTTCCGTAGCGGCCATGTTCGGATCCACAATTTGAACCTCTCGTTGAACCGCGTCGAGCAATGACCCGGGGTCGGCAAAGGTATGCACCACAAGGACCCGGCGTGGCGGCATCTCCATCCGAAAGAGCGCAGGAATCGGCTCTTCGCCAAGCGAGCGGTACTTGCCGGTCTTTACCACTCCGATGACTTGGCTTCGTACTTTCGCGTCACCCACGGTGATCAGCTTGCCGATTGGATTCTGGCCGGGCCATAGCCTGAGGGCCAGCGCACCGTTCACCACAATCACATTCACCTTGCGATCCAGCTCACCCTGCGCAAAATCACGTCCCCCCAGGAGCGGAACTCCCATGGTTTTGAAGTAGCCGGGTTCGACGCGGAACACATCGACCGGGACACCGTTCGGTTTGGTCCCGGCGAGGCTCTCATCGGTCACGCTGGTCTGTTCTCGCGATGTGTCGAGGGGGAGATGATTCACATAGCTCGAAGAAAATACGCCGGGCAAAGCACGGATGTGCGTAGCCAATTCCCGATAGAAAGCCTCGACCTTAACGTCGCTATAACCGAGGCTGCCCGCATCGAGCGTGGCAACGGCTATATTTTGCGTATCGAAGCCTGGGTCGATGGAACCGGCGTTAAGCAGGCTTCGTACGCAAAGGGTTGCGCTGAACAATAACAACGCGCAGACGGCGACCTCGCCGATCATAATCGCCGTCCGAAGCCGCGATTTTTGATAGCCACCCGAGTGTGTTTCGGCCTTGATCACCTGCACCGGATCGATTCGCGTGCCCCTCAATGCCGGTGTTACTCCGAAGACGATTCCAGTGACAAGTGCAACCAGAAATGTGAAAACGAGTACCCGCCAGTCGAGCGGCAATTCGATTGAAATGGGAAGGCTCGATGGGATGAGATTCAGCAGCAGCTGAGAGGTCAACGAGGCGAGAAGGACAGCGGTGCACCCCGCGACGAGTGACAACAGCAGGCTCTCCACCGTCATTTGCCGAATCAATCGGCCGCGCCCTGCTCCCAAGGCCGATCGAATCGCCATCTCCCGAGCCCGCCCGGTTGACTTCACCATCAAAAGACTTGCGGCATTGGTGCAGGCGATTACAAGCACCAAACCGAACACGACCATCAGCATCCCGGTAAAGGCGGTCACATAGCCTCGGAATGGGCCGGGTACGGGCGCGAACGTAAAGAGCGTTTCACCCATATCCTTGTTCGTGTCAGCGTGAGCGAGCTCGAGTTCGCGAGCCAAGACGCTCATTTCAGCCTGCGCGCTCTTTGTTGTTTGGCCGGCAACCAGCCGTCCATCCGTAAGTAGCCAGTTGCTGTTGCGGCTCGTCAACCGGCCAGGGTCATGTACCAACTGTTCAACCATCGACAGCGGAGTCCAAAAATCTGGCGCCATGGCCACTTCGAATCCCGTAAACCCGGGCTGCGCGACCCCGATGACGTCATACTTCATACCATTCAGCATGAGCGACTTACCAATGATGTCGGGATCGCTTCCCAAGCGCTGCTTCCAGAAGCTGTGCCGCAGGATCACCAACGGCTGAGGGTGGGTGGGCTGATCGTCCGCAGGTGTGAATGCGCGCCCCATCGCCACACCCACTCCAGCGACCGAGAAGGCGTTGCCAGAGACGAGTTGGCCGTGCAGAACCTGCCCGTGACCTGAGCGGTTCCAGATGATCTCTTCCGGGTCCCCATCATAGGCTAAAATCCCCGAGAATGATCGCGCGTGGTCGCGGAAGAAAGCATAGTCAGGGTAAGTCAAAGGCATGAAACTTCCGATGCCGGAGGCATTCCGCGGATGCTCCCAAACTTCGCGCATCTCGTTTGGCGCCTTATATCCCGTCGGGGGCCGCAGCAGCAAGGCATTCACGAAAGTGAATACGCACGCATTCATCCCGATGCCCAGGGCAAGGGCAACTATAACCCCGACAGTCGAACCGGGATGCTTGCGCAGCATGCGCGCGCCGAACCAGAGATCGCGCCACAGCGAAGTGAGGGAGAGAAAGGTCCGTGCTTCTCGCTGCCGCTGTTGCAACAAGGCGGCATTGCCAAACTGCCGCCGCGCCGCGTCCGCAGCGTCCTTCCGGGACATGCCCTGGCTCACGAATCGCTCCGTCAGCAACTGCAGGTGCTGCTGCAGTTCATCATCGAACACGCGATCCGCGCGTCTCTGCGCGAACAGCGCTTGCATTCTGGCCGAAAAAACGCGAAGACCCCTCATCGCTCTCATCCCTGCCCTTCCTGGCTCAACACACGCCCGACCACTCCCGCAAACCGCTCCCAATTCTC
Organism: Acidobacteriaceae bacterium; assembly: GCA_003140705.1. Lineage (GTDB taxonomy): Bacteria > Acidobacteriota > Terriglobia > Terriglobales > Acidobacteriaceae > Telmatobacter. The sequence goes on from PLKU01000395.1 coordinate 11,374, forward strand.
CCTCTCAACCTCCAGTTGCTTCTTGCCAAGCCGGGTAATGGAGTAGTACCGCGCCTTGCGATTGTTTTCCGAAGTGCCCCATGCGGATGCGATCCAACCCTGCTGCTGTAGGCGCAGAAGCGATGTGTAAACTGTGCCTTCGTTCAGTTGCAATACGTCTTCGCTCAACTGCTCGATACGCCGGGCAATGCCAAAACCGTGCAAAGGCCCCATAGAATTGAGGGTTTTCAGCACCATCAAGTCCAACGTCCCCTGCAATACCTCCGACTTCTTGTCACCCATCGCGACTCCTTTGGACATACCAAAGAAGATACTACATCTCCTTTTTAATGTCCATAGGAACAATCTCGATCGAGAAGCGCACTTCTCCACATAGAAGAAAAGGGCCAGCCGCATCCGACCCTTCCTTTCGGATTTCTCAACGAGTGCAAAATCGCCAATTCACTCATCGACGACACGATTGGTGCTGAAATGCCGGCAAGTGATAAGGATTCCTCGAGAGTTGGCATCCGTCCAATCGAATAGTGAAGATCCAGAACGCGAGGCGTCAAATGTTGAGAACTGGCCATTTCACTCTTTGAGGCCAATCCAGGAGGCAACGGCATCCAAACTGGTGATATTGATCAACAAGTCACTCGCGAGTGGCCGATGATCCGGGTGCAACCTTCAGCACGAATTCTGCCTCGGATTTTCGAAGGCATTACACAGCTCTAATGGCGAGTTTGCTTACGCCGTTCAGGTGTCGAGAGACGTGATGCCCGCAAGCACGACGGGCTCGCGGTCTGGGAACTCAGCAACAATCGAAAGAGTCCCGCCCATCGCTTCGATGGAACGTCGGAGCGTCGATATATGCATGTCGGTGCGCCTTTCGATCTCGGAGATCTGCTTCTGTGCCACGCCGAGATTCTTCGCCATGCTAACCTGCGTCATGGCGCGAGCGCGGCGCAACTCCTGCAAGGTCATTTCCTCGGCGATCAGAGCTGAGGCGCGCTTTTCGATCTTGCGACGCCGGCTGGCTGGCAGCTTGTTGATAATGTCGTTGACGTTCCGGGCCATGAATTACTTCCTTTCTTTTCTAGCGCGTTCCAAGTGCGCATCGAACCGCTGGTCAGCTTTGCGGATCAGCTCGCGATAAAACCGCTTCTGGCTCCCGCCGGATTTATCCCCAGCAACCAGCAGGATCGCCCGGCGCTTGGGATCGAATGCGAAAGCCACGCGCCAGACCCCATCGGCGGCGTCAAAGCGCATTTCCTTCATGTTGGCGTGCTTCGAATCCTTGAGCGTATCCACATGCGGCCTCCCCAGATGAGGTCCGGAATGTTGAAGCAAGCGGGCCATTGCCAGGACCTCGTCCTGCACATCCTTAGGCAACGCCAGGAACTCCGGCTCGAATTCGTCGCCAATCAGTACGGTCCATTCCATGTCTAATATACCGCCTAAGGTATATCCCGTCAAGCGTATATTTGAAAGCGCTCCCATAACTGCCATGATTGCTGCAAGTGCTTTCAACTAGCAAAAGCATGAGCATTTCATATCCGCTTGAATTCTATAGCTCCCCTCCGGTACTTCAGCAGCCATCGGCCGCAAAACCTAGACAAACTACATTGTTTACCTGGCTCCTCTGACCTTCATTTTCGAACCTTTGCCGGACGACTGCTATCCGGACATTGGGCTGTCAAATGTTGAGAACTGATTGCATGACAGCGTCGGCTCCTTCGACCTGAGTAGACTGGTTGCTGTGAAACGACCAAGAGCTCGGGAGGAAAGGAGCCGAGCA
>PLKU01000201.1 GCA_003140705.1 Acidobacteriaceae bacterium
CCGCGCCACACCTCGACTTTACCAACAGGAGGCCATTTCCCGGTTTGGCCACGATTCGCTCGGAACGTGAGCGAACAAGTGAGAGCGCGTTGGGCCACCTGCGCCCGCTACACGTTCATCGGAACCAGGGCGTTCTTTTGCTGACGAGGGTAGCTGCCCAGCGCGAAGCAGACCAACACGGCCACAACCAGCGCCACCATGACGATTCCAAGCGGTGTTTTGTATGACCCCCATGCATCGAATCCGACGGCAATCAGGTAGCGTCCAGTGGCATTGCCGAGCGTAAAGGCGCCAAACATGCAGCCGTAGATCTCTGCCATGGATCGCATGCCAAAGTAGCGGCTGACGAGGTAGGGCATCAGGTCGCCCTCGGCGCCAGCCGCAAGACCGAGCAGTAGCGCGGCAGGCGCGGCCAGGTGAACTCCGAGACCACTCCATAGGATGGCGACCGCAATGGCTGCTCCGGCGAATACGGCGGCCATCACGTAGGGGCCGAAGAAGCGATCGACGAGGTAGCCATTGGCGATCCNNAGCGACTCCGAAGAGCGAAGCCGCAAATGCAGCCGAGGATCCGGATACACCGGAGTCCGTGAGCAGGGGCGCGATATGCGAGTTCGTTCCCGTGACACATGCGGCCACAACGAAGAAGATACCCGCGAGCAGCCAGAAGTTTCGTGTACGCAGAGCCTGCCAGACGGTGATGCCGGTTGCTTCCTCGGCGATAGCCGGCGCAGCGCTAGGGGCAATGTCATCGGCCGCGAGCCCCATCTCCCGTGGATTCCCTCGAAGGAACAGCCAAACCGCTGGGACTGCAACACAGAGGCAGAATCCCGCAATACCCAGGTAGGCCACGCGCCAGCCAGAACGCTCGATCAGCGTTTGCGCGATAGGCATGACGACGAAGGTCCCGAGGCCCACACCGGCAGTGGCGAAACCGAGTGCTGTGCCGCGACGCCTGTCGAACCAATTAGCGACCACGCGGGAATACGTGACCGGAGTCGTGGCAACTCCGAGCAAACCGATCAGAGCGAACAGGACATAGAAATGCCAGAGCGGCGGCGGAAGGAAGTAGATCGCCACGAGGCAGCCGATCACCGCAAGATGCGATCCGACGATGATGGTTCGCGCACCATGGCGGTCAACCAGACGACCGGCCACCGGGGCGGAGATCAGCACCATCAGATCGATCAGCGATATTGCAAGGGCGATGGAGCCACGGCTGGTGTGGAATTCGGTTGCGAGAGGTTTGACAAAGATGCCGAATGTATAGACGACAACCGGGCCGATTCCGCAAGCACTGCCCAGCGCGGAAACCAGTACGACCCAGTAGCCGTAAAAAACCCGGGCTCGGGCGCGATGTGGTGGTGGGCAGCTCACACCGGAGCCGAGTTGGGTGCTTGAGCAAAGAGGCATGGAACTGGTCCGGCAAGTCTATCTGATCCGGGACACGATTGAAATGGGTATGAAGTACGCAGAAGCGATGCAGTTTATTGATGCAGGTTACCCGGTGTCGACGAGCGCGTAATCGCCAATTCACTCATCGACGACACGATTGGTGCTGAAATGCCGGCAACTGATAAGGATTCCTCGAGAGTTGGCATCCTTCCAATCGAATAGTGAAGATCCAGAAAGCGAGGCGTCAAATGTTGAGAACTGGCCATTTCGCAAACTGAGAATTCTGCGAGCACCAAACCGGCCAATTCTCCAAAATGCGCGACTGATACAAAGAATTGCTGTAGGAACCAAGTCGAACTCTGACCGAAACCTAAGTGGTTGGTCAGGCAGGCGATCCAAAAGTTCACTGAAAAACTTCCACCTCTGGCCGATAGGCATCTTGTGAGGAGAAAGATGGCCTATGTTCTATTGTTCAAATTGCAGGGCACCCCTCGATGAAGGTAACGAATCGCAAGTTGTTTGTCCGGCTTGCGGGGATCCCGATTGCTGGGTTGATGCCACAACTACTCCAGAGGTCTATCGCAGTGATGATGACTTCGAAGTCGATGTCGATCCTGATTACGCTCAATACTCAGTCATTCCTGACACTGATGACCTCGACGACATTTTCTAAGAAGCAGAAGTCTGTGAAGAGGGCGAAAGGGAATTCCAACGGTTCCCGGCAGGCACTTTTGAACGGACCTGAATCGCTCGACGACTTGCTTCCGATTTCCCGCAGAAAGATGAAACAAAAGCCCGAGGAATTTAAGGACATCGTCAAGGATGTACATTATTGTGTATTCTTCGATGACATGGTAGTTGGCCACCAACCGAGAATCTGAGTCTCGTCCCGATATGAGGCCTTCCGCGACTTGGAAAGTGCAGGTCAGATCTCCCGCAACTGGTCCAAGAAGTCTGCCCAGTCTTGCATCATCTTCCCACGTTGTTCCAAATACTTGGCATAGTTATAGGCAGCTGATACATCGTCTTCGGGGGTGTGGGCGAGTTGCAGTTCAATGTGCTCGTGCGGGTAACCCTGCTCATGAAGGAGGGTGGATGCGACACCTCGGAAGCCGTGCCCCGTCATCTTCCCCTTGAATCCCATGCGTTCCAGTGCCTTCAGAATCGTGTTGTTGCTCATACAGTCGTTGTCGCGTTCTCCAGGGAACAGCCACCGGTCGTTCTTCCGAAAGTTCCGCAATTCCTTTAGGACTGCAATGGCCTGTTTTGACAATGGCACTATGTGGGGTCGTCGACCGCCCTTCATTCGCTCACTTGGTATTTCCCACCGCGCTTCACTGAACTTGATCTCGCTCCACTCACCTTGAATCATTTCGCTCGTCCGCAGAAATACCAGAGCCATCAATTTCAGCGACAGCCGGGTCACCGGGGAACCACTGTAGCCCTCGATCTTTCTCAAGAGCGACGGAAATTCCGACTTGTCGAGTCGGGAGAAGTTCTCGGTCCGCACCTTCTTGAGAACATCGCCAGGCTGAAACATGCTCGCCGGATTCTGTCGAGTGAGGCCGTGGGCGATGCCGAACCGGAAAACCTGGTTGGTCGTCTGGAGTGCTCGCCGTGCAACATCCGAGGCACCCCGAGCTTCAATGGCGCAGACCATGGAGACAATCTCTGGAGCCTGAACCTCGTCGATCGGGCGATCTCCGATACGGGACAGAATATCGTCGTTCAATCTGCGCTCTGTGTACCCTACGTAGGCCTCATCCTTATCGGCTTTCCACTTCTCAAACCACTGAAGTGCCACATCCTTGAAGGGATTCACCACTGCCGGTGCGGTGCACTTTATCCTCTTTGCCTTCTTCTCGGCCATGGGGTCTATGCCGGCCGTTAAAACCTTCCTTCCGTCATCCCGCGCTTTTCTCGCGTCCGCAATTGAGATCGCTGGGTACGAACCGAATGACATTAGTTTCTCTTTGCCATGGAATCTGTACTTCCATCTCCAGAGCTTGCCGCCCCTTGGGCTCACTAACAAATAAAGACCTTGACCATCGGACAAGCGATAGGCCGATGCTTTCGCCTTCGCGGTGCGAACTCTAATATCCGTCAGAGCCATCTTCCTCTTCCCACCACAGAATACCCCCACATTGCTGGAAATACCCCCAGCCCCCTTCACTCTTCTGTGGAAATACCCCCAAATGTACCCCCAAAGACAATTGGCTGTCACGGGACCGCTGTGGACCATTCTGGACTAGATAGCGCTCATTCTAAAGTAATTAATGGATTTCTGCAGGATTTCCCTGGACTTTGCTAAACCGTTTAGAAGGGTATTTTGGCTGCCCCCCAGGGATTCGAACCCCGATAGGCTGCTCCAGAGGCAGCTGTCCNNCTACCATTGAACGAGGGGGCAGCAAGCGCGAAATGCACGGCTCGACTTGCAGCCGTATTGACCTGGACCATGGCAGGGCGCCCGGCACCAGAAGCCAACCTTCCCATCATAAGTGGATTCCGCAACCCGGTCAATCGAGCGCGGATGATGTGAGTACCCACAAACGCACTGCTAAGAGCCGTTCCAGGTCCACGTTACTCTTCACGCAGCACCTCCAGCGGCCGTAATCCAAGGATCCGATAACTGGCAATCCACCCTGTCGCCGTAGCCAGCACTGCCGTCCCAACCAGTGCAATCAGCGTGGCTCGCCACTCGATGTGAAAGCCTACATCGAGCCTCTGCAGCAACACGCGAGTCAGGAGGTTCGCAAACACCACNNGCCAGCAGTCCCAGCACGCTGAACTCCACGCTGAAAGTCCTCACAATGCGCATCCGCGTAGCGCCCAGCGTCTTCAGTACCACCGCCTCCCGCATCCTGCGAAAGCGCGTGCTGGCGATGCTTGAAGCCAGGATCATCAACCCCGCAAAGATTGAGAAGCCCGCCAAAAATCGAACTACGAATGTAATCTGATCCACCACGCTCTCAATCCGGTCCAGCACGTCGGCCAGGTTGATCACGGTGACGGAGGGATAGGCAACAAACAACGCGCGTTCCATCGCTGCAATCTGTTTTGGATCGATGTGCGCGCCTCCATACCACGTGGCCGGTGCGTCCTTGAGTTGCCCGGATGGCAGCACAAACGATACCTGCATGCCCAGGTGCTGCCCGTCTGCACGATACACCGCCGCAACCGTTAGCTTGCGCGCTGTCCCGCCCACTTCAAGTTCCACTTTCGAGCCAACACCAAGATGCAGTCGTTGCGACACGCCTTCGCCAACGGCCATCTCCGCGGCGTCTCCTTTCGCCCACCATTTGCCCTGCGTCACCTTGTCGCCCGCTGGAGGCGCATCGGACCAACTCAGGCTTGCATTTTCAAGCATCCTCCGTGGGAAATGCTGCCCCTTCAATTGGTCCAATGTCTGGCCGTTGATCGAATCAATCCGACCCGTCACCACCGGCATCAGATCGAGCGCCTGGCTGACCCCCTGTTGATGTTGAAAGAAATCTTTCACCCCGGGTATTTCGTCCGTCGTGATGTCCACCAGGAAGATATTCGGCAACTTGGGTGAAGCCGTCTGACGCAAATCCCTCAACAGCGCAGCCTGCATCAGGAAGACCGCCAATATCAGCATCACCCCCGTACCCAGTGCGGCCATCACCGCCGCCGACTGGTTGCCCGGCCTGTACAGATTTGACAGCCCGTGACGCAGGGACGAAGGCAGTTGCAGCCGCACGCGATTCAGCAGGAAGCGCAGCACGCGCAACGAAACCCACGCCAGCACCAACAGAACCAGAAGTGCAATCGTAAATAGCACCGCAAACCATGTGCCCACCTTGGCCGAGTCTGAAAGCGCCCACGCGATCCCTCCCAGCGCCAGCACCACCACAAGTGAAATCCCCAGTTGCAGCCGGCGCGCCCACCATCGCGCAAAAAATCCGCCAATACCTTCGGGCCCTTGCTCTACAAGCCTCCGCAACACCAGCACCGGACGCACCGCACGCACATCAAGCAGCGGCGGCAGGCAAAATAGCAACGTGGTCAACAGCCCCGTGCCCAACCCTGCCAGCCCCGAGCGCCAGGGGAATCCAAGTTCCGCGTGGACAGGAAGCAGTTTGCCAAAGACGGCCGGCAGCGCAGCCATGACGCCCACGCCAGCAGCCACCCCAAGCACGCTTCCGGCCAGCCCCAGCCCCAGCGTTTGCAAAAGAAAAATCCTCAGCAGGTCAGCCGACCCTGCGCCCACTGCTTTCAGGATGGCCAGCATATCCATGCGTTGCTCAAGGTGCGCGTGCATGGCCANNGTCTGCAAGAGATAAATGCGCAAGATGTCAGAGGAGCGCGCCCCGATCGACTTCATGATGGCGAGCACCTCGACGCGTTGCTGCAGATGCGCGCGCATCGCCATCGCGACTCCAATCGCGCCCAGCACCATGGCCACCAGGCAGATCAGACTGAGAATCGCTGTTGAATTTTCCAGCCCCTGGCTCAGCGCCGGATTACCCTCGCGAAAATCCATCACCTGCGCATCCGGAAGCGCATCTTCCAGTTGCTTGCGCATGGCCACTGGATCGACAGCCGTCGCGGACTTCCCTGCAATCCCCGTCGTGGGATGATCCGGCAGCTTGATCAGCAGCCGCTGGCTGGCTCGGCTTCCCGGCGCCAGCAGCCCGGTCCGCTCAAGCGCGACCTGCGAGATCATCACCCGGGGCCCCATCCCCGCGCCGGATGTCATGCGGTCCGGCTCCTGCTCAAGCACAGCCGAAATTCTGAAGTCCCTTCCGCCGAGCCGAAGCTTCTGCCCCACGTGCGCATTCAGTCGAATCAGAAACTCTTCCGCCACCACCGCCGAGTCTCCATCGAGAGCTTGCTGCAAGCTCATCGCCGGATCCAACTCAGCTACTCCGTAGTAGGGATATTCCGCTGGGTCCACAGCCTTCAACGAAACCAGTAGCGGCACCGGGTCCGGCGGCACCGATGCCATTGAAATCGTCTCCGTAACCCATGTCGATCGAATCCCGCTGCTTCCCTGTTGCTCAACCGTTGCGATCTTGCTCTTTTCCTCGGCGGTTGGCTGGTGATAGAGTCGCGCGCTCAGGTCTCCCGCCATCAGCGACCGCGCCTCAGCTCCAAGGGTTCTCCGAAAGCTTTCGCTGAACCCCCGCACCCCAACAAGAGCAGCCACGCCGACGGCAACCGACAGGACCACAAAGCCAAACTTGCCTGGCGCGGACTTCAAATCCCGCCAGCCGATGGCCCCAGCGCGCTTCCAGCTCAGTGCTTGCTTAGCCATTCTGGTTCTGCTCCGCTCCCTCGGCCACAACCGCCACCGGCGCGCTGAACGGTAACGTATCTTCCACCACCATTCCATCCCGCAGCACAATCTTGCGATCTGCCCGGCTCGCAACCTCAGGATCGTGCGTCACCAAAACCAGTGTCGTCCCCGCCTTCTTGTTCCTCTCGAGCAGCAGGTCCAAAACCAGCCGCCCATTTGCCGAATCCAGGTTTCCCGTCGGCTCATCGGCCATTACAATCGGCGGCTCTACTACGAATGCCCGTGCCAGTGCCACCCTCTGCTGTTCGCCTCCGGATAACTGCACCGGGTAGTGATGAACCCTCTCCGTGAGCCCAACTTCATCCAGCAACCGTCGTGCTTGCTTCAATCCGCTGCCCAGTACGTTCAACTCATAAGGCAGCAGCACATTCTCCAGCGCCGTTAGAGTGGCAATCAACTGGTACGACTGAAAGACAAATCCAATCTTGCTGCCCCGCACAGCGGCCAGTTGGGCCTCGGCAAGGTTGTGGATAGGCACGCCATCCAGCCAGATCTCGCCGCTACTGGGTGTATCAAGCCCTGCCAGCAACCCCAGCAGCGTACTCTTCCCGCTCCCGCTCGCCCCCACTATGGCAACAAACTGCCCAGCTGGAATCGTGATCGAGATTCCTTTCAGAATCTCCACTCGCCGGGTACCGTTCTGAATCCATTTCTTCGCATCCCGAACTTCAATCACTCGCTATCCTCCGGCTAATCCCAGCTGTTCGCTACACTATTCTTGTGGACGTTCGCCGCAAACTCATCGTTTCAATTTGCCTGCTTCTTCTTGCCGGATCCGTGCGCGCCGCTGACCGGCCCGTTCTGGTCTGCTTCGGTGACAGCATCACCGCCGGCTACGGCCTTCAATCCGGGCAATCGTACCCCGACGCACTTCAGCGCGATTTAGACAATCGCGGCTACCACTACAAGGTGAACAATCAGGGTACCAGCGGCGCCACCACCAAGGACGCCGTCGCCGATCTGCACAACATCCTGCTGCTCCATCCTGAAGTCGTCATCGTCGAATTCGGCGGCAACGACGGCCTTCGCGGCATCCCCATCGCGGACACGCGCCGCAACCTCGCGACCATCGTCTCCACCCTGCTTCAGGCAGGCAGCAAGGTCATCCTCGCCGGCATCTCCCTTCCCCCCAACTACGGCGCCGACTACANNCCCGCCGCAACCTGGACCAGGTGCTCACAACCCTTGAAAACGCGCACATCAAAGTTCTTCTCGCCGGCATCACGTTGCCCCCCAACTATGGCAGCGACTACATCGCATCCTTCGAAAAGGTCTTCCGTGACCTGGCCGCCAAGCATCACCCAGCATTTGTGCCCATGATCTACAAAGACCTGGTCAACGTCCCTGACACTATCCAGGGCGACGGCATCCATCCCACACCCAAAGGCTCTGAGATCATCGCCCGAACCCTGCTACCAGCGCTCACACCCATGTTGCATAAGTAGTCTTTGGCGTGCGAGCGCGATTTGCAGAATATATCCATCGCTCAGCGCACAATGGTTCAGTCTGGTCCTGGCATCCAACCCCTATTCGGGCCTTCAACCCATCCCGACAACCGGTTGGAACAGCGTTCCCGCCACCCGCTTCGCAATTCCCACGAGTTCTCGCTGTCCGGCAAAGACCTTCACCAGCGGAGCCCGTGAAAACTCAGGCAAATTTGCCTGCGCTCCATTTCTGAGGCGACCCAATGCATGTGCGTCGCCGGTCACCGCCGGCATCTCCGGTAACAAGGTGCGCGGATGAATACACATAGCCTCAAGCGCCGCCACATCTCCGGTCAGTAACGCCAGCTCTTCCAGCGTGTGTGCCTTGTCCAGGGTGAACACTCCCGCCTGTGTTCGCCTGAGCCCGCTCAAATGCGCTCCACAGCCCAATGCATGCCCCATCTCATGTGCCACAGCGCGCACATATCCGCCTGCGCTGATGCTCATCGTAAAGCTGGCCTCTGTGCCCTTGAGCTCCCTAATCTCAAAACTGGAAATACGAACCTTGGCAGGCTGCAGTTCCACCGGCTTGCCCTCGCGAGCCAGCTTGTAAGCCGGCTTGCCGGCTATCTTCTTCGCCGAATAGGCAGGCGGCATCTGCTCCGTTTCGCCGAGGAAATGCGCGGCCGTCGCGCGCAGCTCATCCAGCGTGAGATTCGGAGTCACCTCCGCCCCAACGCGCTCGCCCTCGGCGTCATAGGTATCTGTAGAAAATCCGAAGCGGATCGCTCCGGAGTAGCTTTTCTCTGCGGATGAGAAGTACTGCGCCAGCCGCGTAAACTTGCCCAGGACCAGCGGCAAAACGCCGGTTGCCATCGGGTCCAGCGTTCCCAGGTGGCCAATCGACCGCTCTCCGGTAATCTTGCGCAGCCGACCAACCGCGTCGTGACTGGTCATGCCGCCCGGCTTGTCGATGACTAGAAGCCCGTTCACCTAACTACTCTAGTCGACCCAGCCCAACCCTTACAGTGCGCTCGCCCCCGGCTGCCGCACAAGAGACAGAAACTCCGACCGGGTCTCCTTCTGACGGAAGCAACCAACCATGGCAGAAGTGACCGTGGACGAACGCTGCTTTTCAATTCCACGCATCATCATGCACATGTGCCGAGCTTCGATAACCACGCCCACGCCCTGAGGTTCAATTGCCTCCTGGATTGTGTCAGCGACCTGCCGCGTCAGCCGCTCTTGCACCTGCAGACGCCGAGCAAACACTTCAACTAGTCGCGGTATCTTGCTCAGCCCAATCACTTTTCCGTTTGGAATGTACGCTACATGGACCTTGCCGAAAAATGGCAGCATGTGATGCTCGCAGANNCGTCGTAGCCCTTGGTCAGGAACGCCATCGACTTTTCAACACGCGCCGGCGTCGCCACCAACCCGTCACGAGTCGGATCCTCGCCCAACCGGCTCAGAATCTCGCGATACATCTCCTCAGTGCTGAACTCGCTCAGCCCTTCGTCGATCCCTACCGCTCTGCGAACGCCTTTGCTCACTGCAATCGGATGCCCCATGATTACATTCCTCCCGCCCCGGGGAACAGGGCGATCCTCTGCACTTAGTTCAAAACAGCCATACTCAGAAATGAATTAATCTCCAGAGTATTCAAAAAAATTGTTCTCAGTCTCTTCCACGCGCACCTGCGCTAACTCCGCAGGGCTGATCGATCCATCAAGCATCGCAAACACTGCCTTAGTAAGATTCTCAGTCGTCGGAACGCGATTCTTGAAANNGCGGTCAAACCGTTCGATCACCTTCGTGCGCACCACCGCATCCAGTGCAACCATGTCGATCACCATGCCTGTCTCCGGATTTACAGCGCCGCCGGCTAGCACCTCCAGCACGTAATTATGGCCGTGACCGTGAGGGTTGTTGCACTTGCCAAATGCCGCGCGGTTCTCTTCGTCTGAGAGCGCATCCGTGTGCAGCCGGTGGCTGGCGCTCAGCGCATAGCGGCGACCAAAGTAAGTCTTCCCAGCGCTGGCGTTCATAGCCCTCCTCGGTACTCGGCAAAAATCTCCGGCGTCTCGTACACGCGAACGCGGCTCAGTTGCGCTCCGCCAGCACTCGCCACGACGGGTTCGAGCCTCTTCCACGCTGAAATCGCAATGTTTTCCGTAGTTGGGATCATCTTCGTTGCTGCAAACTCCGGAACCTCCAGGTTCAAATGGCGATGGTCGTAGGCCGCCAGCACTTTCCGCTCCATGACGTCCTTCAACCACTTCAAATCGACCACGAACCCAGTCACCGGATCTGGCTCACCAGCGACCGTAACTTCGAGCGTGTAGTTATGCCCGTGCCNNTCGCCCGCCACCGTCACCTCCAGCGTGTAGTTATGCCCGTGCCCGTTGCGATTCGAGCAGCGCCCAAACACGTGCTCGTTCTTCTCCGCGGTCCAGGAGTCGTTCCAATAAAAGTGCGAGGCGGAAAACGTAGCCCTCCGCGTCAAATAAATCATTCTGACCCCTCATTGGAGAAGATGCTTCAACCCAGGCTAAGGCTTCATTCTTAAGCCTCTAGCTGCATTCTAGCCGGGTGCCCCATGTATGGCTCCCGAGACTTGGGATCCAGAAGAGCTGGAAGCTAGGAGCTGTAATCCCGTCCCTTCCAGCTTACCCTTTTCAGGATCCGATGCCGAAACCAACTGCGGTAGAGCAGCACCACAAACAGGGGTAACCCCAGTGGAGAAATAGCGCAATCCACAAAGGGAAAGTTGGACTTGGCCACCCTGCTGTAAAACCGGCCCACCGTCCGCAGCCACAACAGCGCCAGCACCCATCCAGCTCCCAGCCATTCCAGCGACTGCAACGCAAAATGACCGTTCCACAGTGCGACAGCCAGCACCGGCAGCCCCACCAGAAGCAGAATGTCCAGGCCGCGCCACACAGCCAGCATAAGCGAGTTGGCAAAAAGCAACGCCAAATTCTTGGTCCAGCCTTCCACCATTGCCTTCGTTGACCGGTACATCCGCGTCGCGACGGCGTCATCGGCATAGCGAAACCTCAGACCCACCCGCCGCCTCTTCGCCAGGAATGCCAGCTCCACATCTTCCAGTACATTCTCCGCAACAGTCGCATGACCGCCGATACGTCGGTACGCCTCGCGTTCCACCAGCAGGAATTGCCCGTTCGCCGCAGCAATTCTCTGGTTCGGGTCGGAGACCTTGGCCGGCGGATAGGCCAACCCCAATTCGCTGAAGACCAGTGGCATAAGCGACCTCTGCGCCAACCCGCGGACGATCTGCCTCGGCGAATAGCTCAGCATACCTGCATTATGCCGTTCGGCCTCATGAATTGCCCGGTTCAGGTTTCCCTGCTCGTGGATCGTGTCTGCGTCAGTGAACAGCAGCCATTTGCCCCGCGCCTTCCTGGCCGCAGTCCAGATTGCGTTCGATTTGCCGGTCCAACCCTTCTCCAGCTTGTCTGCCTCAATCACCGTAACCCCAGCGAAGCCACGCGCTATCTCTGCCGTCCTATCTGTCGAGTGGTCGTCCACAACGACAAGTTCCCAATCTTTGCCGAGTTCAAAAATGTCATCTGATTGACTTACCAGCGACTGAAGGCACGCGCCTAGGCAGTCCTCCTCATTCCGCGCAGGAACAATGACCGTTAGCTCAATCAGTTCCACTGGCTCCGGCTGGTCAAAGACCGTTCCCACGGTCCAACCCCACCTTCCCGGTATTGCAACCTGGCCGCTAGGCTCATCAGAAAGCCCAAGCACTGGTTTCCAACCTGCACTCCCAGCCGACCCGCTGTCTCCGGTCTTGCCGCTCTCCATCCGCTCCACCTTCCGTACTGGGCTTTCGCTCCGTATTATAGGTATGTGCGGTCCCCACGTTCACTCACACTTACTCTGCTGCTCCAGTTGGTCCTCGTGTCTGCCTGCGACCGTGGCGCACATCCTGCCCAAACCGGCCAGGTGGCTCCCGACTTCACCGTCGCCGATGGAGCCACCTCCATCCATCTTGCCAACTTCCGGGGAAAGGTCGTGCTTCTCAACTTCTGGGCCACCTGGTGCGAGC
>PLKU01000476.1:0-14573 GCA_003140705.1 Acidobacteriaceae bacterium
GGCGAGCGAGCGCGGCTACACCGCGATGTACCTCGATACGATGCCGCAATCGATGCAGGCTGCGTATCGGCTCTACTGCTCCATGGGTTTCACTGCCGTCGATCGCTACACCCAGAATCCCGTGCTCCTCCAGCAGGACACGCTCGAAATCGCCTTTCTGCGCAGGGATATCTGATGGGGAATCCACTGCCCATCCTGAACCAGCCGCGCCACCCACACGAAGCCTTTCAATCGGCGCGCGAGCTGGAGTCGAAGCTTCGCGCCACGGTTCGCGGCGAGGTTCGCTTCGACCAGGCCTCGCGCGCGCTCTACGCCGCCGATGCATCGAACTACCGCCAGACCCCCATCGGCGTTGTCCTGCCGCGCGACGCCGCTGACGTCGAAGCGACCATTGCCGCCTGCCGCGAACTCGGGGCCGCGGTCCTGCCTCGCGGCGCGGGAACCAGCCTCTCCGGCCAATGCTGCAATGTCGCTGTCATTTTGGACTTCTCGAAAAACATGCGCCGCCTCGTTTCGCTCGATCCGAAGGAGGAGCTTGCGGTTGTCGAACCCGGCATCGTCCTCGACCGCGTCCGCGAGGCCGCCGAGCAGTATCACCTCACTTTCGCGCCCGATCCCGCGACGCACAGCCGCTGCACCATCGGAGGCATGATCGGCAACAACTCCTGCGGGACGCACAGCGTGATGGGCGGGCTGACGGCCAATAACGTCCGTTCTCTCGACATCCTGCTCTATGACGGCACACGCATGACCGTCGGCCGCACCAGCCCCGCTGAACTCGAAGCCGCGATCGGTGCCGGGGGTCGAATCGGGAAGATCTACGCAGGTCTTGCCTGGCTGCGCGACCGATACGGCGACCTCATCCGAGAACAGTTCCCGCGCATTCCCCGCCGCGTCTCCGGTTACAACCTCGACGATCTGCTCGCTGAGAATGGCTTCCACGTGGCCCGTGCATTGGTCGGAAGCGAGGGTACCTGCGCCAACGTCGTTTCCGCCACGTTGAATCTCACCGCCAGCCCACCTTTCCGCGTCCTCACCGCCCTGGCCTTCGACGACGCATTCATCGCTGCTGACGCGGTTCCGCGCACGCTGGAGCACGGCCCGATAGGATTGGAAGGCTTTGACAATATGCTCGTCGACTTTATGCGCCGTAAGCGCCTCGCAGTCGACGATGTTACGCTGCTGCCGCCGGGCGTGGGGTTTCTTTTGGTCGAGATGGGCGCGTGGGATGCTGCGGAAGCGCGCGCCAAGGCCGAATCGCTGGTGTGTGCAACGCAAAGCTGGCCGCAGGTTCCTACGGCACGCATCTACTCTGCCGCTGAGGCCGCTCGTGTCTGGCATGTACGCGAATCCGCTCTTGGAGCCATGGTTTTTGTTCCCGGCGAGCCGGACCGCTTTGAAGGCTGGGAAGATGCGGCAGTCCCTCCGGCTCAACTGGGCGCCTACCTCCGTGGAATTTCCGCCCTCATGGCCGAATACGGCTACCGCAGCCCACTCTACGGGCATTATGGCCAAGGCTGCGTGCACATGCGCATCAACTTCGACTTCGCCACTGCCGAGGGTTTGCGCCGCTTCCGCGAGTTCATTGGCCGAGCGGCCGACCTGGTGTTGAGCTTCGGCGGATCGCTCAGTGGCGAGCACGGCGACGGCCAGGCCCGCGCTGCCTTGCTGCCCAAAATGTTCGGCCCAGAGTTGATGGGTGCGTTTCGTGAGTTCAAGGCGATCTGGGATCCCGACAATCGCATGAATCCCGGCAAACTGGTGGATGCCGTTCGGGTCTATGACCCAACCGAGAATCTTCGTCACCCGCAACACGCGCACGGCGAATCATCCAAACTGCTCGAAACGCACTTTGCATTCGCAATCGATGGTGGCTCATTCGAACGCGCAACTGAGCGCTGCGTTGGTGTGGGCGCATGCCGCAAGGCCGATGGCGGCGTGATGTGCCCCAGCTATCGCGCAACAGGCCAGGAGCAGCACTCCACTCGCGGCCGCGCCCGCCTGCTGTGGGAGATGCTGGCAGGCGCACTGCGTGAAGAAGGCTTCAGGAGCGAGGCTGTCCACGAAGCACTCGATCTCTGCCTCAGTTGCAAGGCATGTAAAACCGAGTGCCCTGTGCAGGTGGACATAGCCGCGTACAAGTCAGAGTTCCTGGCGCAACGATACAAGGGCCGGATTCACCCTCTTCACCACTATATCTTTGGATTCGCCGACAAGTTGGCCCGTTGGGGTTCGCTGGCCCCGGCTTTGACCAACGCGCTGTTGACTGGGCCGGTCACCAGCCCGCTGATCAAGCGAATGATTGGTGTCGCGCAACAACGGGAGTTACCTCGGCTGGCGGCGCGGAGCTTCCAGAAAGGACGACCCGCAGAAGCAGGAGCACAAGGGGAGGGTGTAGTTCTGTGGCCCGACACGTGGAATAACTACTACCACCCGCAGACACTGGCCGCCGCGGAGTCGGTGCTCACTCAGGCGGGATTCCGGGTTGAAAACTTGCGCGGACATATCTGCTGCGGTCGTCCACTTTATGACTTCGGCCTTCTGAACGCCGCTCGCAGTTATTTGGCCAAAGTTCTTGCCCGGATGGCGCCGCAGATCGACGCGGGGCGGCCCTTCATTTTCCTGGAGCCGAGTTGCGCCAGCGTTTTCAAGGACGAACTGCTCGAACTTTTCCCGCATGACTCTCGCGCCAAACGTCTCAGCGAGCAGGTCTGGCTCTTTGCCGACTGGCTCGCTGCCAAAGCGCCGGAATGGGCAGCTGGAAGACTCACAGGCGCTCATATTCTGCTCCACGGCCACTGCCACCATAAAGCGGTTTTTGGTGGTCCGGCCAGTGAGATCTCGTTGTTGCGTCAAGCCGGAGCCACGGTCGAGCCCATCCAGGCTGGCTGCTGTGGAATGGCCGGTCCCTTTGGCTTTGAAGCCGACAAGTATGAGGTTTCAAAGACCATCGCCCGGGACGGCTTGCTACCCGCGGTTGAGTCTGCGGGTCCTCTCACGCTCATCGTCGCCGACGGTTTCAGTTGCCGCGAACAGATATCAGGATTGTCGAACCGTAGAGCGATGCACTTTGCTGAGGTCCTGGATCGCAATTGTGGATGCAATGGATGAAGGATAAAGCGAAGGGTCATTCAGGTCGGCATTTGCCACGAATGAGCTGGCACCGGCCTGTGGATCGCCGTAGCGTGTGATCAAAAGCAGACAGCCGCTCCGGAATGATTGGGTGTATCGTTTTTAAAGGGAGTAGGTCCGGTTGTTGCCTTAAAAAGGCTTGCAACTCGACACGCGGCATGCGAATCCAACCCTTGCAGAACGTCGCGAAGTTCCAAGTCGCGAAGTTCAAATCGGACCCGGGGCGGGCAAGTGGCTTCGAACCGCTTATTCTGTAATCCGGCCCCGTAAACGAATTGCGATTTGCGGCGCAGCCAACAGTTTTGATAGGCTCAGGCTTTCTTGGCTTGAGCGGAGGGAGATAACTCGTCATGGCAGAAGACAGCAAGATACCAAGTTTGGGTTGGTTCATAGCAGGATTGGGAGTGGGCGCGCTGGTGGGGATTCTTTATGCCCCCAAGAGCGGCCGAGAGACCCGCGAAGACCTCGCGAACAGCGCGCGTGAGGGCAAAGAGTACGTGCGCGCCAAAACCAAGCAAGCTGCGGAACAAGTAAGCGCTATGGTCGACCAGAGCAAAGAGCAGCTGAGCGACCTTATGGACAAGGGCAGGGAGCAGGTCAGCGAGTATGTCGGTCGCAGCCGCGAGGCCGTGGATCGCGGGCGAGCGCAGTGGGAGCAGTTTGTGGAGCGTGGCAAGGGTGTGGTTACCGACCAGACCACCCGCGTGGCCGCAGCTGTAGAAGCTGGACGCGAGGCCTATCGAACTACGACCACCGACAACAATTCCTAGATATAGTTCTGTTGTCTTTTCTGGGAAACAGAGCGGCTCCAGGTTCAGTTGTAAGCTGATCAAGTTCGGAGTTGATTGCGCAAGCGCCTAGTGGTGGCTTGCGCAATGGCTTCAGACTAACGGCTTCATGTTGGCCCGGGGAGCGAATGAAACGGTCGTCGTAAGTCCGCAGATGCGCTGCGCGAGATCACACCGATGCAAACCTTGAACCATGACACCATCGAGTTAATCCTGATTGCCATTACAACGGCAGCTGTGTTGCTGGAGGCTTTCGTCCTGCTGGCGATCTTCCTCGCGCTGCGCCACACGTCACGCACCATCCTGCAGCATGTCGAGGAACTGAAGTCCACGATCATTCCCTTCGTCGATAACGCGCGCGGCTTTTTGGAGCGTGTTGGCCCGAAGGTGGAAGATGCGACGTCAGACATTGCGGATATTGTGGCCGGCTTGAAGGCGCAGGCCGTTGAGGCTGAGGCCTCGGCCTCGGAGATTCTGGAGCGCGTGCGTCACCAGGCCAGCCGGGTCGATGAGATGGTTTCGAGCATCCTGAATACCGTTGACCGAGCTGCCGAGTATGTGACCGACGTCGTCAACCGGCCGGTAAGGCAGATTTCGGGTCTGATGGCGTCGATCAGAGCGATTGTCGAGTCTCTGCGCGGCTCGGCCCGCGAACCGCGCGAGACCCACTCTGCACGCGACCGGGACACCTTCATTTAAGCCATCGTTGAAGATCAACTGCCTTCAGAGAGGACATCCTGATGAAGCCGTGTTTTCTTTTGGCACTTGGATTCTCCGTGTCCATGCTCGCCGGTTGGGCTTGCGCCCAAACGGCACCTGCAGCAACGCTTCTGGTTCTTTCAAAGCAGGACCATACGCTCTCGATCGTCGACCCGGCAAGTCTGAATGTGTTGGCCTTGGTCCCAGTGGGCGACGACCCACATGAGGTGGTTGCTTCGGCGGACGGCAAGACCGCCTACGTCTCCAACTACGGGTTTGGCGCCTTTCACACCCTGGCCGTGATCGACCTGGTCGAGCACAAACAGCTCCCTTTCATCGATCTGGGTGCGCTGCGCGGACCCCACGGCCTGGTGTTTGAAAAGGGCAAAGTCTGGTTTACCGCCGAGGCGGCCAAGGCCATCGGGAGCTATGACCCGGCTGCCGGCAAGATCGATTGGATTTTGGGAACCGGCCAGGACCGGACCCACATGCTCTTTGTCTTTCCCGACGCAAGGCGCATCATCACCACCAATGTGACCTCTGCCACTGTGACGATCATCGAGAAGACTGAAAGCCGCGCCGGTGGGCCTCCACCCGGAATGCCCCCGGGCATGGGTGCTCCCCCGCCCGGTGGGCCGCAAGCTGGGGGACCGCCCCAAGGTGGTCCGCCGCCGCCGCCCGGAGGCGACTGGAAGCTGACTGTCATTCCCGTTGGCCACGGATCAGAGGGTTTTGACGTTACTCCGGATGGCAAAGAGGCATGGGTCGCAAACGCCGGGGACGGCACCATTTCGATCATCGACATTGCTGCTAAAAAGGTGGTGGAAACCCTCGCCGCCAACGCGCCCGGAGCCAACAGGCTGAAGTTTACGCCGGACGGAAAGCTTGCGCTTGTCACTCCCGGCTCGGCCCTGGTGATTCTCGACGCTGCTACGCACAAGGAAGTGAAGCGGCTGCCGAGTGTCCACGGTTCCGGAGGTATCCAGATGCAGCCCGACGGGCTGCGCGCTTATGTGGCCTGCGGTCGTGATGGATACGTCGCAGTCATCGACCTGACGACGCTTGAAATGGTGGGCCGCATCGATGTAGCAAGCCCGGATGGCCTGGCCTGGGCGGTGAGGCAATAAGCTGGCCCGAGATATCTACTTCCGCTTGAAGACCGCGCCCCAGTTGACGATCACGCGCCCCTGAAACTGCCACTCCGGCTTAATGTTGAGGTCGAGCTGCGCGCCCTCAAGCTCAACCTGTCCGTTGCGGAATGGGATCACCAGGCCCTCTTCCGTGCCCGCCGTTTGCTGCCCGGCGGTCACCTCGTGTTGAAAGCCAAGAAAGATCGCGGTTCCTCGAGTGTCCAGCGTCCGAAAATAGTCGAATGCGCCCACGTAGTCTGAAGTCGGATTGGCTGCGGAGGTGTCGATTCCTCCCGTCCAGCTAAAATTCGCAGCGGCCAAATCTCTGCCCCAGGAATATTGAGGCGCGGCTGATCCACCAATCCGGCCGCCATCTGTTCCACGCACGAATACTGTGCCGCGCGGCGCAAGTACCAGCGTGAAACCGCCTTTGGTGTAGACCTGCTGCCGGGCCACAAAGTCAAAGCGGTTGCCGAAATGCGTAATTCGATCGCTGCCGGGAGATTCTGAGTCAACGAGATTCACTAGCACACTGAAATCCGTCTGTGTTTTGAAGGGCGCAACGGTGATGACGGTGGGAAGGTAGCGGCCATCACTGACCGATTGGAAGCCGAATTCGGTCTCCACGCATTTCGGACAAATTGGCGGGGGGGCTGAAGATGAAGGTGGTGCCATAGTCGGAGATGCTTGCGTTCAGCGGCTGGGAGCTGCTCGCAGGCGGCGATTGGGCCGCAGATGGCCCCTCCCGTGCGAGAACAAGCAACACAAGAAGGGCGAAGAATCTGATCTTCGGCATCATTTCAGGTCGCGCTCTCTGTTCGAATTTATGTCAAGGCGGGTGGCGAACTGATTAAAAGCTCGCGAAACGGAGTTCTCAGACAATCCAGCCGCCGCCAACCACTTCATCGCCATCATAAAAAACAGCAGACTGGCCGGGAGTGACTGCGCGCTGCGGCTCATCAAAGGTAGCAATGACCTGGTCTTCACCGGCCGGTTCGAGCATCGCCCATGCGGGCTCGTGGCGATGGCGAATCTTGGCGCGCACGCGCATGGGGGCGACCAGCTCGGGAATGCTGATCCAGTTCAGGCGGTTGGCCCGCAAGCTGCGTGTGGCCAGCTCGGCGTCCGCGCCAACCGTCACGCGGTGGCTGGCCGGGTCAATATTCAGCACATAGAGCGGAGACAGAGAGCTGACGCCGAGGCCTTTGCGCTGACCCACCGTGAAGTTGGAGATAGCCTCGTGATGCCCCAGGACCTCGCCATTTGAAGCGACGAGTTCGCCGGAAGTCTCAGGAGCCTGCTCGCCCTGCTCTTCGAGATATGCGGTAAGAAACTGCTTGTAATCGCCGCCGGGGATGAAGCAGATTTCCTGCGAATCGGGCTTCTCGGCCAGCGCCAGACCTCGCTGCCGAGCCACCTCGCGCACTTCTGGCTTGGTCAGCCTGCCCAGAGGAAAGAGGGTGCGCGAAAGTTGCGGCTGATTCAGGCCAAATAGAAAATAGGTCTGGTCCTTTGCCTTGTCGGCGGCCCGCTTGAGAATCCAGCGGCTGCGGGCAGAGTCGTACTCGTTGATCGCATAGTGGCCGGTGGCAATGCGGTCCGCGCCAATCGAGCGCGCGGTCTGCAGCAACTGGTCAAACTTGAGGTGGTTGTTGCACAGTGAGCAGGGAATGGGCGTGCGTCCCGCCAGGTACTCGTCCACAAACGGCCGCACCACATCCTGCTCAAACCGCTCTTGCTGGTTGACGACGTAGTAGGGGATGCCAAGATGCTCGGCCACTTTGCGCGCGTCATAGACATCATCCAAAGAGCAGCACCGGCCGGCCTTGGGTGCATCCGGGATGCCATGCTTGCCGGCCAGCCGCGTCTGGTCCCAAAGCTGAAGTGTGAGGCCCACCACAGAGTTCTGCGAAGCACCGGTCCTGTCGCCCTCGTGGGCGAGCATCGCCGCAACCGTCGAGGAGTCGACCCCTCCGGACATGGCTACGGCGATGGTTGTGTTCTCAGTCATAGGTTCTCAAATCGAGCGAAGCTAGCGGGGTCAGCGGTGTTTGGCTTGCTACACTAACGCCGCTAACTCCGCTCAATCAAACTCATCCCAGCGTTCCGGCGGCTACCGGTGCAAGTGCGCGCAGATGTTCCACGGCCTGGGGAACAACCTGGAGCACATGGTCTATGTCGGCGCCGTTTGCGGTCTTAAGCAAGCTGAAGCGGAGGCTGGTGCGGGCCCTTGTCTTGTCCAGGCCCATGGCCATCAGCACATGGCTGGGTTCGGTGGCTCCGGAGTGGCAGGCCGAACCGCCGGAAACTGAAACGCCTTTGAGATCCAGTGCAATCACCAGCGCTTCACCCTCCAGCTGGTCGAACCAGATATTGGTGGTATTGGCCACGCGAGGAACCTTCCGTTCGCCATCGATTGATCCATTGACGCCAGTACCGGGAATGCGCAATATGGCCTCTTCCAGGGAGTCGCGCATGGTGGCCAGCCGGTCTATGGTTCCGTCCGCCAGGCTGTGCATGGCCAGTTCAGCGGCCTTCGCCAGGCCCACAATGCCTGGAACGTTCTCAGTGCCAGCGCGCAGGCGGCGCTCATGGCTGCCGCCCACCAGCAGCGGCTCAATCGGAGTACCACGGCGAATAAACATGGCGCCGATTCCCTTGGGGCCATGCATTTTGTGGGCGCTGATCGACAGCAGGTGGCAGCCGAAGCGGCGCACATCGAACGGCACTTTTCCGGCACCCTGCACAGCATCAATATGGAAGAAAATGCCAGTCTCGGCGGCGATCTTCCCAATCTCCTCAACGGGTTGCAGCACGNNACGCCGGTCTCGTTGTTGGCCAGCATCACGCTGATCAGCCGGGTCTCTGGGCGAATGGCGCGCCGAATGTCCATGGGATTGATGAGGCCGCTGGGCTCAGGCGCCACAAAGGTCGTCTCAACACCGTTGCGGGCAAGCCGCCTGGCCGCTTCCAAAATGGCCGAATGCTCAATCGAGGTGGTGATGAAGTGGTCGCCGGGATGCAAAATCCCGAAGATCGCCGTATTGTCGCCCTCGGTACCGCCAGAGTTGAATACAACTTCCGCTTCATGGCAATTGAAGAACTCCGCCATGGTCTCGCGGGCCCGGTTCACGGCCGTATGCGCCTGCTGACCATGAAGATGGATCGACGAGGCATTGCCAAAGTGCTCCATCCAATACGGGCGCATGGCCTCGATCACCTCCGGCAACAGTGGGGTGGTGGCATTTGCATCCGCATAGACTCTTCGCATCGTGGCAGTCTCCTTCTTATTGATTGTAAGGGCAATCCGGATATTTCGCCCGGTTCGTCACAGTGAGCGGAAGATTCACAACTCTGTACTGTCAAATTTCAATGCTGGTCTGGTAGATTTCCTGTCATGCGGCACAAGCCGCAGGAGGAGATTTCATGCACACACGTACCCAAATGGCGGGTCAGATCCTTGCCTGTTGTCTGCTGGCTGCCGCATCCACGTTCGGTTCTTCACAAGCCTCTGCGCCCGCTAAGCCCGCTGTCGGCGCTGCCATTCCCCCCGCACAAATCTATGGAAAGCTGTTGAGCCAATTGGAGAGCGAGTTTGTCAGTGCGGCCGAGGCTATGCCGGAAGATAAATACAATTTTTCGCCTTCCACCGGCGAGTTCAAGGGTGTTCGCACGTTTGGCCAGCAAGTAAAGCACGTGGCAGAGTCAAACTACTATTTTTTCGGAGGCCCAAATTACAGTGAGGCCGAAGACAAGGTCAAGACGGATGTGATTGAAAAACTCACCAGCAAAGCCGACATTGTGAAGGCCCTGAAGGACTCTTTTGTGCTGGCTCACGGATTCGTCGATTCCATTACTCCAGAGAACGCGTTTGTGAACACGGAGCATGGCACGCGCGCTGGTATGGCAGCCTTCGGCATGGCGCACTTCATGGATCACTACGGGCAGATGGTGGTGTATCTGCGCATGAACGGCATCATTCCCCCGGCCAGCCGCGGAGCCATGTAGTTCTCCAACTGAAAGCCGCGGAATTTGAGCGCAGCTTGCGGACCTTCGCGCCAGGGCTGAACGCTCAATCCGCGGCTTGGGCGGGGCTTCCGTTCCGGTCTACAATCGGGATGGAGAAGCACGATGACCCAATTGAGCAGGACCGGCGTTTCGCTCGAAGAAGACCTGTTGAAGGAGTTCGATCGGCTCATTGCCAAGCGCGGCTATGCAAACCGATCAGAGGCGTTCCGCGACCTCATCCGCGAGGCGCTTCTCTCAGAAATTGTTGAATCAAATAGATCTGTGGTTGGAACACTGACACTTGTCTACGACCATCACGTGCCCAACCTGGCGCAGAAGCTCACCGAGGTACAACATCATGCCGGTGCAATGATCCTGGCCGCCACACATGTTCATCTCGACCACAACTACTGCCTTGAAGTCATCATCATGAAGGGGAAAAGCAAGGAACTCCAAGCTGTGGCTGACGGCATGTTGGCCCTGCGNNGGAGTCGAACTTGGAAAGCTGGTCTTGACCAACTCGGGCGCCCACCTGAAGAGTGCCACTCACCCGCATCCCAATCCACACAAGGACTAGCCCGTTGGATACAGGATTTTAATCTTCATTCGCATGGTTTCAAAAATCGTGTTACGATCTTGAATTGGGTCATTGCGGCTTTTTTCGCTGCGTTTCCTGCATTGTGAAGGAACCTGATGCCATCCCTCCTGCGAAACCTGTTCAGCGACGAACCGGGCAGCACCAAGGCGAAGGTGATTGGCATTTATGCTCTTTTGCTGGTTTTCAACCTGGCGGCATGGCTTTGGGCCCTGATCGCTTTTCATGGCTATCCGGTGCTGTTGGGCACAGCATTTCTGGCTTACAGCTTTGGCCTTCGCCACGCCGTGGATGCGGATCACATCGCAGCCATCGACAATGTCACGCGCAAGCTGATGCAGCAGGGGAAGCGGCCTGTTTCGGTGGGGCTAATGTTCTCGCTCGGCCATTCCACGGTGGTCATCGTTGGATCTCTGGCGATTGCGGCTACGGCTCTTGCTCTCCAGCATCGCATCGACGCAGTCAGGCAGATTGGCAGCCTGATTGGCACACTGGTCTCGGCCTTTTTTCTTTTCGCCATTGCGATTGTGAATCTGATCGTGCTCTTGTCGATCTATCGCAGCTTCAGGCGGGTTCGGCGCGGAGAGCCTTACGTTGACGAAGACTTTGACATGCTGCTTGGCAGTCGCGGCTTTCTTTCCCGCCTGTTCCGCCCCATGTTCAATCTCATCCAGCGCAGTTGGCACATGTATCCGCTGGGCATACTGTTTGGTCTTGGATTCGATACTGCTACTGAAATTGGATTGTTGGGAATCTCTGCCGCCGAAGCTTCAAAAGGGCTGTCGCTGTGGTCGATCCTGGTCTTCCCGGCGCTGTTTGCCGCTGGCATGTCGCTGATCGATTCAACTGACAACATCCTTATGCTGGGAGCCTATGGCTGGGCTTTCGTCAAACCGATCCGCAAGCTGTACTACAACATCACCATTACTTCAGTATCCGTAGTTGTCGCCTTCGCGGTGGGTGGGATAGAAGCCCTGGGGCTGTTGGCTGGCCAGTTTCATCTGACGGGAAGATTGTGGGGATGGGTGGGCAAGCTCAACGATAACTTTGGTGTGCTTGGTTACTGTATCGTCGCGCTGTTTGCGGTGAGCTGGATACTATCGATTGCAATTTATAAATGGCGTCGCTTCGACGATCTCGAATTCGGTGCGAGAGATGCGGGGTAGCATCGGCGGCCAGCATCAACATGATGGCGGCGCTGTGCGGCGTTAACGGGCGCTATAGCAATTTCGGAATTGGTGTAGACCGAAAGAACGTAGCCAAGTGGCGTTTTCCTCATGAAAACGGTACCTTTCGATGCTCTCAAGAAGTCTACGTGTATTCCGAAATTGCTCTAAGCAACAGGGCTACGGATTAAGGACTGCCTTCTCGCCTTTGCCTCTGAAGATCAAGTGGTGGATGTCCGGCCAAAACTCGTGAAAGACAAAGGTAACTGAATCGTAGGTGATGTCGAGTCCCCAATTGCGAAAACCATTGGCGACGGTTCGTTCTTTGGTAGGGTAGTAGAAAATGGATACGCTGGCCGCTGCGGCTGAGCCGATGATCTCAGAGTAGTTGAACGTTGGCTTATCCGTTTCCGTCCGCGTGACCACACCACGGCTCAGCGAGTAGCCTGCACGTTTCCAGAAGCTGCCGCCTTCCTTGCCCATCGCGTAATAGCGGGAATCCTCATGCGTGATGGAAGGAACAATCAGTTCAACAAAATAGTTTTCAACCGATTGGTCGGCCACCGTGTGCCAGTAATATCGGGCGAAGCCTGCCGCCCCTTGATGAAACTCCGGAGTTGACTTGGTGGCAAACGAGTCTGCCGCGATAATTCCTGCAAAGAATAGCGACGTGTAATCGTAGTTGTCCTCAGTAGCTGTCACCAACTTCTGTCGCGTGGTCTCCTTGGGCACGTTCGCGCCCGCGCTGACCGAGCGGAAGTTGGGCAGCATCCCCATGATGCGTTTGGGTTGCTCTTCGTAGGCTGGTTCGGCAGGCGTGGTTGTGGATTGAATCGCGCTCGGCGCGCCCGGCAGAGGTGCGGGCGGGTTCTGCGCTGGCGAGGGTTCCGCTGGAGTGGCCTGTGCAGGCGAGCTTTGCACGGGCGGCTTGCTTTCGGGTGCGCTTTGCTGACCCGCGCAGAATTTGCAAACTAAAAAACAAACGGCGCAAGCTGCTGAACGCCTCATCCGCCTATCGAATCTGCCCATGTAAACCTTCCTACCTCTTCAAAAAGAAACCGGAGTCCCATTCAAAACGAGGCGCTCCATGTCCTCTAAAACCTTCGGATCGCCGAAGCTGAATCGGCGCTCGCAGATCTACTCGAATGCGAGCCCCGCGTTGATCGTGCACACTGATCCCTGGATCCCTTGGCTGCTGATTTCATGCCTGGCGTTGAGACAAAAGAGTCCTAGACAGGAAATGAATGAACAAAGCAGGATTTCCGGAGAGAGGTTGTCGCTGGGGAAATGGCTTTGCAGGAATTGTAGCGCATGCGAATATCGTCACGACAGCAGAAGATCCTGGAACTCGGAGCGTTGGGGCCTCCGGCCCAATTTGGCCCTATTCTTTGCCGAGAGTTACGGTAGTTTGAAGGACTTTATGGCGATGGCGTTGGGGGCGCGGCCGGTGGTGAGCATGGTGAAGACCGACTGTGGGGCGCGGGTGCGGATTTCGGCGGTGCGGACGACGGCTACATCGCCGGAGCCGGAATCGACGACGAAGAGCAAGAAGCCGGAGCTGGAAAGAGTGAGGGCGGAGGGGCCGTCGCCGACGTGGATGGAGGGCCTGATACGCTGGCCATCGTCAATGGAATATGCAGTGACCCACTGGGAGCTGAAGTTAGCGACGTAGAGCATGGAGTTATCGGCAGAGACGATGCCTCGGACGGGATCGTCGCCGATCATAAAGGCGCCGCCAACTTCGTCGGTACCGGCGTAGATCTCTGAGATGGAGTCGGATGCGGAGTTCGAGACGAAGATTTCGCCGCCGTCGGGCTTCAAGGCCAGTTGCACCGGTGCACGGCCAACATCGAGGAACGTCTCAAGGCGGTCAGGCTGACCGGGATTGGACTTCGAGTGCGCGAGCGCAATCACGATCAGCTGGTGGCCCGCGGCGCAGGCTACGAATGTTTTGGTTGAGTCCGGCAAAATGACGGCATCACCGGCGCCGGGGCAGCCTGTGAAAACGGCGCGGATTTTTCCAGTAGCCGGATCGACGATGTTGACGCTGTTGCCTTGCTGGTTGGCCACCACCAGGCTTTTGTTGTCAGGAGCAATTCGTACGGAATCCGGTTCCCCGCCCGTGTTGATTTGGCCAATCTCCCTCCGCGTCTTGAGGTCAAGGACAGAAATCGTGTTCGAGCCTGAGTTCGCTACGTAGGCGAGGGATCCGTCCGGAGCAAGATCGATTGAAACCGGCTGCCGGTGAACGGGAATGGTGGCGGCGACCGTGTTGTTTTCGGCATTGATGACAGAGACGGAGCCCTCGCCACCTGCGGGCCCGGAGTTGACGACGTAGACCTCGTTGCGGGTGGGGCTCGCGATGACTGCCACCGGATTGCGGCCGACAGGCAGTTCCCGATCGGTGCGTACGTTCACCACATCGAGCACGGTCACCGTTCCGCTGCCGCCGTTGGTTATATACGCGTATTCGCGGTAGTTTGGCGGGTACTGGGGGAAGTCGTGCTTGCTGCAGGCGGCTAGTCCCAGTGCGAGAAGACCAATGGCGAAAAGCAGCTGTCGTGACTCTGGCGGCCCGAAGCACGAATCTTCTTTCCGGTATGCATCAACCCATCGCTGCAGACGCCGAGCCTCGACGGCCCCCGAGAATCGGGGGCCCCGCTGAATGTCACGCGAAAGGATTGACGTACTCGGCAAAGCGGTCATGCGCTTAAACGGCGGCGGCGATGTGAATGCCTCGGGGCAGATGGCGGGCCACCACCGGGGCAATCTTCTCGATCTCGTCCATCATGGTGACAAACTGGGCGGGATAGATGGACTGTGGGCCGTCCGACAGGGCCTTCTCGGGTTGATGGTGGACTTCCACCAGGATTCCGTCCGCACCGGTTGCGATGGCGGCTCGCGCCATGGGCAGCACGCTGTCGCGCCTGCCGGTGCCGTGGCTGGGGTCCACAAGAATCGGCAAGTGGCTGAGTCGCTGGATGGCGGGGATGATGCTCAGGTCAAGTGTGTTGCGAGAGTGGTCCGCAAAGGTGCGCACGCCGCGCTCGCAGAG
>PLKU01000476.1:14614-20942 GCA_003140705.1 Acidobacteriaceae bacterium
TTCTGCATGTTGCGCGCGCCGATCTGGATGACGTCTGCCCACTCGGCCACGAGGGCGAGCGATTCGTTGTCGATGGCTTCAGTGATGATGCAAAGGCTGAAGCGGTCGCGAATCTCGGCCATGATCTGCAGAGCTTCCAGGCCGAGCCCCTGGAATGCGTAGGGCGATGTGCGTGGCTTGAATGCTCCTCCGCGGAAGAATTGTGCACCGGCCGCGGCCACCTGCTCCGCGATGGCGAAGGCCTGGACGCGCGTTTCAATTGAACATGGCCCGGCAACGATCGCCAGGTTGCGGCCGCCGATTGAGGCGTCAGTGCCCGGGAAACTAATGATGGTGTCTTCTTCCTTCACGTCGCGGCTGGCCAGCTTGTAAGCCTTGGAGACGCGGATGACTTCGGCAACTCCGGACAGCGATTCGAGATTGCCTCGGTCGACTTCCCCTTGATTGCCGGTGATTCCGATGGCGGTCCGCTGGGCTCCGGGAAGTGGATGAGCTCGGAATCCCATCAGTGCAATGTGCTCGCAGACGGCCTGGATTTGCTCCGGCGTGGCGTGCGCTTTCATGACAACCAACATGACATGGCCCTCAAACCATCAGTTTACCGGGTGGGAGGGGGATCGGCAATTTCATTTGATTGTGCAGGAGCCCGCAGGTACGCAGAAGGGGCTTAAAGCAGGAGAGAGCTATCGAGCTGTAGGTTGATGGGGAAGTGACAACGCAGATCGGGAGAAAGGGGGTTCGCTGGCTTGCGATACGTTCCTCAGTTGCCTTCGTTCGAGGGGTTGGAGCCTGCCTTGGCTGCAACAATCGCTGGAGCGATCACCATTCCGATAAATGCCAGGGCAATTAAAAGGTCATGCATGTGTCTGACTCCTTGGGCGGCTCGTCTGAACCTGCCTATATACACATCATTGGCGTGTATTTCTTGAACTCGAAGACAAAGTAGATCTAGTTTGGGAGATAGGTATGCGAACGGCACTCCCACGAAAGTAGCATTCCAATTCGGAACGAATGGACTGAGGGTCCTGACAGGGGTCTTGCGGAGAGGTGGGATCTTCTTTAAGTCGCTGACAATGGACTTGCTTAGCCGGATGCGTAGGACTATCGCGGCATCTTGGCTATGCGGGCCACTTCGCGCTTTTGTGCTCGCCACTTCATCCCCAGCCATGCCAGGTAGCCAAGCTGAATGACCCAGGTGACGATGTAGGCGGCAACAACGAATTGATGGTCGAGAATCGCTTTTGTGTCCATGTTGCTCTCCTTTTGCTGCGGTTTTGTGACTCTCGATCAGGCGTCGAGGGCTTCCTGGGCTTCATTCGCGGCGATCTTCTGCTGGCGGCGCTCAACATAGTAACGGAAGCACAACACCAAAATGCCCCACGCAAACCACGCAAGGATGTTCCAGCCGAAGGCGTGGAGCATCAGTGGGTCTTTGAAGCCGGAGTCGGAGTCGCCTCCAAAAACCGGCGCTGGATGCTGCGTGCGAAACCACCGGTTCGACATGTACACGATGGGCACGTCGAGGGCGCCGAAGATGCCAAGTACGGCGGCGAGTGTTTGCACTTGTGGCCCGGCGGCAAAGCGGCGCAGAAGCAGGTAGCTGACGTAGATGAGCCAGAGGACGAGGGTGGTGGTCAGCCGCCAGTCCCAGGTCCACCAAATGCCCCATGCGCGGCGTCCCCAGATGGGGCCGGTGATCAGCACAACCGTGCAGTAGATGACGCCAATCTCAGCGCCAGCAAGGGCCAGTGCGTCAGCGGCCTGCGCCCGCAGCGGATTCCCGCGGCGGTAAGTCAGGTAGCCGATGGAGCCCACCAGGCTGATGGCGAAAAAGAGGAAGCAGAGCATCGCCGTCGGCACGTGGTAATAAAAGATGCGCGAGAGTTCACCCTGCATGGCGTCATTGGGCGCGACGTAGATAGCCTGGTAGAAACCCCAGATCATCAGGCCAACGGTAATGAGGACGTAAAGACCGATAGCAGCTTTTTTCATTTCAATCCTGATCGAACCATTTCAGTGTACGACGCAGCTGCACGGATGAGGTCGATCTTGCGGTGGAGGTTTTCACCATTACTCCGCGTGGAAGACAACGTCGAACAGCAGCAGGCTGACGGTTGTGAAGATGATGTCGTAGCCGAGCAGCAGCTTGATCCACAGGCTCGGATCGCCATCGCCCGTGAGGATCGAAGTGGTGGCGCGCACCATGGCCAGCAGTGCTGGAATGAAGATGGGAAAAAGGATCAGCGAGAGGAGCAATTCGCGATTACGTGTGCGGATGGAAAGCGCGGCAAAGAAGATGCCGTTGCCCACCAGGGCCCAGGTGCCGAGCGGAAGAACGATGGCCAGCAGCCACGCCTGACCCGCGATATGCAGGTTATAGAAGATCAGGAAAAACGGCGCGAGGATCACCTGGACCACTGTGACGAAGAGGAAGTTCGCAATTACCTTCGCCAGGAAGAGCTCTGCACCGGGGCTGGGAGCCATGCGCTGCGCGTCGATAACATTGTGCCTTATCTCGCGTGCCCATGCCTGGTTGAGTGCGCTGACAGAGGCGAACATGGTAGCAACGCTGAGCACTCCGCCGGCGATGTCCCGTGAAAATTCGCCGTGCGGATCAAAGGCAATCGAAAACAGCACGACAACCAGCAGCGAGAAAAAAAGCATGGAGACAAAAGCGTCGAGTGAACGCAGTTCGATGCGCAGGTCCTTCACAAGGTGGGTCCACATGGCGCGGGTCATCATGCTTTGACCTCCTGCACCGCTGGCTTGTGCGTATCTTTGGTCAGGTCCGCCGTCTGCACTTCCACGTCCAGTGCCTGGGCGGCGCGCAGATAGTCAGCTGGGTTGAGGATGAGCTGCACTCCGCGTGCCCCCGCTGAAACGCTGATCTGGTCAAACAAAACGACGGTTTCGTCGATGTAAACCGGGTAGGGCTTTCTTGCGCCAAACAAAGTGACGCCGCCGCGGATGTAGCCGGTCAGCGGCTGAACATCCTTCAACGGAGCCATTTCGGCTTTGCGCAAGCCTGAAGCGCGGGCGAGCTTCTTGAAGTCCAGCTCGGCGCCGCCGGGGATGACGGCGAAACGATAAGCAGCAGACCCGCCGGTGGCTAGATTCCCTGTTACCAGGAGAGTCTTGAAGACCTGCTCTGGCGGCATTCCAATCTTCTTGGCCACGGTCAAGGCGGACAGGTCTTCTGGGTCCACCTCATACACACGGAGCTCGAAGGGGATGCCGAGCGATTCAAGGAAGCGTGCGCCGTTGGTCTTCATAGTGTGTGGGACCCCGGCTCACCACCCCCACGACCAAGACCTATCTTGGGGGACCCCGGCTCACCACCCCCGCGACCAAGACCTATCTTGGGGGACCCCGGCTCAAAGGAAGCCACGCGGCCGGCGCGCAGGGCGAGCACCCAGTCCGCGATTGGGGCGGCGTGTTCGCGCTGGTGTGTGGTCAAGACAATTGTGCGGTTGCCCTGGCGGAAGCCGGCGAGCAACTCCACCATCTGGCTGACGGACTCCACGTCCATGTTGGAGAAAGGCTCGTCGAGCAGCAGCAGCTCGGGGGCGGGCAGCAGAACGCGGGCGAGCGATGTGCGCTGGCGCATCCCTTGAGAATACTGGCCGAGGGTACGCGTCAGGTCGGGGTCAAGTCCTACCTGCCTCAGAGCGTCGGCAGGAGTCAGGCAGGAGCGGCCCGGGTAAAGGTTGGAGAAGTAACGCAGATTCTCCAGTGCGGTCAGCTCGTCGTAGAGCATCGGAGCATGGCTCATGTAACCAATGCGGTCGCGTGCGTCATGAGGTTCCAGATCGCCGAAGACCTTCACTGTTCCAAAGCTCGGGCGTAGCAAGCCGGCGAGAATGCGGAGCAGAGTGGATTTTCCGGCGCCATTTTCGCCGATCAGCACATAACATCGACCTGGCTCCAGTTCCGCAGTCACCTGGCGGAGCGCGGCGAATGGGCCGAAGAGCTTCGAGACCTTGTCCAATCTGGCGCAGACTGGCTGGGCGCCGGTGGGAGAACGGACGGCCTCGGATGCGGTTACGTTCATTCGATCAGTTGGCTGCGGTCGACTTGGCGGGTTGAACAGGAGGCGTGGCGACGTCAGCGCGAGGGCTGCTGTTCGGCGCTGCGGTGGGTGCCGTTGGCGCTGCCCCAGGCTGCGCCGGTGCGTACTTGCTGGCGCACTTGGCCTGCAGCACCGTAGCATGGAATACTCCATCGCGCCCGTAAGAGCCTTCCGCCAACGCCATCGCATCGTCTTTGAAGGTGTCCGGTGGCGGCTCTGAGCCCTTGTATGTTACTCGCAAAAGTCGACCGGAAGAGGCCTTGGGCGAGTGGCTTTCAAACTCGTTCAACACAAAGTCAACATGTGGGCCGTTATGCTCGATGGAACCGGGCTGGACGAATCCCTCCACGCGCAATTGGTTCTGGTAGGCCTTGTCTCCCATTCCACCCAGTTCGGCGATCGTCACGTAGTAACTCTTATTGGCTCCGTAACCTGAGTAGGCAAGCCAGCCTATGGTGCCGACGATCACGGCAACCGCAATCCCGATCCGTATGGTGTTTCCAGAGTTCTTCATAGTCACACCCTAACGATACGAGCGGAATGGGCGCGGGTCAACCGGTTGGCTGGGCCGAATTCGGCGCACCCGGCGCGGGCCCTGCGTCCGACGATAGTCCGAGTGGCGATTCGCTGCGCGCGCCATTCTTGAATCGGCCGGTCGATCAGATAAAAGCCCGCGCGGAATGGAAGCCCGGCGCTCGCCATATCGCGCTCGCATCCGCAGAGGCCTTCGGAGCCCGCTGGAGCGGCACGTTCGACCGTCGCGAACCTTCCGGCGATTGGCAGTTTGCGCTCTCGGCGGATCGCCTCTCGGCGGCGAATCTCGATCGCTGGCTCAATCCCGCCTGGCGGCAGAGTTTTCTCGACCGAATGCTGCCGTTTCTCAACTCGCGCGCACAGACGAGCGCCGCGCCGGAGAATCTCAGAGCGGGCGGACGCCTCACTCTCGACACTTTCACGCTCGAGCCTCTGGTCGTCCGTCATCTGCAGGGAGATCTCAAAATCGACGGCCGCCATATCGTGCTTGCCGATGCGACCGGCCAGTTTTACGGCGGACAGGTCAGCGGTCTGTTCGGCGCGGACCTGAGCGCTTCGCCCGCTTACAGCGCGGACCTCGATTTCGCCGGCGTGGATATATCTTCGCTCGCTGCCGCGACGCCGGCACTCGACGGCTTTACGGCGGAATCCGCGGCCGGCCAGCTCTCACTTGTCGCGCACGGCGCCAATCGTGCCGATCTGCTTGCGTCGCTCACCTGTCAGGGCAGCGTCCGCGCCACAGGCGCCGAACTCCTGAGCTTTGATTTGCAGGAGTCGCTCGGCGGCCAGTCGCAGGACACCGGGGCCACTCGATTTCCCAGTGGCTCCGCCACTTTTACCTGTGCGCAGCGCATGATTGACATTCAAACCTTGAGTCTCGCGACCAGTGCAGACTCGTCAGCGAACGGCTCTGGCAGGATCGATTTCAGCCGCAATCTTGACTTGCGACTCCGGATGTCGTCAGCGCTTGCGCCCGGCGGCGACGCTCCGGCAGCATCATTTCGCATAACCGGTCCGCTCGCCGCTCCTAAATTCGCGCTGCCTCAGCCGCCGCCCCGTCGTTCGCGCTAGCGTATTTTCCTTCTGGCACGCAGCGCTCTTCCCGAATTGGCTTCGGCGGCGGAAAATGTGTCGAGGGTTTGGAGGGGTGTAGCACTGCTACGCCCGGTATACATGCCTGACAACCGGTAGCCCATCCCTCTCCCGCTCACCCGCACGGTCCAATGACGCTCCGGCCATGCCTGCGCCCCTCTTCCCTCACTCCAAGCCCTGTGCTAGCGTTCGTTCGATGCCGTCGCGCTGTACAAATATGATTCGCCTCGCTCTGTTCGTGAGTTTGACGCTGTTTTCACCGGCGCTCGCGGCCACGGCCGGTGAGCGAGTGCGCTTCGCGCCGAAATTTGTTCCCGGTGAAGTTCTTCGCTACCGCATTGAATCGCGCACCACGACCACGGGAACAACCACCACCCCCATCGTCAATCCCGAGGGCGGCTCGCGATCAACCCAGGCGATCCATATGATCGTTCGCCTGGAAACGCTCGGCNNGTCTGAAAGTGACGCGCTCGATCTCGCGGCTTCTTCATCGGCCGATCGGTACAATCACCTCGAAGGCCGCTCGGTCGAATTCACCATGGAGCCTGACGGGCAATTTTCGGACTTTCAGAATGTGGGCGCAGCGGCGGCGGGCCAACCCGTCCTGGGCCAGCCAGCCCCGGGCCAACCAGC
>PLKU01000513.1:0-7318 GCA_003140705.1 Acidobacteriaceae bacterium
ATCCTTCATCGGCTCCCCCATCATCGGGTTCCTCGGCTCGCGCATCGACAACCGCAAACTGCTCTCCGCCGGCTTTGTCGCCTTCGGCCTCTGCGCTCTGGTTTTCGGTACAGTCAACCTCTCCATCGGCCCATACACCCTCCTCGTCCCAATCCTTCTCACCGGCTTTGCCCTCAGCTTCGTCTTTGTCCCCCTAGCCACCATGAGCACCTCCACATTGACGCGCGACGAAATGGGCAACGCCACCGGCCTCTTCAACATGCTGCGCAACATCGGCGGCTCCATCGGAATCTCAATGGCCACAACCGCCCTCATCCGCCGCGCCGCGNNGCCGCCATTGCCGGATACCTCGCCCACCGCATCGGTCCCGCCCAGGCCCGCCCCGGGTCCTTCGGAGCAATCTACGGCTTGATGCTGCAGCAATCCGCACTCATGGCCTACGTCGACATCTTCCGTTGGACAGCACTTCTGGCCTTCTTCTGCGCATGCGCCGTCTGGCTCTTCAAAAAGCCCGACAGGAACGCCCCACCCCCAACCGGCATGCATTGACATTCGAGCGTGAGCGCAGTCACTTGCGATCGGTGCGGAATTGGTT
This sequence comes from Acidobacteriaceae bacterium, assembly GCA_003140705.1. Lineage (GTDB taxonomy): Bacteria > Acidobacteriota > Terriglobia > Terriglobales > Acidobacteriaceae > Telmatobacter. Next base: position 596 of record PLKU01000513.1, read on the forward strand.
TCTACTTGCCGCTATCATGCAATCCGCACCATCTAAGGCCACCACTAGAAGGATGCGGAGCCTTGGCCTTTGCNNCAGCTTCTTGCTCAGGATGCTGTCTATTCGCCCCAAAAGCCCACACCCGCAAAGATCGAGCCGCAGTTGTTTGCAGTCGGCGAGTCAGTTGTCCTTGAGCAATGGACGCACACTCTCAAGCTCGTGAATGCTCCGCAAAATGTGACTTTGCTCAATCCCGGACAATGCATTCGCGTCGGCGTTGTTGCCGCAGGCGACAATCGCGACGAGTTTATCGAGAAGACCAAGCTGTCCTTCCGCGTAAAGTTCAGCGGCCAGGCTAAGGATCATCCTCTCTCCGCATTAGCCCAGACCAAGCAGATCAAACCCGAGGGCGGAGACTTTGTGACTCAGGCTCTTGCCGCTGGTGGAATCAAAAGCCCAGTCCTGACCATGGCGACGATGGGCGTATCGACTGAGAACTGGTGTGTCCCTTCCGATGCCACCGACGGCATCGCCACCATCGAAGCCGAGACCGAATCACCGTCCGGCCGCAAGTCTCTCAAGCCATCCCCAGTGCGCATTGAAAGTTTTGATACAGGCAGCAAGAAGTCGTTTAAAGATGTTGGGGAATTCTCTGGCATTCTGCAAACTTACTACCGTCAGCCGAATCCTGCGCGACTGCTCTCTGTATTGAAGTTCATGGTCGATTTTGAAAACCAGAACCCCAAACCACAGGTTGCGCAAGGATTTCCAGAAGAGGTTTGTGCCTTCCTGGCTGCCGCGCTCAAGGCCGACCCGATTTCTGCGAAAGATTTCCTTGCCCGCATCGGCGCGCAGCCACCGGTGACGCGCGCACTGGGCCTCCTCGTACTACGCACGGCGGGCTACGACATCACCATCGTTCTGAACACATTGAGCGCCGAGGACCGGCAGAAGTTCCAGAGCCTTACCCCAATGCCAGATCCTTACGACCTGACTCCAACGCGTGAAGTCTTCGGCCATCTCGATCTAATGTGGTCGACATTCGGCGCCACGGGCCAGTTCAAACCGGTAAACACGATTGCCAGCACACTCAGCTGGCGACCCGACTACGATGACTTCGACAAGGCGCGCAAAGCCCGTGACCATAACCTCTCATTCACCCCTTCAGTCGTCCGCGGGGTAGCTTACACGGCAGCCGGCTGGTCCCTCGGATCCTTCCAGCGCAACGATCCTCTCGCCGCCGATTACATCGAATTCATGCTCGCCTCGGCCGACACATCGCCGCTCGTCAAGTCCGAACTCGCCAATCTCTCCACGAACCCTGCCTTCATGCAGTCCACCGGGAAATGAGTTGAATCATGACGGTACCTTTCACCCCACCAGCGCCCTGAACCCGCCAACCCCCTCGTCGTACTCCTCAATCCGCCCGCTCAAGATGTCGTAGTACCACCCATGCACCGTCAGTCGGCCCTCTCCCAACGCATGAACCACCGCCGGCTGCGCCTTCAAATTCGACAACTGTGCCACCACGTTCCCTCGAATCAGAGAAGCCAGTTCCGCATGCTCCCCATCCGCCGGATTCAACGGCTGCCGATGCCTAAAAGCCGCGTCCACATGCCGTAGCCACCGGTGCGCCTTGGGCAGCTTTTCAAGTTCCTTCTGGTTCAATGCCGCCTTCAGCGCCCCACAGTCCGAGTGCCCGCAAACAATCGCGCTCTTCACCTTCAGCACCTCGATGGCGTATTCGATCGTCGCAGTCACCCCGTCCACATCGTGGCTCGTAACCGGCACCACGTTCCCCGCGTTCCGGGTGATGAACAAATCTCCCGGTCCCGTCCCCAGAATCAGGTCCGGCAGCACACGCGAGTCCGAGCACGTAATGAAAAGCCACTCCGGGGCCTGCCCCTCGGCCAACAAGTGAAACTGGGCACGCCGCCCAGGAAAAACCTCCGTCAAAAACCGCTTGTGCCCCGCAATCAACCGATCCATCCAACCCCCAAGTCCCTCAATTTTCGCAAGCCCCTAATCTGACTCGTCTTTGCTCAAGCCTATCGCACCGCCTCTGCGATATAGTTACCCCCAATGCGTTCTTCGCCACGCTCCTTCAACATTCTGCTTTTCGGCTGCCTCGCCCTTGCCGCCTCCGCTTGCATCCCATGTGCAACGGCGCAGGCAGCCGCACCAACCTCCCCCAGCGCCGATCCCCGCAACTTCGACGCCTCCCAATTCGGCCAGGACGATGACATCACCGTCGTCACCCTGGTCCGCACGGCCTGACGGAATCAATTACCATTCCGCCTAGTAGGAGACCGCTTCACCAATGATTGGATTCACGCGCCGCACCGCCCTCTACCTCCCACTCATCGCCCTTATCTTCCCGTTCGCACTCCCGGCTCAATCCATCGCCACCCTCGATCCCGCCCTACAAACCCGCGTCGACCGCATCGCCCAGCAGGTCCTAGATCAGACTGGCGTTCCCTCCGCTTCCGTCGCCGTCGTCCAGCATGGCAAGCTCGCCTACACCCACGCCTACGGCAGCGCCCGCCTCGCCACTGCAACCACACCCGCCATCCCGGCCACGCCGGAGATGCGCTACTCCACCGGCTCCATCTCCAAGCAATTCACCGCCGCTGCCATCCTGCTTCTTCAGGAAGAAGGCAAGCTCACCCTCGACGATCCAGTCGGCAAATACGTCCCCGGCCTCACCCAGGGAGATGTCGTCACCATCCGCCAGATCCTCTCCCATACCTCCGGCTACCAGGACTACTGGCCCGAGGACTACGTCATGACTCCCATGCTCGTTCCCGAGCCCTCGCAACAGATCCTCGACACATGGGCCAAAAAACCTCTCGACTTCGAGCCCGGGACGCAATGGCAATACTCCAACACCAACTTCGTCATCGCTGGACGCATCGTTGAAACCATCGCAGGCCATCCGCTCATGGATTTTCTCACCAGCCGCATCTTCCGCCCGCTGGGCATGCAGTCCGTGTGGAACTCCGATGAAACCAAGCTCACTCAGGCCGACGCAACCGCCTACTTTCGCCACGCCCTTGGACCTCTCCGCGTCGCCCCCAAGGAAGGGCGCGGCTGGATGTTCGCCGCCGGCGAACTGGCCATGACCGCGCACGACCTCGCCCTCTGGGATGAGAGCCTCATCGCTCAATCCATCCTGAAGCCGGAAAGCTACAAGCAGATGTTCACTGAAATCAAACTGAAAGACGGCAAGGGAACCCACTACGGCCTCGGCGTCGAAGTGATGGATCGCGATGGCCACCGCTCCATCGAGCACTCCGGCGAAGTCTCAGGATTCGTCTCCGACAACGAAGTCCTCGTCGACGATGGCGTCGCCGTCGCCGTCCTCACAAATCAGGACGCCGTGAGCGCAGCGATCACCATCGCGCGCCTCGCCTCTCCTGTAATTCTTGNNCCAGCCACTCCCGCCGAAGCCCAGGCCCTCGCCATCTACCACGATCTCCAGCAACGCCGCATCGACCGCTCCCTGTTCGCCCCCAACCTCAGCGATTACTTCACCCCTGAAGCCCTCGCCGACTTCCAGTCCAGCCTTGCCCCACTCGGCGAACCGCTCACCTTCCACCAGTCCGACGAGCAACTCCGCGGGGGCATGACCTTCCATGCCTTCCAGATCGTCTACCCTGGCAAGCACCTCACCCTCACCACCTACACCTACCCCGACGGCAAACTGGAACAGTACCTCATCGCCCCCGCTCAGTAATGCCAAAGCGTATTGGTTCTTCCCACTTCACCGGCAACAATGACCCTTCAGGAATTGTCAGGCCATGCGATCTCACAGAATCTCATTCACCGTCGCACTCACCGGCATCAGCAAGGCTCTTATCCTGCGAGATCGCGTTCTGAAATCAGTCGGCTTCGCTCGCCGCACGGAAACAACTGACACTTCCGCATCGCACCACACCATCCCCAGCGGTAAAAACCTCATCGACGCCGTCTTCGTGGAGCCTTCATCAGGTCCTGCGCTCGCAGCGATCCTCATCTGCCACGGAATCGCCGAGAATGTGCAGCGCTGGTTCCCCGTTCAGCGGCTTCTCGCCGCCAACGGAGTCGCCTCGCTCGTATTCGATTACTCCGGCTACGGTCGCAGCACCGGCTCCGTCGACTGGACCCAATGCGATCTCGATGCCCTCACTGCCTTCCAGTATTTGCAGAAGCTGACGCCAAGCCTGCCCATATCCATCCTCGGATTCTCATTGGGCAGCGGACCCGCCGCCGCAATCGCCTATCGCGTGCCAGCGCATCGACTGCTGCTGTGCGCGGCCTTTACGTCCTTCCGCGCCGCCGTATGCGCCACCGGGCTTCCATCACGGCTTTCGTTCCTCGCGCCTCCCATTTGGTCAGCCCGCGAATCCTTGCGCTCCTGCTCCTTGCCGGTGATCGTCGTCCATGGACAAAAAGACCGCCTGTTTCCCGTGCAAATGGCCCGCGATCTGGTCGCCTGTTGCCCCGGCCCTGCCGAGTTGCTTGTGGTTCCCAACCTCGCCCACAATCAGCCCTTCCGCAAGCCACACCTCTCCTACTGGGGCCTCATCATCTCTCGCATCATTCCCGAAATCCCTTCCCACTCATCCGAACCTTAAGCTGAGGAATCAAGAGTCCACCCGCTCCGGCTCCCACTCAACTTCCCGTTCAGGTTCCAACCGATCCTCGCGATTCTCACGCTCTTCCTGCTCGCGGCGTTTCTCCCGCTCCTCGCGCTCCTCGCGACCGTCGCTCATATCCTGCTCCTTGCTTCATTCTAAAGTTGAAATGCGCGAAGCGCGGCAGCCGTGGCCCTGGATTCGCTCCGGTGAAGGTAGAAAAAGCAATGAAATGCCCCTAACCAATCGATTGCGCTTGAGAAGTTCATTTGGTACCATTCCCGAGCCGAGCATCCATTGCCGAAACCCCTGCGGGAGAGAATCCCACGAAGGAAAATCCTTTGATGAGAAAAAGCATCCTTCAGTTCTGCGCCCTCACCTCGCTCATATCCGCCGCCGCCCACGCCCAGGATCTTGCCGCAACCTGGCAGGGAACCCTCCCTGCCGACGCAGACCAGCATCGCGTTGTCCTTCAGATCGCGAAAAAGGAAGGCGGCGGTTGGGAAGTCCCAGCTTGCTATGTCGAGTTCTTCCACGATGCGGTGCACGCTGACTCGCTCACTCTTGATGGATCTATTTTGAGACTCACTCTGAATGGTGGCAACGGAGCCTTCGAGGGCAGAATCAGTGCGGATAGAGCCGCGATTAAGGGCACATGGACCTTCGACCATGACTCGATGCCCCTCGAACTGCGGCGCTCGACCACGGAAGAGGCGTGGCAGGTTCCGTTTCAATACCAGTATCACCACAAAGATGTGACCTATCTTCGCCCATCCCCTGCAGAGTCCAAAATTGCTTTCACGCCAAAGCTCGCCCTTGACTATATGGAACAAGGCGCGGTGGCTTGGACCGCGGAGTGGAAATGCGTTGCCTGTCACACCAACGGCTCATACATGGTGGTGCGCCCTCTGCTGACGCCGCAGTTGGGGCAGCCCAATCGTCAGCTGCGCGCCTTTTTTGTGGGCACGCTCCAGGCTGAGCTGGCCACCGACCCCGCCGACCAGCGTCCAGAATTGGACTCCACGCAGGCAGTGTATGTGGCCGCAGGGCTGGCGATATGGGATGCGCACGTTACCCACCGCTTATCTCCCGAAACAGCTCAGGCCCTGGCCATGATGTTCAAGCTGCAGCGGGCCGACGGAGACTGGACCATCAGTGATGACAACAACCCGCCGCTTGAATCAAGCCGCTATCAGTTAGCCACCGTGGCAGCCAGAGCCGTGGGCAACGCGCCCGGCTGGCTTGCCCTGCAGCGCGGCACCCCACTTGAGGCCAAGATCAACCTGCTCGAAAACTACCTGCGCGCCGACCGCAAGATGCAGGGCGACTATGATCGCACCGATCTGCTCTGGGCGGCAGCCGAGCTCCCCGGATTGCTTGATGCGAAGCGTAAACAGGAATTGATTCAGATGATCTCCCGGCGCCAGATGCCCGATGGAGGTTGGTCAATTCGGACCTTCGCCCAGCCCCAAGAATGGGGCAACGGCAATCGCGCAGAGAAGCTCCGGACAGAACTCGAATTTACCGATCCGCCCAGCGACGGCCACATGACCGGCCTCGCGATCATCGTCATGCGAAAGGACGGGATTCCGGCCAGCGATCCCCGCATTCAGCGGGGCATCCACTGGCTGCTGACCAACCAACGCTCTTCGGGCAGATGGTGGACGCGCTCTCTTAACCGGGACGGCTGGCAGTTCATCTCCTATAGCGGCACCGTNNCGTGTACCCGCTGCTGGCGCTTGGCCTATGCAATGAGTTGCCCGCTGAAACCAGTCCGCTACACGCTGCTAGCGGCTTCTGATCCGTGGGTGCCCAAGGCTCTGCGAGCCCTGAGGCCTGCAAACACTGCCTCCATCTTTCCATTACACTGAAATAGACCATGTTTGAAAACCTCACAGACAAACTCCAGCGCGCCTTCAANNGCCGACGTCAACCTCAACGTCGTCCGCGACCTCATCGAACAGATTCGCGTCAAAGCCGTCGGCACTGAAGTCCTCACCGCACTCTCGCCATCCGAGCAGGTCATTAAGATCGTTCGCGACGAACTCATCACCCTCCTCGGCAAAGACACAGCTCGCTTCAAGTTCTCCTCGCAGCCGCCCTCCGTCATTCTCATGGCCGGCCTGCA
>PLKU01000513.1:7444-12823 GCA_003140705.1 Acidobacteriaceae bacterium
ACACCGCCGGCCGCCTCCACATCGACGAATCGTTGATGGATGAAATGGCCCGCCTCAAGAAGCTCCTCAACCCCTCGGAAATCCTCTTCATCGCCGACGCCATGACCGGCCAGGACGCCGTCAACTCCGCCCAGGACTTCCACACCCGGCTCGGTCTCACCGGCGTCATCCTCACCAAGATGGACGGCGACGCACGCGGTGGCGCAGCCCTTTCCATCCGCCATGTCACCGGCCAGCCCATCAAGTTCATCGGCGTCGGCGAAAAGCCCGATGCCTTCGAGCCATTCCACCCCGACCGTATCGTCGGCCGCATCCTCGGCATGGGCGACATGATGTCGCTCATCGAGAAGGCCGAGTCCACCCTCGACCGTAAAAAGCAGGAGGACCTGGCCAAGAAAGCCCTCCTCGGCGACGGTTTCACCCTCGAAGACTTCCGCGATCAGCTCCGCCAGATCAAGAAGATGGGCTCCATGGAGAGCATTCTCAAAATGCTCCCCTCCGTCGGACCTTTCGCCGGTATGCAGCAGGCGGCGAGCAGCGTCGACGAAAAACAGTTCGCGCGCCTCGAGGCCATCATCAACTCCATGACGCCCAAGGAGCGCCGCAATCACGAGATCATCTCCGGCTCGCGCCGCAAGCGCATCGCCAAAGGCTCCGGCACTGAAGTCCAGGACGTAAACCAGCTCCTCCGCCAATACGCCCAAATGGCCAAGATGTTCAAGCAAATGGGCAAGGGCGGATTAGCAAAAAGCATGATGCGCGGCGGCCTCGGCGCCATGGGCATGGGCAGCAAAAAACGCTTCGGGCGATAGGTGTCATTCTTTCCGTCCGCACACTTCATTCGCTCTCCAACTCTCAAAAGGCGCAAGCATGACCACACTTCAGGACCAACTCGATGAAATCACCGCCAACACTCGCCACCTGGTGCAGGCCGAGCGCCTTGCCGTTGGCGAACGGGCGGTTGCGGAGTTGTTTGCGTCGGGGATCGAGGAGAAAATCCTCCCCGTCGGCGACCTCGCCCCCGAGTTCACACTCAACGACTCGAACGGGCGCACCGTCCGCAGCGCCGACCTTCTCGCCCTCGGCCCGCTGATCGTCAAGTTCTTCCGCGGCCGCTGGTGCTCGTATTGTGTGACGGAACTTGAAGCCTGGCGCGACCTCTACGGCACCATCCGCGAGCGCGAAGCCCTCATGGTCGCCATAGGCCCGCAGATCGGGCGACAAAGCGACTTCATGGCCGGTCAGCACGGCTTGCCCTTCCCCGTGCTCTGCGACCCAGGCAACCTCGTCGCAGAACAATTTGGCCTCATTTACACAGTGCCCGACTATCACCGCGCCTACTACCTCTCCATCCTCGTCAATATCCCCTTTGTCAACGGCGAAAAAAGCTGGCGCTTGCCAATTCCCGCAACCTACGTCATTGCAAAAGACCGCCGCGTCCTCTTCGCCGAAGCCCACGCCGACTTCCGCGTCCGCCCCGAGCCTGAAGAAGCCCTGGCCGCCGCCTTCGCCCCTCACAGCCGCTAGTCGATTTTGAGCTTTGATCTTGCATGAGCTTAGCGATCGGAATTCACCAGCGCGCTCCCACCTGCCGAACTCAGCAACCTCTCACTTCTGCAAAAACCGATTCCAACAATTCCGATAGATGTCTTCCATCTCTCGTGCAAACCTGCGTGTATCACAAACACTGGAAGCCAACAGCTGTTCCCGCATGTTCGCCCGAAGAGCAGCCAACCGCGGCCTTTCCTCAGGCGAGTTGGCCAGCCGTACAGCTAGAGCAACGTATTCCTTCAGGTCGTCCGCAACAAAGTCTCCAAGTCCGCCCGCCCGCAGGATGGATGCGCTCGTTCGCGAAGCCCAGCGATCTCCCGCAAACGCAATCACCGGAACCCCCTGCCAGATCGATTCAGTCGTGGTGGTGCCGCCGTTATACGGAAACGTATCGAGCGCAACATCCACCCTGTCATAGGCCGTCAGAAATTCGTAATGTTCCTCCGGGCCCTCAAACACAATTCGCTCTCGCGCCACGCCAAACCGCCGGAACAATTTCTCCACAAACGCGCACGACGTATCTTCCTTCAAGCGCTTGTTCTTCAGCAGCAGACGGCTGCCGGGGCTTGCGATGAGGATGCGGCTCCACGCCGCCACAACTTCACTCGTGATCTTGTATTGCGAGCCCAGGCATCCAAACGTGAATGGAGCGCTGACGGCGCATGGTAACGCGGCTACAGGAGGCATAGGATAATCCACGCTGAATGTCAGGTAGCTCTGAGCCACCCGCAGAACTGTTTCCGAGTAGAATGCCTCCTCTTCCCGCAGAATCACTTCGCCATCTCCAATCAGAGCGTCAAAACATGGCATACCAGTCGTCGCATACATGTTGAACCAGCCCACAACCACCGGAGCAGGCCGCAGCATGAACATCGGCAGCCGCTTCATCTCGCTATACCCATTCAGATCGATCAAGACCTGAATCCCGCTCTCTTGAATCAACTCCGCCAGGGCGCGGTTCGACAGTCGAGTGGTATCGAAGAAATGGTCCGCCTCGTGCGCGCTGTACCCGTGCCGAATCGCCGACCTTGGAGCGTCGGAAAACAAATAGATATCGAAGTCCCTGCGATCGTGCTGATTGATCAAACCCCAAACAGGTTTCATCCAGTTATCGCTGGCAAAAAACGAAGAGACATAACCAATCCTTAATCGACCGCCTGCATGTGGCTGAACCGGCGCAGTTCGTACGGAAAACTCGTCCGTCGGAAGGTCCTTGACCCATGCTTGTCGCGTCAGCAAAACCTCTTCATTACTAGCCTGCGGAGCGCCCGGCGCAATCACCGCCAACATCGCCCGCGCAAGCCGGGCGCCCTCCTCGCCTCGCCCCGCGCACACTTTAAATTCCTCGTACGCCTCACCCACCTGCCCCATCTCATAGAAAGCTCGGGCGAGATTATGACGTGCCTCCAGCCATTCCGGCCGCAGCTTGATGGCCTTATCAAAGCAGGCGATCGCGGATGCAAAATCTTCGCTCGTGATGTCAGCGCAGCCGCACGCATACCAGGCTCGCGGCGATTCCCCGCCCAGCCCAAGCGCACGCTGGTAAACCGCAATCGCCCCTGCCAGGTCTTCGGCCTCCTGCAGAGCATCTGCCAAATCGCAGAGCTGATCGTGATCCTTCCCAACCGGCTCTACCGCTTCTTCAAGTCGCGCACTGGCTTCGTCATCTCTGTGGGCCGAGGCAAGAGCCTTTCTCAACGCAGCCAACGTCGGAACGTGGCCTGGCTGAATCTTGAGCGCCTTCTCAAGACTGGTGATCGCTTCCTGCAGCTTCCCAGCATCATGAAGGACTTTGCCCAGATAGAAGTGGACTTCTCCATCATCAGCAGCCAATTGGACCGCCGCTTCGAGCTCCGCAATGGCTTCACTCAGCCGATGTTGCCGTTTAAAAAACAAACCCAGGCTGGTATGAAACTCCGGCCGGCTGCCCAGCCTGATTGCCTCGCGCAAATTGTGTTCCGCTAACTCGTCCTTCTCAAGGTTGGCAAGCGCGTTGCCGAGAGCATAGTAGTACGCCGCCTTGCCCGGGCGCGCCAGTATAGCTTTATTTAGAAACTCCACCGCAACTGAATTGTGACCGGCCTGGTGCGCCAGGCAACCCAGCAAGTAGAGTGCGTCCGGATGGTTTGGATTCCGCTCCAGAACCTTCTGATAGATTTCCGCAGCCGCTTGAACATTGCCGGCACGCTGAAGAACAAGGCCCCGCTCGATTTGTCGATCGGTCTCATGCACATTCGCCAAATTACCACGAGTTGGACAGTTACAGAATCACCATCTCCAAAACCGCGAGTTGACGCGCGATTACATTTTCAAGGCCAGGATCCTCGATTGGGCTACGCTCACGACGTCTTGATCCACTGCCCGAGCAAAGTCGAGGCATTCTCAAGACGAACTCCTTTAATCAAAAACACCTTGCTTCGCGATAACTTCCCACTAATCAACTCCACCTTATTCTTTGCAACTCCCAACGTCTCCGCCACAAAACCAACCAGCGCCATGTTCGCCTTCCCCTCTACCGGCGGCGCCTGCACCGCAATCTTCAACTGTGTCGCATTCCCTTCGCCACATACGCCAACGATCGCCGTCTTGTTCGCCCCCGGCTGCGCCCTAACCGCCAGCGTCACTCCGCCCGCAACCGCCCGAATCATTCCGGCCCCGTCCACGGCTGCCGCTTCCCGAACAGCGCCGTCCCCACGCGGATCCGCGTCGCGCCCTCGTCAATCGCCAGCGCAAAATCTCCGCTCATCCCCATCGACAATACGTCGAATCTCAAGCCCGGATGCGCCTCCGCCCAGCGATCCCGCCACTCCCTTAGGCTGCGAAAGCAAGCCCGCGTCACATCCTCCGCCACGCCCCACGGCGCAATCGTCATCAGCCCTCGCGCCTCCAGATGTTCCATCCCCGGCAACCGCTCCAGCAACTCTGAAGCCTCAACGGAATCCGGCTCCAACCCCGCCTTCGTATCTTCAGTGCTCAGCTTGACTTCAATCAGCACCGGCAGCCGCTTGCCTAACTTCCCCGCCGCCTCGTTTAGTTTCTCCGCCAGCCGCAGAGAGTCAACCGAATCCACCGCATCGAATAGCTCCGCCGCCCGAGCTGCCTTGTTCGTCTGCAAGTGTCCGATCAGGTGCACCCGCAGATCCTCTTTTCCGCACGCCGATCTCAGGGCTGCCGCATTCAGCGACTTCGCCCCAAACTCCTGTACCCTGCTCTCTCCAAAAAGCGAAAGCCCGAGCCCCGCAGCCTCTAGGAGCGTAGCCGCTGGATAGGTCTTTGAGACAGCCATCAGCTCGACCTCGCCGCGCCCACGTCGCGCCTCGCGGCAAGCTTGCCCAATCCGCTCTTCCAGCCGTTCCAGATTCTCCGCAAGCGCCGTCATCGTACTCCTGCTGAATCCCTGTCCACCCAGCCCGCATCCAAGCCGACTATGTGGACAGTAATTCTGCTCATCTTCTCCAACATCTTCATGACCTTTGCCTGGTATGGCCACCTGAAGTACCGTCAGGACGCGCTGTGGAAGGTCATCCTCGTCAGTTGGGGCATCGCTTTCTTCGAGTACCTGTTGCAGGTCCCCGCCAATCGCATCGGCGCCGCGCGCTTCTCGCCCGTTCAGCTCAAGGTGATTCAGGAGATCATCACGCTCAGCGTCTTCGCCGTCTTCACCCTCTTCTACTTTGGCGAGCATCTACGCTGGAACCACGCCGCCGCAGGCGCATGCCTTGTCGCAGCGGCCTTCTTCGTCTTTCATGCCTGGTAGCGCTCTTGGTCGGCGCCTCAGTGCCCCAGTGCCTCAAGATACTTCTCCGCCTCCAGAGCCGCCATGCATCC
>PLKU01000527.1 GCA_003140705.1 Acidobacteriaceae bacterium
TGGGTGACGTGGTTGAGGATGACCCTGAGGTGAAATTCCTGAGCGAGATGCATGATGGTCTCGACGTCATACGCCTCGTACACGCCGATGACGACCGGTCGCTCGCCTTTGAGATAAGGAATGAGGGCTTCGAATTTCAGGTCACGCTTGAAGGCGGCGTCGCTTTTCTTTGCGGCGGCGTCGCGCTTCGCCATGTAATCCTGGGTGTCGAGAAAGGTCTGACGGAGCTCGGTGACGAGGCCCATGCGCGTGGAAGGAAATGTGGCTCGGCCTGTGGGGCCACCGCGGCGGCGCTGCTCCGCGCCATAGTTCATGGCCAGCGCCACATCGGTACCGAGCATCATCTGTTCGCGGCTGCCGTAAAGCTGGATGAAGATGTCCTGCCCGGCAATCGAGTCGCCACTGGCCGGTGCGACGACAGCGTTGGTAATGCCGTTGAGGCGGGCGACGGGAANNCATGTGGGGCATGATCTCGTCGGAACGCTCCTCGAGATCGTTGGTGGCGGAGTCGGCGCTGATTTCGGTCAGGCCGAAGTTGGACTCAGGATCGATGAGGCCGGGGTACACGGTGAGACCTTTGGCGTCGACGATCTGAGCGCCTTTGGGGATCTTCACGGATCCGGCGGGCCCAACCGCTGCGATCTTGCCGTCGGCGAGGATCAGCACGCCGTTATCGATAGTTCCATGACTGACGGTGAGGAGCTTGCCGCCAACGATGGCGACGACGCTGGACGAAGGCGTGTCCGCGGCGAGGGCTGCGATCGAACCCGCCAGACAAGCAACAAATACGGTTACAGGAGCCACGAACCTCATCACTGTCCATCCTCCTCGTCGTCAGAGCCGAAACCGCCGCCGTCGTGCATGACGCCGGAGAAATGGGTTGTTCCCCATCCAGGCAGGGAAGCGTCAAAGAACAGATCGCCGTCGATGTAGACCTTCATGGCATGGGCGTAGGTGGAAAGGGGATCGTGGTTCCACAGAACCAGGTCGGCGTCCTTGCCGACGTCAATGGAACCGACGCGGTCATCGACGCCGATGATCCACGCGGGGTTGAGCGTGACCATGCGAATCGCCTCGTCCTCCGTCGCGCCGCCGTAGTGAACCATTTTGCCGGCCTCGACATTGAGGCGGCGAATGTGGTCGTCGGAATCGCTTTTGAGCGCCACGCGGATGCCCTGACGCATCGACATGACCGCATTCCAGGGAATGGCGTCGCGGGCTTCATCCTTGAAGCCCCACCAATCGGTGAAGGTTGCGATGGCCGTACCGTCGGCGGCGATCTGCGGAGCTACTTTGTACATCTCCAGAGCGTGGTGGAAGGCGCGGATCTTGTAGCCGTACTCTTTGGCGATCGCCTCTTCGGTCAGGAACTCGTCGGCGCGGTAGCAGTGGATCTGTACGTAGAGCTTGCCGCGCAGCACATCGGCCAGAGCTTCGAGTTTGAGGTCGCGTTTGGGAGCGACAGCGTCTTTGTCGCCCTTCTTCACTTTGGCGTCATAGGCATCCCAGTCCGCCATGTAGTGCTTGGCATCTTCAAAGGCCATGCGCATGACTTCGAAATTGCCCATACGGGTGGAAGGCAGCTGATCGCGACTTCCGTAGACGCGCTTCGGATTCTCGCCGGAGGCGAATTTAATGGAGCCGGGCGCGTTGGGGAAGAGCATGGCGTCGCGATCGAGGCCGAACTTGTTCTTGATGACCACGGCCTGGCCGCCAATCATGTTGGCCGAGCCGTGCAGCAGCAGCTCCGTAGTGACGCCGCCGGCAAGCGCGCGGTAGAGGTCGGCGTCCCGGTTATCGAAGGCGTCGATCATGTGCATCGACGGTGTGACCGGGCTGGTGGCCTCGTTGACGTCACTGTCGAGCGCGGAATGGGAGTGCGGATCGATGATGCCGGGGGTGAGCCACAGGCCGGTGGCATCGACGACGGTGGCCGACGACGGCGCGGAGACTGTGGGTCCGACGCCCGCGATTTTGCCGGCATGCACCCACACGGAACCATGTTCGATCGTGCCGTGGCTGCCCGTCATGACCGTGGCGCCGCGAATGACGATGTCCGCGGGAGGCGTTGGTTGCGCGCGGCCAAAGGCGGCGCATGCGGCCATCAGCGCCAGAGGAAGAATGCGCGAACGGCGGGCGGAGATAGAGAGCGGATGGCGAAGACTATCCATCAGGTGACCTCCCGACAGCATGAAGAGGACCGCGAAGGCAAAAGGGGACGCATCAAGCCCACGCCGGTCTTTAAGGTTTGGAAATGCCTTTCCGCATGCTACAGAAGAGGCAAGGAATCTTCCAGGTCTGGATGCGGAGGATGGATGAGCGGGTTGAGCGAACCCCCTGGGTTACCTCCGTGAGATGTCGGTCTTCGCCCCGATCATCCAACATGCGATACTGCCAATGGCATGTACAAAAGGGTGGTACTTAAGTTATCCGGCGAGGCTTTGGCGGCGGGCAAAGGCTTCGGCGTCGATCCCATTCGCATCCACGAAATCACAGCAGAAATTGCCGAGGTTCACCAGATGGGCGTGGAAATGGCCATCGTGGTGGGTGGCGGCAATTTCTTTCGCGGCGTGGCCGAGCAGGCCAAAGAGATGGACCGGGTTTCCGCCGATAACATGGGCATGCTGGCGACGGTGATCAACGCTCTGGCTATTCAGGATTCACTGGAGAAGCGGGACGTTTTTTGCCGGGTGATGTCGGCCATTGAAATGAACCAGGTCTGCGAGCCGTACATCCGGCGGAGGGCGATCCGGCATCTGGAAAAGGGCCGGATAGTGATTTTCGCGGCGGGAACCGGAAACCCTTATTTTTCCACAGATACGGCCGCGTCCCTGCGTGCGATGGAAATCAGGGCGGATGTGTTACTTAAGGCCACAAAAGTCGAAGGCATCTACGACGCCGATCCGGTCATCAAAAGAGACGCGGTGAAATTCGAGCAGATTACCTACATGGAAATTCTGCGGCTGGGGTTAAAGGTGATGGACACCACGGCAGTGAGTTTATGTAAGGACAACAATCTGCCGATGATCATCTTCAATCTGAACCAGCCGGGCAATATCCGCCGAGTCGTTTCCGGGGAGAAGGTCGGCTCACTGGTGACAGCCTGAGCGCACAAGTACACGTCGTACCCCGGCCGACGAATGCGTGGGAAGCCGGACCGCCTCGAGAAGCTCCGGCAGGCAAGCCGGTCCTGATCAAGCCGAAGAAGGAGCGTCTTCCGGCGCTGACGGGACTGCGCGCGTTTGCGGCTCTGAACATCGTTTTCTTCCACTATTCCAATCCGAAGTGGTTCGGCCCGTTTGCGCCGGTGGTGGACAACGGGTTCACGTCGGTCAGCTTCTTTCTGCTGCTTTCGGGTTTCGTGCTGGCGTACAACTATGCCGGGCGGGCTCGCACAGGAAAATTGGACCGCGTGCGCTTTTGGAAGGCGCGATTCACACGCCTCTATCCGATTTATTTGCTGAGCTTGTTGATGAGCTGGCAGATGATAGGATCGGAGCGCGCGGCTCACTCCCCAGGAATGTTCTGGACAGGCATGGTGCTGACCCCGCTTCTGCTGCAGGGGTGGATTCCCCCAATTGCAACCTTTTTGAACACGCCGGCCTGGACGATGTCTGCCGAGAGTTCCTACTACGTGCTCTTCCCGTGGCTCGCGCGCTCTAAGCGGCCTGTGCAGGCTTGGCATTACTTGGTACAGTTGGGCGGGGTATGGGTGCTCGGAATGATTCCCGGCGAACTCTATGTGGCATTCAATCCTGATGGCATTGCGCATCCAGACCGTTGGAGTTACGGCCCTTGGCTGCAAGCGCTCAAATACACGCCATTGCCTCATTTGGCCAGCTTTGTCTTCGGTGTCTTACTGGCCAATGTGGATGAGGTCATCGACCGATCAAGCCGCTTACGCATGGTTCTGGGATTGATAGGGTTTGGCGGAATTTTCGGCCTATTGAGCTTTGGACCGTCAGTACCGTACGCGATGCTCCACGACGGCCTGATGATGCCGTTATTCGGTTTCATTGTGCTTGGGCTCGCCGGTGAGAACCTGCTGGCCAAGTTCTTTGGGCTGCGCCCGCTGGTCTTCGTGGGAGAAGCAAGCTACTGCCTCTACCTGCTTCACTTCAATTTCTGGAACCTGATTCACGGTTCACATGTGCTCGAGTGGCTAGGGCTGATCCGATTCGATCCCTGGATCAGCTATGTGATTTTGATCGGAATGGCGCTGCTGGCGTTGCATTTGGTGGAGAAGCCGGCGCAAAGGCAACTCCGCAAATGGATGGGAGCATAAAAGCTGTTGCTAAGCGGTTAGAAATTAGTTTCCTCTGGCCTTATTGCAGGTAACCGGTTATTGCTCTTTTGCGAAGGCCGCGAAGCTGTGCGGCGGCAAGACAATTTGGAATTCGCTGTGTGGAGGTTGCGATCCATGGCGCCGCTGGCTGGTTCGCGTGGCTGGAGCTTTGAGTTCGATTAGTTCTCCTGTGGCTAGATTACGCAGGTGTGTAGCTAGGCCGAGAGTGGACACGGTGGCCTGGGTGGATTCGTCGAGGTAGGACTCGACCACGAACGTGTTGTTGTCATAAGCAAAGAGGGCGACTTTGCTGGGAGCATCGACCAAGATAGGGAATCCATCGAGGAGGTAACGCTTGATCGCGGTCAGGACCGCCTGGGGAAGTGCGTACAGATCGTTCGGATTCTCAGGAATGGCGAGGACGTAAAGGATTCCCTTCGAGTAACGATCCATGATCAATAAAGGTGCCCCACGACCGTTTGCCGTGCCGCGAACGATGGGCCAGGCATCGTTTGTCTGGAAGCCGATTTCAGGAACCAGGATTTCAGATGCTGATCCCAGGTTAGCGCCGCTGCCAGCGCCGTATGCGCCCCAGTACTCCTGCACTTTGAGGATGTTGCCGGTGGCGCGAAGATCGGCGATCTGATCTATTCCCTTGTCCTGCAGCGCGGCAAGCAATCCAGAGGTGATGACAATGTTGCCTCCCTGCTCGAGATGCGCCTTGATCCTGCTGATGATGGCAGGATCGAACTTGGCTGACTCGGTCAGCAGGATCGTCTTTGCGTCGGCTGGAAACTCAGGATGGAGATCGATTGGGACTCCGATCATGCCCAGATAGTTGTGGAGGAAATCCTCACCAGTGGACTGGTAGGGCTTGTAACTGGCGATGGCGATCGGATTGCCCAGCTTCCCAAGCACTTCATTCACCTTGGAAAGTGAGTAGCCTGCGACGCCGGCGTAGTTGGCGGGAGCCGCTGACTGCGTCGTCTCATGCCACTTATCGAGGCCCGCCACTGTGAAGCTGGTTGCAAGGTCACTCCACGCTTTGCGGTTGCCGATTTGAGGAGCGCTCAGCAGATCGCTGTATTGGAAAAGCATGATCTGTGGGGTCTTGGCGAGCATAGTGTCCCACAGTTGCTCGGCGTAGCGGTCAAGATAGCGGGTGTCATAGACGTCGACCCAGCCGCCCCCATTGCCGCGCGCCGAAATGTTATCGAAGTAGCGGATGATCTGGTAGCTCTCGTATTGCTGCAGGTGCTGGTCAGTGATGACTGGATCGCGTGTCTCGGTACCGGTGTAAATACCGTCGAAGATTATCGGTTCCTTGTCGAGGTCGTAGCCATTGGCCTGAAAGTGCTCGTACCAGTTGGGAAACTTGATGATTATTTTGACTCTTGGATTCACGGCTCGCGCGGGGCCGACGATGAGGTCGCGCGAGACTTCGTCCATCAAGCCCAGGCGGAACGTGCTCCAACTTGCGTTGCCCTTCGCTGCGATGTCTGAGTCGCGTTTGGTGTTGCTGAAGAAGAAGTCGTCGAGGATGATCTCGTCGAAGTGGCGCGCGCTGACCTCGGCGACATGCTTCACGAAGGCGCGTTGTTTTGGGTCCGTATAACAAAACGAAATAAACTGGCCCGATTCCACCTCATTGGCGGTGAAGCCAGCCGTGTCACCGCCAGCCGCGTAAGCAATTCCGCCTGCCACTGCAACACCTCGCGTGGTGAAGAAGCTTTTCACGGATTCAAGCAGGACCTCGTCGGCGATGATGCCGCTGCGGTAGGTCTCAATGTAGACTTTGTCGACTTTGACCTGGCTGCTGATTTCGTCCCATGATTTTTGCAGGTATGCCGGATCCTTCATCTGCTCCACAACACCAACGGGAATGTAAACGGCAACGCGGAACTGGTCGTGAGCGGGGGGCGGTGCTGCGGCCAGCGAAGAAAGGCCAGGAGCGAAGAGGAACAGCATCAGGAATCGGGTGCGTGCAAGCACGTTGGGCTCTCCTTGATTTTGCGGTGCGGATTGCCCTCGGAAGTGACAAGCGCTCAAAAACCGATGCAGGGCAGTTGCGACAGTATATGCGCGTGAAGCGCCTTAGTAAAACGTTTAGGCTGCAATTCAATTTGCGATCAAGAGTCGATGCCCTCCCCAACGGTTAGGCGCGTTCACACACTGGAATCGATTGGGGCAGCGCTTCGCAAAGTGGTCGGCGCCTTGGTTCGTCAATGTCCCTTGCGCGTTTCCGTGCGCGTTCGAGATCACATGAAGGAGGGTGGAGAGGCAACCTCAACTCAATCCACGCCTATAAACGCGGAATGTCATGCATCCAAGGAATCTTGTCTCAACAAACAGCCCACCCTGAGTTGGCTGGGCTGTTCTCGTTGAAATACCTTATCGCTACGGCGCAACCGACTGGACCGCATGGTTGTTGTGGGGCACGGAAACAAGGGCTGTCGGGCTTGCGCTTGTGGGATATGGCGTGGACGTTGTTACGGCGAGTGCGCCGGTGTTTGCATCCAATTCGAAGCCGGAAACGGAGTTCCCCAAGTGGTTGGCGGTATAGACAAATCTGCCAACGGAAGCATCAACGACGATGGCGACCGGCTGGGTGTCTGTGGAGTCGGTCTGGCTGCCTGTGACGTTGACGATGGAAGAGGGGGTTCCGGTTGCCAGATCGATAGTGTAGGGCGTGACCGACGAGTCAAGTGCGTTGGCGAGATAGATGAATTTGCCGCGCGGGTCAATGGTAATCGCAATAGGTTCATTACCGGTTCTGAATGGCCCGTTGATGAGAAAGTCAAGAACACTGCCGGACTGAACCGTGTATCCGATTAATTGGTTTGAGGCGAAATCTGTGGCATACACAAAACGGCTCGTCGGGTCGGAAGCGATGGCGGAGGGTTTCACACCCGCTTTGTAGGGGCTTCCGGAAGAGGGTGTCAAGGCGCCCCCGGAGGCCACGGTGAAGCCAAAGATCCAGCCGGGATTGGCGTTGCTGGTCGTCGTTCCACCGGGATTGTAAGCGGATTGGTCATAGGCGGTGACGAAGACGGCGTTGCTGTTGGCCAGGACGGTCAATCCAGTGGGAATGATGATGTCGCTTCCGTAGCCAGGGACCACGAGGTTTGTCTGGGCAACGATGGAGCCAATTGCGCCACTTGACAGGGGGTAGGCAGTGATCGTTGCGGAGGTAGTTCCGGAAATCACGTACAGGTAGGTATCGGACGAGTTAACGGCGATTGCGACGGGAGTGGCTGTCGCGGTGATCGAATCCTTCTGTGTGAGAATGCCGCTGCCAGACAGAGCAAAGTGGACCACCGAGCTATTGCCCGCGTTGGCGACGTAAAGGTTTGCATAGTCTGATGTGATGGCCATTGAAACCGGATTGACCCCGCCGCTCGGTACCGCTGTCGCGCCAGGGCGCAGCGCGCCAGTTGCCTGATCGGCATCGAATGTCTGGATCTGCCCAGCACTGCCAGTACCCGTACCCGCGGAATCAGCTACTAAGACATAGTCGATGGTAACGATATCGCAGGACGTCAAGAGGGTGGCCACAAGGAGGCCGACGGTAGAGACCAGAAAAAGCTGGCTCAATTTGCTGAACTTCATGCGCTTCCTTCGTCGTGGGCCATTAAGTTCAAGCCCCTAAAAAACTGGTTAGGTTGTCCCGTATTCATTGTAAAAGCAAGGTACGGGGTGTAGCTACTGATTCCGGATTCGGCCCGGGACGACAACTCTCACTTCTGCACGCCAGCCCCGGTACCGTTGTGGGGAATTGCAGCGACGGCGGTGGGAAGGGCCTGGGATATGTACGGCGAGTTTTGCGAATTGAGCAGTGTGCCCGCGGTTGTGCTGAGCTCAAAGCCGGAGACAGTGCCATTGACTTGGGTGCCCAGAAAATTAACGGTGTACAGGAAGTGATTCG
>PLKU01000227.1 GCA_003140705.1 Acidobacteriaceae bacterium
ATGACCACCATGGCCGCGCTGCTGGGCGCCGTTCCGCTCGCCTTCGGCAGCGGCGTAGGTTCCGAATTGCGGCAACCGCTGGGCATCTGCATCATCGGTGGACTGCTGGTCAGCCAGGTGCTGACGCTTTTCACTACGCCGGTGATTTATTTGTTTTTCGGACGGCTGGCGGCCTGGGTCGCTCGCGTCCGTGGTTCCGGCACGAATGAAGAACTTGTTTCCGGGCCCGCACTGACGTAAGGCTGGCGCATATGAGCATTTCCACGCCATTCATCGAGAGACCGGTTGCCACCACGCTGCTGCTGGCGGCGGTGACGCTGGCCGGTGGGATCGGCTATACGCTGTTGCCGGTCTCGGCATTGCCGGAGGTCGATTACCCAACGATTCAGGTGGTGACCTTCTATCCCGGTGCGAGCCCTGACGTAATGGCGACCACGGTGACGGCTCCGCTGGAACGCCAGTTCGGCCAGTTGCAGGGATTGAGCCAGATGACGTCCACCAGCTCGGGCGGCTCGTCAATCATCGTGCTGCAGTTCTCGCTCAGCCTGAACATCGACATCGCTGAAGAAGAGGTTCAGTCTTCAATCAACGGGGCGCAGAGCTTCTTGCCATCGAGTCTTCCCGCGCCTCCCATTTACAGCAAGACCAATCCCGCGGATGCGCCTGTTCTGACGCTGGCCATTACGTCCAAGACTCTTCCGCTGTCGCAGGTTGAGGATCTGGTGGATACGCGGCTAGCTCCCAAGCTTTCTCAGCTAAGCGGAGTCGGCCTGGTGAGCATCAGCGGCGGNNCAGGCCAATCCAACCACGCTGGCTTCGTACGGGCTGAACCTGGAAGATCTGCGCACCGCTCTTGTCTCCAGCAGCGTCAACGCGGCGAAGGGCAACTTCGATGGGCCTCATCAGGATTACCTGATTAATGCCAACGATCAACTGGTAACCAGTGACGACTATCAAAAGGTAGTGGTCGCCTTCCGCAATGGGGCACCCGTGATGCTCGGGGATGTTGCCCAGGTGGTGAACGGAGTCGAGAATAACAGCCAGGCGGCGTGGATGAACGANNCGGGCGCCAACACCATCAGCGTCGTCAAGGCTATCAAGGCGATTCTGCCGCAGCTGGAGGTGAATCTGCCGGCCTCGATTCAGGTGACGCCTCTGACCGATCTGACCACATCGATCAACGCCTCTGTCGCCGATGTCGAGTTTGAGCTGATGCTGACCATTGCGCTTGTGGTCATGGTCATCTTTCTATTCCTGCGCAACGTTTACGCCACGATCATCCCCAGCATCGCCGTGCCCGTGTCCCTGGTGGGAACGTTTGCTGCCATGTATGCTCTGGGCTACAGTCTGGACAATCNNTGGCGCTCACCATCTCCACCGGATTTGTGGTGGACGACGCGATCGTCATGATCGAGAACATTGCACGTTACCTTGAGGCGGGGGATTCGCCCATGGAGGCGGCGAGAAAAGGCGCGGAGCAGATTGGCTTTACCATCATCTCTCTCACCGTGTCCCTGATCGCAGTGCTCATTCCGCTCCTGTTTATGGGCGATGTTGTGGGCCGTCTCTTCCGTGAATTCGCGGTGACCCTGGCGGTCACGATCATTCTTTCTGCGGTCGTGTCGCTAACCTTGTCGCCGATGATGTGCTCCCGCATTCTGCGCCATACGCCGAAAGAACAGCAAGGACGCTTCTTCAAGGCGTCGGAACGTGCTTTTGACGCGATGATCGCATTTTACGGGCGCACGCTGAAGTTCGTTCTTCGCTTCCAGACCATCACGTTGCTGGTTGCCGTGGGCACGCTGGCGCTCACCATTTTTCTCTACATCGTCATCCCCAAGGGGCTCTTCCCAACGCAGGACACGGGCGTCATTCAAGGGATCTCCCAGGCGCCGGAGACCATCTCCTTCGCTGCAATGGCGCAGAAGCAACAGCAGCTGGCGCATATCGTGCTTCAGGATCCCGCGGTTGAGAGTATCTCTTCCTTCATCGGTGCGGATGGGACCAACACGACGCTGAACAGCGGGCGGATGTCCATCAATTTGAAACCACTGAACGAGCGTGACTTGAACGCGTCCGACGTGATTCGCAGGCTGCAAGACAGTTTGAAGCAGGTCGACGGCATCGAACTCTATATGGAGCCGGTGCAAAACATTACAGTCGACGATCGGGTGAGCCGCACACAATTCCAGTACACGCTTGAGGATCCAGACGCAAATGAGCTGAATCTCTGGACGGGAAAGCTTGTTGCGCAGATGGAGCAGCTGCCGCAACTCGCGGATGTTGCCACTGACCAGCAGACGGGCGGGCTCGCTGTGTCGCTCATCATCGATCGGGTCACGGCATCGCGGCTCGGCATTGCACCGTCCACCATCGACAGCACGTTGTATGACGCCTTTGGCCAGCGCCAGATCAGCACCATGTATACGCAGTTGAACCAGTATCACGTCATCCTTGAGGCGACGCCCAGCACTCAGCAAAGTCCAGGCAAGCTGCAGGACATCTATATCCAGACGCAGGCATCCGCCGGGGGCTCCGGTCCGGGAGCTTCCACGTCCTTCGCTGCTTCGGGGTCATCTTCCGCTGGTTCTAATTCGACGACGACCGCCGTGGCATACACTCCGTCCGCAGCGGTTCTCAACGCCCCAACGAACGCGATCAAAACCGGTGTCGGAGCAAGCAGCACCTCTTCAAACCCAAATGCAACCACAGCAACCGCTCCTGCCAATGGCGTGCCTCTGAGCGCATTCACGCGCGTTCAGAGAGTCCCTGAAGCGCTTTCGATCAATCACCAAGGGCAGTTCCCGGCGGTCACGGTGTCGTTCAATCTCGCCCCCGGGGCGGCGCTTGGGGGCGCAATCACGGCGATTCAGAAAGCGCAGAAAGACCTGAACATGCCGGCCAGTATCCAGTATGGCTTTCAGGGAACCGCGGCCTCATTCGTGAATTCACTCACCAACGAGGGGTTGTTGATTCTTGCCGCGCTGGCCGCTGTCTATATTGTGCTCGGCGTGCTTTACGAGAGCTTCATTCATCCCATCACGATTCTCTCAACGCTGCCGTCCGCTGGGGTGGGCGCTTTGCTGGCTCTGATGCTCTTCAAGCAGGACCTTAACGTCGTCGCGATCATTGGCATCATCCTGCTCATCGGCATTGTAAAAAAGAACGGAATCATGATGGTTGACTTTGCGTTGGAGGGAGAACGGGTCCACGGCAAGAATGCAACGGATGCGATCTTCGACGCCTGCATGCTTCGCTTCCGGCCGATCATGATGANNGACCGCTGGGCATTGCCATGGTTGGCGGATTGCTGTTGAGTCAGATGCTCACGCTCTACACAACGCCGGTTATCTACATCTTCTTCGATCGCTTTGCGCAGCATTCTGGACGCGCACGCGAGACCAACGATGACCATGAGCCGGAGCCGGCGGAGGGTGCATGAACATTTCCGCACTCTTCATTCGCCGCCCCGTCGCAACAACTTTGCTGACGGCGGGCATCCTACTTGTCGGGGCCATTGCTTTCAAAGTCTTGCCTGTTTC
>PLKU01000439.1:0-10093 GCA_003140705.1 Acidobacteriaceae bacterium
CAGCGCTGAATCGCAGCTTGAGATGCCGGCGATGTGGTGAGCTTGCGTCGGACAAGCCGCTGTAGGGGGATCAGTGGTCGAAATCTAGGCGCCAAACCAGGTGCGAACTCGGGCGAGGAGCAGGTGGGTTGAAGAGGAGACGCTGTGCAGAAAGGACCTCAATTCCTTGACGGGCATCAGTGTGTGCCACCACCCGACCCGCCTGCCGTAGTAGCGCACGGTGAAGAAGGCTGCCACGGCAACTACGAGAAGAAGAAGGACCGCACCCGCCCATCGGAGCCGGACTTCAAGGGCGTCATAGCGCTGCATCCGTGCTTTGCCAACGTTGGCCGCAAAGGCGGTCCAGTCATGGTCGTCCTCGACCATTTGGCCAGATGCGTTGCAGGCTTTGAGAAAGCGTTCAGTCCAGGCGTTTTCGTCGAGGCCGAGAGCTCCGGTGTACCCACGGACGATGCCCTTGCTGAGGATGCCGCCGGGAAGAAGGCGAAAACTCTCCTGCTCCAGCGCAACCAGGTGGTGGNNGACGAAACCGCTCCTGCTCCAGCGCAACCAAGTGGCGTTGGCTGATCTTGGTGACCGCCGTTATCTGCTCCAGCGCGATGCCGCGGGACAACCGCTCCATGCGCAGGTCTTCTCCAAAGTTTCCCATTAGTAACCAAAAAACGAGAATGAAACCCGAAGAGTTTTACCCTTTCACGATAAACCTGCTTCAAATCTCAGTCAAAGACGTAATATCGGCTTTTCCCTTTATTTTCTTCAATCTGAGCCCTGGGAATCAAGTAAGCAACTATTGCGAAAGTAATTACGGCACACGGCTGGGAGAGATCGCCTCCGCAGCCGAGCCTGCGGGGATCGATGTGCCAAAACTTGGCCGCGGCTGGCAATGGCGCAAAACGGGCCGGCTGTTACCCTGAAGATGAGGTTGTTGCGAAGTCACTCGCTCGCCTCCGGGTCGATGGAGCCAGGCTTAAGAATGAACAAGCTGATCTTTGCGAATCTGCTGCACCGGCCGGTGCGCTCGATCATCAGCGTGCTTGCGGTGGCCATTGAAGTGATCATGATGCTGACCATCATCGCAATCATGCTGGGACAGCTCACTGGGCAGAAGCGGATGAACAATGGCATCGGCGCCGACCTTACGGTTCGTCCGGGAAATGCCACGTTCCTGAACGGTGTAAGCGGTGCGCCGATTTCAGTCAAGCTGGTTCCCGTGCTGCGCGGGCTGCCACACGTGACGGTTGCCTCTCCGGTCATTACAAATCTGTCAATGGCGGACGGACTTGAGGTGCTGTGGGGAATCGACTACCCGACTTACAGCCAGCTGAGTCCTTTCGTGTTTGTATCAGGAGGGCCGCCACAGGTTCCCTACGACGTCATCGTGGACGACGTGTTTGCCAGCACCGGCAAGGGGTTCCACGTCGGCGACTCTCTTCAAATCTACAAGCGGACGTTTCGCATTACCGGCATCTTTCAGCACGGCAAGGGCGGTCGCAAGCTGATCTCGATTGCAACAATGGGCGAGATGATCGGCTCGGAAGGCAAGGCGTCGCTGTTCTACTTAAAGGTGGACAAACCGGAGAATCTGTCCCTGGTTACGGACGAAGTTCACGCCGTGCGAGGACTGGAAAACTACCAGGTGATGACGATGAACGAGTGGTACTCACTGATGACTCCGGACCATATCCCTGCGCTCAATACCGCAATCGATGTGGTGATTGGCATCGCCATCATTATTGGCTTTCTGGTGATCTTCCAGGCTATGTACACCTCGGTTCTTGAGCGGACGCGCGAGATCGGCATTCTCAAGTCGATGGGCGCATCCAAGCTGACCATTGTGAGTGTGGTTCTTCGCGAAACGGTAGTGCTGGCGGTTGTAGGCGTGCTGCTCGGAGTGGCCGTTTCATTGGCGGTGAAGGCGGCCCTGGGACAAAAGCATCCTGAGCTTTACCTGGACATGAACCTGGGCTGGATTGCGCGGGGCGCGGCGATCGCCTTTTTGGGATCGGTTTGCGGGGCTCTCTACCCGGCCTGGATGGCTGCGAGGAAGGATCCGATCGACGCGCTGGCGTACGAATAGCCAGGAAACTGGGATGTTGCCGGACACGATGAACATGGTTCCGGGCGATTTTTGCACTTCCCCGCTGATTAGTTATTGATTTAGACTAAGAGTGTTCCCGAGAATTAGCGCCGCCCACAAACATACATTAGCGGCATTGAAATTTTGAATGAAAGCCACTGCGGTCAGCAACGACCGTTACCCGCGCCAAGGCGGGCCAGACTGGGACTGAAGATTTATCTGCTTGCAACACTTCTGTAGTCTGATGTATACAGGGCAATCGTTTCCTAAAGAGAACCGCTTTAGTTGGACTTAGTCGATGAGCGGTCGAGCCCAAGCAGCTACCTTTGACGGATTCCTCATCTTAGACGGAACCGCCCCAAAATCCACTGGACGAAAGTTGAAACAAAGTTAGGCATAGCCATACTGCGCAGTTCGTGGCGAAGATGGCGGCGCCCAACAGAATTGTTTTTCAGGAGAGCCAAGACATGCCAAATTTTTTGCGGAACAGATTTGCCCTGGTATTCGCGCTGTTGATGGTGAGCATCACGCCAGCGGTTGCGCAAACCTACACTGAAGGCTCCATCGCGGGCACCGTATTCGATCCCACCGGCGCAGTGGTAGGAAACGCATCGATTACGATCCACAACGATGGCACCAACGCCGAAGCGCACCTTACCACGGACGGCAGCGGATACTACAAGGCGGCGCAATTGCCTGCCGCGACGTACACCTTGACAGGGAACGCGACAGGGTTTGCTCCGTTCAAGGAAGTTAATGTCATTGTGCAGGTCGGTCTGACGACGGAGGTCTCGCCCCACCTGGCCACTGCCGGCGCAACGTCGAATGTTGTGGTCACTGGCGAGGCTCCGATTCTAAACTTCGAGACGCCCGAGATTTCAACGGTGTTGGACAATCACGAAGTTCAGGACCTGCCGTTGAACGGCGGCCGCTGGTCGAACCTGACGCTGCTGACCCCTGGAGCCACCCTTGATACCAGCGGGTTTGGTCTAATCTCTTTCCGCGGCATCAGCACGATCATGAACAATGTTGAAGTGGACGGGGCGGACGACAATCAGGCTTATTACGCCGAAGAGCGCGGCCGCACACGTGAGGGCTACTCAAGTTCGAAGTATCTGATCCAGGAGTTCCAGGTCAACACGGGTGTTTATTCGTCTGAGTTCGGGCGCGCCGCGGGCGGCGTCGTCAACTCCGTCACCAAGAGCGGCACCAATACCTTGCATGGCATTCTGTATTTCGCCGACCGCGACAATGGATCGTGGGGCTCATACAACGACTATTCCAACAACACGGTCAACACTGGAACGCTTGCTTCGCCAAATTTTGTCACGACGCCCTACAAGCCGAAGGACTGGCGCAAGCAGTGGGGTCTCGACACCGGTGGCCCGCTGAAGAAGGACAAGCTCTTCTGGTTCTACGGCTATAACGAATTCCATCGCAATTTCCCCGGTACGTCTAAAGCAAACACGCCGAGTTCCTTCTTCACTATTCCGGATGCCGTTGCACCTGGCACTTCCAACTGCAATACCACGCCCGGCACCAGCAACGATGGATACATGTCCGGGCTCTCTTCCTCGTCGCCTACTTTTTCAGTGGATCAGCAGTCCTGCGAACTGGCCGCGAGACTGACCGCCGCGGGTAAGGGTGGCTACAACACTTACGCACTCGGTGCGGCGGCCTATTCCACGCAGTTGGGCAACCTGCTTAGCGACATGGGCTCCGTTCCTCGTAGTGGCAACCTGCTGTTGAACACCCCCAAACTGGACTGGCAGGTCAACGACAAGCACCACGTCAGCGTGCTGTACCATCGCGTGCGCTGGGATTCGCCCGGCGGCGTTCAGACGCAGGGAACCAACAACTACGCCATCGACTCGTTCGGCACCGACTTTGTGAAGGTGGATTACGGCCTGATCAAGCTGGATAGCCTCGTCACCTCCGGCATCTCCAACGAAGTTCGCTACCAGTATGGCCGCGAGTTGAACGACGAGGGACAGCAGCCGGTCAGTGCTTACTCCAAGAGCTACTTGCAGGGCCTGAACGGTATCACCAATCCCGCAGTGTACGATTTTTCGCCGAATGTTACATACGTCGAGCTCGATAACCCGTCATCCGGTTCAGGAATATACCTTGGATCGCCGTACTACTCCTACCGCAAAGCACTGCCCGACGAACGCAAATGGCAGGTGGGCGATACAGCCGCGTGGCAGAAAGGCAACCACAATATCAAGTTCGGCATCGATTTCCTCCACAATTACGACATCATGAACAACACCTATAAGAACAACGGCGACTTCGCCTACAGCTACATCGGCAATTACTTTGCCGACCTGCTGGACGAGGGCGGTGCGACAGGCGCGTGCAACAGCACGGGTTCCGTCACGAGTCCGGGAAGCTCCGCCACGACAAACTACACCGGTGCCGCCCCATGCGGAACCTTTTACCAGGGCTTTGGACCGCCGGCATGGGACATGGCGAGCATGAACTACGGCTTCTTTGGGGAGGACCACTGGAAGGTTAGCCCGCGACTCACAATCGATGTGGGCTTGCGCTACGACTATGAATCGCTCCCAGCGCCGTACTCCTCGCTGGTTCAGGCTTCCGGAGCCTTCGTACCATATCTTGCATCAACGAACGGACTGTGCGCTGTCTATACTGGTCCGGGAACCTGCCCCGCGATCGCCGCCCAGGCTAACATCACCAACCACCCAAGCGAGAAGGCAAATTTCGGCCCTCGTGTCGGACTTGCATTGGATCCCTTCGGCGATGGCAAGACAACCGTCCGCCTCGGCTATGGCCTCTACTTTGGTCCCATCACAAACGGCGTGCTGTTGAACGAACTCCTGAATACGGGCAGCCCGCTTGGCCAGTACACCTCATCGACCTTCTCGCCGAATTCCGTCGGTGCGCCTCTGTTCCCAAACATCATTAGTTCAGCCCCGTTCGGAAGCGGACCAACCTCGTACTTCTTCTCTAAGAACTTCAAGAACCCGGAGGTGCATGAATTCGATGCTTCGTTGCAGCAGGCGTTTGGATTGGGCACTGTGCTCCAGGTCAGTTACATGGGCGCGTTGGGCAGGGATCTTCCCAATGCGATGAACATCAACCTCAATCCGAATGCGAATACGGCCACCAGCGGTAACCCCAACGGAGTGATCACCACCGAGATCACGGTCAACGATCCCACCGGTGCCGGTCCGCTTCCCAACGGAAAGACATTCTTCGTTAAGGCCTATTCGAAGGGCGCCAGCACAACCTCCAACCTCCTGAATCCCAATTTCGGGGCCGTGAACGAGGCATTCAGCAATATCAACTCCAGCTACAACGCCCTGGTGGCCGAGGTAAAGAACTCGGGGTCGAAGTTTATCCAGTTCGATGCCAACTATACCTGGTCGCACGCTCTGGACTTCAACCAAAACGCAAACACAACGACGATGAGCAACGGCCTCTACGACCCGTACAACATCGACGGTTTCCCGAAGGGCGCCAACTACGGCAATTCGATCTATAACACTCCTAACCGGTTCGTAGCCTGGGCGCTGATCAATTCGCCTCATGTCGAGACAGACAATTGGGTGAAATACCTAGTGAACGACTGGAGCATGAATCCCGTTTACCAGATGCAGAATGGGTTGGCGTATTCGGCGGTCATCGGCTCAGGTTCCGCGGCGGTCTCGACGTACAGTTCCGGCGTGAACGGCGCGGGAGGCGGCACCTGGCTTCCATTCATCGGGCGCAATACTTACAAATACCCCCGGGACATAATTCTCGATTTGCGTCTGGAGAAGCAAATCCCGATTACTGTGGGCGACAAAACATATCGGCTGCAGTTGCTGGGGGAGGCCTTCAACCTGCCGAACCACCAAAATGTTACCGGTGTGAGCAACTCAGCGTATACATTTGCGGCCAACTCGAATGTAACCAGCCTTTGCACCTTGCCCGGCACCACGCAGACCTTCGGCGCAGTCAGCGGGCAGGCACAGATCGAGTGCGCATCCATGACTTACCAACCATTGACCGGCGCGGGGCACTCACAGGGCGGATTTGGCGCGGTCACCAACACCAACAACACGTATATGATGACCCAGCGCGAACTGGAACTAACTCTGCGTCTGGACTTCTAACCACGGCACAAGTAACTCGACTGAGGGCGGTGGCTTCGGCTTCCGCCCTTTTTCATTGCAGTAATGGACACTGGCAAAGGTGCGGGTAGCCACGAGTCATCATTGAAGGACCATCCCGAGCAACGCGACCAAGTTTGTGGATGCGCGACAAAGCTTCACCCGGCGTAGCGGATTGGGCGCGATATACTCGATTCACCCCTTCGAGGCGTTCTTTGATGCATGTCCTGCGAGCCTGCCGATTTTGGCTAATTCAGCGTGGGACTGTCTGTTCCAAAGGTCTTCAATCACGGAGAAGCGGCCCTTGAGCCAAAAATCCGAACGATGGCTTTATACGATTTGGCTGGCGCTGATTGCCGGCTTTGCAGTGCTGCATGCGATGAACCTGAGAGCCGATTTTCCTAACCATTCGCCATGGTATATGGACTGGGCCAAATACACCGATGAGGGTTGGTACGGGAACGCCGCAGTTCGCTCGCACCTTTTCGGACATTGGTATCTGCCGGGGGACTTCAACCCGGCGCCTGCGGTTCCTGTGTGGCCGTTTCTGGAGTGGGTGCTGTTCTTCTTTACCGGTGTCACAGTCCAAGCCGCGCGGGGACTGGCCATTGCTTTCTTTTTTGCCAATCTGGTTTTGAGTTATTTGCTTCTGAGAACACGGGGGCCCCGCTGGATGGGGTTTCTCGCACTCACGCTGCTGGTGACGAGCCCATTTCTCTACTGCTTCAGCCGGCTTGCCATTCTGGAGCCCATGCTGACTGCCCTTACGCTGGCAGCCTTGAACCTGGCAGTGCGCCTCCCGCGCATGCGATGCAGGGTGTGGGCCTCGGCATGGATCGGCTTGCTTTTCACACTCATGATGCTCACGAAGACGACCGCTGTTTTTCTCCTTCCCGCGCTTGGTTGGGCGATGGTGCTGCCGCTTTGGCAGATCGGCAAGGAAGCCTCCGGGGCCGTCCGGCCTGGAGCCAATCCCTGGCGCGGAAGACTCGCCGTGCGCTGCGCAATGGTCGCGGCGGGCACCTTTGCCACCACCTTTTGCCTTTGGATGATGTTGGTGGTCAGCCTTGGCCTGCTACCCGATTACAAATACCTTTTCTATATCAACAAGTACATCAAGCCTGCGCATTTTTACTGGCCGGTATTAAGCTTCTGGTGGTCATTCCATGGCGGACTTTGGATTGACCATATCCTGATTCCGCTGGCAGGCGTGGTGCTGCTAGGCGCCGTTGCGGTGACCTTGCTGAGCAATCGCAATACATGGGGCCGCAAACTTTTGCTTGACCCTGTGTTTGGAACGTCGGTCTTGGCAGCTGGCGGTTACATCCTCTTCATGACGTACCAGAATCATCCCCAGCCGCGCTACTATACCCTGGTGGCCTTCTTCAGCTTTCTTGTGGTGGCTCAAGGGGCCGCGGCGCTGCTGGAGCCATTGGCTTCAACCCGAAATGACGGTGCCCGGCGGACGTCAACCCGCCTGCTGGGATGGGGCGTGATTGGACTCACAGCGGTTGCGATTGGGATTAATGCGAACTGGACTCTGACCTACGCGACGCACCCTGAATACACGTTTGTGAATGCAGCAGAGCGGCTGACCCACTATATGGATACGCACCCCAACAGCAACAGGCTTCTGGTTTCGGTCAGCGGCGACGAGATTTCGCTGATCAGCCATGTGCCGGCTCTCTGCGACGATTTTGGCACCCCCAGTCCAGCCATTCCTGACCTGCCCGCCAAACTTGCGCTCTATCATCCGGGCTGGTGGGCGACGTGGANNTTGCGCACTATAAGCCAGGCTGGTGGGCGACGTGGAACGACATCGACCCCGGTACTCTCGAGGACCTGCACAACTACTACTCGCTTGAACAAGTAGCCAGTTTTCGTGCATTCGACGACCCTGAACGAAACGTCCTGGTGCTCTTCAAGCTACACCCGCTCCCCGGTGGCAAGGCTCTGGACTCAGGCGACCAAGATCTGAAGGTCCCGCTTCCCCAGGACAAGATCGACATCCCGATTCAATAGGCAAGTTCAGTCAAGCCCGGACGTTCCTAAAAGGGCATGCGGAGGGTGCCGATGACTGCATGGTTGTTTTGGTTGTAGTGGGTCGTGGCAATCTGAAAGCCAACGCAATGCAAACGCAACGCGGTTGTGGATGGGGAAGCGTCCGAACACAAAACCTGGCGTCACGAAGGTTTGCTTCTTGCTGTCGTTGGTGCCACCCTCCCAGAATGTCGAATTGATCTCCGCTTCAGGCCAGAGTTGCTTCAGCAGGTGATACTGGAAAGCCGTATTGGAAACGATGGTACGGCCCACGATGTTCACGCTATTCACCGGGAACGTGCCGCCAAGGGTCGATTGGACGTCAAATGGCCCCCAACCGTTGCCGCCCGCGAGCGTGGGCGTGACCACTGCGCTGCTTGAGCCGTTTTTATAGGTTCCGGTCGCGATGCTGNNCGCCCCGCCATTCTGCTCATTGCGCGCCAGAAAGCGATACTTCAATGTGAAGGACACGTCCTCTAATCCATCGATGGTTTTGGGGTTCTCGTGGTACAGGTAAGGCGGCAGGTTGAGCAGCAGCTCGGTGTGCCGGGAAGGAATCAGTTCCAGGCCCTTACCGCCGTCGACGTTGGTGATGTCGCCTGTTGGTGTTACTTCGTGGAGAACATCGAACCGGAACTCCTGTTCCAGGCGCGGGGTGAGTGTGGCGATCGGAGTCATCCAATGCGGTTGTTCGGCCTGCGTCGCCGACACGCGCTTCAGCCATTCATCGGCCCAGCTTTGGCCGTGAACTTGAGTTGAGGCGATAAGGGCAAGGGGAAGCAAGGTATTTGAAAGCTTCAAGTGGCGCCCCGAGGAAGCGAGTTTTTGCGCACAGACGTTCTCTATTCAATGTATATCGATGCTATTTCCTTGCCAAAGCAGCCGATTATCGAACGAATTTTGCTGTATTTTCGGGAAGAATCCACAATCGAGCGTCAGGGGCGTCCGATCATGACCTCTGTTGCATTGATGAGAGCAACCGCCGAATCACCGGGTTGAAGGGCCAGTTCGCGGACGGCATCAGCGGTAATGATGGCCGTAACATACTGACTGCCAACGGCTAGCACCACTTTGGCCAGCAGTCCGTCGACGGTGACCTCAACGACGGTACCGAGCAGTTGGTTGCGCCCACTGATCCGGCGAGTGCCAGAGTGGGCCGCAGCGGCAGGCATGAACTCCTGCAGGGCTTCGACAGGAACTTGGTGGTGGCCGCCGGGCGTCTTAACGGTGCGAACGCGCCCAGCCAGAATCCAGTGCTTCATCGCCGGGTAGCTGATTCCCAGTTTCTCGGCAGCCTGGCGTGGGGTAAGCAGGGCGAAAGAGGTCATCGTAGAATTCGGGTTCTCGCTTGAAAGTACTGTACATCGATGCGTTGTCTTCGACTGGTCTGGCCACACGAAATAGCACAAAAAACCCTGTGACTGCAATCACTCGACAGCCGCCTATACGGATGGTAGCCTTGCCGTGGCTTTTCCCCAGCGTGGCAAGAGGTCGCGTTTCCTGGGGTCGTTCGTGATACGGCTTCAAACCTTTGTCTTGGAGGACATGTGACAGTTCAGTATTGGTTGTACTTCTTTCTGGGCGTGAATGTGCTATCGCTCGTAGTGGCCTTCTTTTTCACGCGCCAGGTCATCGGCTCCGGCATTGGAACTCCTCACATGCAAAAGATCGCGGGAGCCATCAAGGAGAAGGCCGAGGCATTCCTAAAGCGCCACTATAAGACTATAGCGGCCCTCCTGGCCCTGCTGCTCCCGTCATTCGCATACGCGCAGCCGGACCACGCAGGCGGAGGCGAAGCCAACCTAGTATTGCCGGATTTGTCGAGCGTGAATTTTCTCGGCATGAACGGACATGCCCT
>PLKU01000439.1:10139-10268 GCA_003140705.1 Acidobacteriaceae bacterium
TGCTCTGGGCTTTCATCGCGGTAATTATCGCGCTCTACTTCGGCGTTCTGGCGCCGGTGCCGGGAAAATCGATTGCAGTTACGCTGCCGATCATTTTGTTGTTTTCGCTCGTCGGCATCGCGGGCAGCT
>PLKU01000221.1:0-5131 GCA_003140705.1 Acidobacteriaceae bacterium
AGTAAACAACACCTGCAAAGCCGCCGGCCCAGACAAAGCGATCAAGACCTGGGGCGGCGGCCGCTTGCCGAGCTGGCATTGTGATGCACTCAATCGTCACAACAGAGATCGGATAAGTTTCGGCTGCCGGCCGATTCTGGATTTGTGGTTAGTTGGAGACGGATCGTCAGTCCAGGATCGCGTAGTCGGCGATGCGCTGAGCGCCGGCGGCGCTTGCGGCTTCGTTCTCACCGGCAAGCCGGACATTGAGTGGTCAAATGTTGAAAACTGGGCATTTCACAATCTGAGGCCCTGGATGCAAGGGGCCTTTGCCCCTTGTGAGCTTAGTCGGCAGAAAAACGCGACGGGGATATATCAACATTTGAGGCTGAAAACTAGCCATAGATAATATCGCACTGCCTCTCCGAGGAGCCTTAACCGATTCCGGCAGCCCCACCGCAAACGCACGTGTCACGGGATGGATCCGCAAACATGAGTAAAGGCCCGAATTCTATTTCGGCGGCTCGGCAACACAGGCGAAGTTCTCGGCCGAGTTGGTATCGCCCTGGCGCTTGTAGCGGGCTACCGCTGGGTAGACGCAGAGCGGGCGCGTCAGACTGGTGCCGGCAGCACCGGCTTTGGCGTCGGCGCCAATCGTGCCGTTGGCAATGATCCGCTCCGGAGCAACATCCTGAGTCACCCACCGGTCGAGCGCCAGGATAACGTCGTGGCCGGCGTCGTCCGGGATGCCCTCGGACATGTCGTCGTTGCCGAAGTTCGTGGCGCCCTGGCCGCCGCCGCAGTGTTGCATCCCCGGAACCATGAAGAGCCTATAAAAGGACTCGATCGAGGCTGCGCTGGTTGAACGCGGGTCGGGATACGTGTTGAGAAACGCACGCACCTGCTCGTAGTAGTTGATGGAGTCTCGCGGGGCGATGGCCGCATCTTCCCAGCCATGGTACTGGATGAGTTTGCCGCCGTGAGCCCGGAAGCTGCGCAAGTCCGGGTTCCAGGAGTTGAGAATCGAAGCCGCTTTCTCGTCGGCCAGGCGCACCTCGCGGCTCAGGTTCGCAGTGCGCCAGTCCCACTTCGGATCCTCGTGCAGAGCCTGCCCAAAAAAGCTGTTGGCGAATGCACTTTGGATAGGGCCGACAATCCACGGACCCCAGCCGGAAGGGTCAGCCTCGGCGCCTGGTTCCCAGCCGGGAAAGATATCCTCTCCGCTAACGGAGTCTCTGGGGCCGGAGTAAACCTTCTCAATCGCTTCGATCTGCGGCTGTGTCAGGCACTCTGGACTCTCCGCGCCCTTGCAGAGAAGCACCGACGGATCGAAGTGGCAGGCACGCGGATCCTCGATAACGCCGTCTTTTACGCCGTCCAGCGCGTCGCATTGAGCCAACGCGGCCTTCTGAATGGCGGGCAGCTTTGCGACGGAAATCTCGCTTTCCGGCTTGGATTTCAGCGCCAGCTCATTCCAGAGAGCGGCGGTGAGAAGGTGGGTCCAGTGGCTGGCCGGGGCGCCGGCGAGAATGCCATCGAAGTCTTCCGGGTAGCGCTGGGCCTCCATCAATGCTTCGCGGCCTCCGTCTGAGCAGCCCACGAAATAGTCGTGTCCATCCGGCTTGCCGTAGTACGAATGGAGAATGGCCTTGGAAGCCAGGACAGTCTCGTGCACAGCCCGGTAGCCAAAGTCGATCAGCTTCTCCGGGTGCCCGACGGCCCAGCCTGCATCCGGCATCGCGCCCTTGGCGCGATGGCCATCGTCGGTGGCGGAAGCCGCGTAACCGAGCGTAAGGGGCCGGACCAGTCCGGCCGGCCAAATCGTGCCTGCCCAGCCACCGTTGCCGAGCTGCATGTATTTGCCGTTCCACAAGCTTGCCGGCGGAAGCCACAACAGAAAGCCAATTTCCGAATCCGATGTGGGGCGGGCCACACCGGCCACCTCGCAATGGCTCGGAACCGTGACGTCCGGCTGCCTGACCGGAGCACCCGCAAGCTGCTTCAGCGGACCGGCCTCCACCGGTACGGCGGAAGTGATGGTGACGTGGTCGAGCGCCAGTTTCTTCAGGTCCTCGCACGCCTGCTGTGCAGCCAACAAACCGGGTGTGACGGCAATCCATGAGAAGGCGATGCAGGCAACGCCAGTGTGCAGACGCATTGGTTCCTTTCCGATTGCCTGATTGTCTCAAGCGGCTTTGCAGCTCGCTTGCGGGCGTTCTTCATTGTGGCGACAATTGCAATGGCCCGTAGTCTGAAGATTGAAAGCGGGGAGCGCCCTATTCACATCGTCTGAATTCTACAACGCTCTTCCCCTTACACCACAAGTGGCCCTTAATTGCAGTCTTTTTCCAGCATTGCATTCAGCACACCTGGGCATGAACCGAACCATGGCATCCACATAGCGCTCAAGGGGGAAGGCTGTCGCTGTCACGTGTATGGCCCCGTCCTTCTGCCGCGCCACTCAGGACAGACACTTCCCAAGCCGCTTAGACACAATCAACAGGTCTCCACTTAAAAAGAAAGCGCGTCATTCATGCATTAGAGACTTCCTGCGTTGCGCAGCATTCCACCGTCGATGAAATGAGTGCTGCCCGTAACATACGCGGCGTCCTCCGACGCAAGATAAACCGCGAGTAGCGCCACCTCTTCAGGCTTGCCCCATCGCCCCATAGGGATTTCTGCCAATATCCGATCATTCAATTTGGCGTCGCTTTCAACATCTTTGTCTATGGGTGTATAGATAGCGCCAGGGCCGATATTATTCACGGTAATCTGATGCGGCGCCAACTCCACTGCGATGGTACGCATCAACATGCGAATTCCGCCCTTTGTCGCGCTATAAGCTGCATTGAGCGGAAACGCGAGATCCTCGTGGATGGACGAGATGTTGATGATGCGCCCACCGCTGCCTTGCGCGATCATCTGTCTCGCCGCAGCCTGACTGCAGAGAAACGCCCCGGTAAGATTCACAGCCACGATCTTTTGCCATTCCTCCAGCGGGTAATCCACGAAAGCAAATTTCTTCTCAATGCCGGCATTGTTTACAAAGATATCGAGCTTGCCAAATGCCGCCAGGGTTTGTTGAATCAATCGATTTACCTGATCTGGATTTGAAACGTCCGCTGCGACACCTAGGGATTTACCGCCCATTGCGCTGATCTTGTTTAGGGTTTCCTCAGCGACGGACGCGTTGCCAACGTAATCCACAACCACAGAGGCGCCTTCCTTCGCGAATGCGAGCGCAATCGCCTGTCCAATTCCCGTGCCTGCGCCCGTCACAACGGCTGTTTTCCCTTGCAAACGCATGTGTCACCCCAAGACCTTATGCTATCCCACGGACGGAGGGCACTCTGTCACAATCAGGCCACCTCTTCTGGCAAGAGCTGTAGACCAGGTAGAGCACAATTAACCATCTGTGTTCAATTGCGCATCTTAGACTGAGTACAGATGGGGTGCGAGGATGCAGGGAGTTGCCGGTAAAGAAGCATTTGGAAAACCAGGCATTGAGCCCCGTTGGACGCATAGCAACAAGGATGGAGTCGGCACGGCATACTCTGCCTCAAGCCATCTCTGGTTCACGATTTGGAATGGGATTGTCACCGAAGTCTACTATCCGACGATTGATCGACCGCAGCTTCGCGATCTGCAATATCTTATAACCGACGGCAGCACGTTCTTTCACGAGGAGAAGCGCGATCTCAAGGTTTCGGTCGAGCGCGTCTCCGATCACGCGCTGGGCTATCGCTGCACGAATTCGGACCCCGACGGGCGCTACGCCATCACCAAAGAAGTGATCGGCGACCCGCATCTTCCTTGCCTGCTTCAACGGACGCGGATCACAGGAGCGAGCAAATCATTTCTAGCCAACCTCAAGATCTTTGCTCTCTGTGCGCCCCATCTTGAGATCGGAGGAGCGGGAAACAACGCATACATTGCGATCGCCAACGGTCAACGAATTCTGATGGCGCAGAAAGGCAGCAAATGGCTGGCCATGGGCGCGACTGTTCCATTCTCCTGCGTGTCGTGCGGGTACGTGGGATCGAGCGATGGCTGGACCGATCTTCAGAATTTCACAATGGATTGGGAGTTTGACAGGGCCAGCGATGGGAATGTTGCCCTGACTGGGCAACTGGCCTGGAGTGAAGACCAAGAATTCACCCTGGGGCTGGCGTTTGGCAACAGCGAGCACCGGGCTGTCTCAAATCTTTTGCAGTCGCTTGGAACGCCGTTTGACGAACACCTCGCGAAATACACGAGGCAATGGAATGATACCGCGTCGCATCTGAAGCCCCTGGCTGAGTTTTCGTTCGACAAAGGCAATTTGTATAACAGCAGCTACAGCCTGCTCCTCGCCCACGAAGATAAGTCTTTCGCAGGCGCTCTCATCGCTTCGCTCGCAATACCCTGGGGCGAAGCGAAAGGCGATAACGACCAGGGAGGATATCACCTGGTGTGGACGCGCGACATGNNCGGATTTGCGCAGAACTTCTGGGTTAACGGTGACGCATACTGGAGCGGCATTCAGCTTGACGAGGTTGCTTTCCCAATCATGCTTGCGTGGCGTCTCCGTTGCGAGAAGGGACTGTCTGACTTTGATCCTTCTTACATGGTCCGCAAGGGCGCGGCTTATCTCATCCGGAACGGGCCGGTTACGCAGCAGGAGCGGTGGGAAGAAGCGTCGGGCTATTCTCCTTCCACACTTGCGTCGAATATTGCAGCCCTCATCTGCGCGTCTGTGTTTGTGAGAGAGGCCGGGGATAACGAAACCGCCGCATTCATTGANNGATTATCTGGAGTCGCACATTGAAGATTGGACTTTGACCACGACCGGCTCGCTGCTCGAAGGCGAGAGCAGCTACTACATGCGCATCCTTCCCGAGCAGGTTGGACAGCAGAATCCGGCGGAAGACAAGGAAGAGCGGACTCTCCACATCGCCAACCATGCACCCGGCGAGGAAAGCGATTTTCCGGCGCGCAACGTAGTCGATGGGGGTTTTCTGGAACTGGTTCGATATGGCATTCGCAGTCCACAAGACCCGAACATAGTTGCGACCATCAAGGTGATGGACGCGGTGATAAAGACCGATACGCCTCAAGGACCAACCTGGCATCGCTACAATCACGATGGATACGGACAAGGCCATGATGGAGC
>PLKU01000221.1:5205-5344 GCA_003140705.1 Acidobacteriaceae bacterium
CCGCGCGATCGAAGGGCTTGCGAGCAACACGGGACTGCTTCCTGAGCAGTCATGGGATGAGGCGGACAGGCCAGAGATCTACGAGTGGCTCGGTAAGCCGACAGGCTCCGCGATGCCGCTGATGTGGGCTCATGCCGAG
>PLKU01000032.1 GCA_003140705.1 Acidobacteriaceae bacterium
AAGGATGCAGGTGAAGGCTTAATTCATGACAAAGCTCTGGAACTATCTGTTCAATTATCGTATGCGCGCATTGATCAAGAAAGAGTTTGCCCAGACTCGCCATGACCGCAAACTCATGTTCAGTCTCACCGTCTTGCCCGTCGTGCAGTTGACTCTGGTAGGGTTTGCCCTGAGCGCGGCGGTAACGAACATTCGTCTCGCGGTCGTCGACGATAGCCGGTCACCCGAGAGCCGTGAGCTGATTGCGACGTTGACCGAGAGCAAGAGTTTTCGNNACTACTCCTCGGTCGACCAACTTGGAGATGCAGTCAGCCAGGGCAAAGCCGACGCCGGAATGGTGGTTCCGTACGATTATGCGCGGGATCTGCTCCGGGATCGCCATACAACTATTCAGTTCCTGCTGAACGCCACGAACGCAAACACAGCGACGATAAGCCGCGGATATGCAGAAACCATAATTCAGAGATTCAATACGGGACTGGAAGGCGAGGGAATTCATGTCCGCGTCCAGCCAATTAACGGATCAAACCTCGCCCGTCGCGGCCAAGCGCAGCTTGAACCGGCGTTCCTCTACAACCCCGGTCTGGTCAATTCGTGGTTTATCGTCACA
Source organism: Acidobacteriaceae bacterium (assembly GCA_003140705.1). Classification (GTDB taxonomy): domain Bacteria; phylum Acidobacteriota; class Terriglobia; order Terriglobales; family Acidobacteriaceae; genus Telmatobacter. Next base: position 611 of record PLKU01000032.1, read on the forward strand.
GGTGTGCTCGGGTTGCTGTTGATCCTGCAGAGCTCTCTCATTTGCTCCGCGGCCATGGTTCGCGAGCGGGAAGCCGGGACGCTTGAACAGCTGCTCATGTCCCCGGCTAGCACGTCCGAGATCATCATCGCCAAGGTCACCCCCTTGTTCCTGTTGCTGTGCCTGATGATGTTCCTCGCCCTGGGCGTCCTCAAATTTGCATTCGGAGTTCCGTTCCACGGCAATGTTCTGCTTCTGCTCGCTGGGGGCGCTCTGTGCATCCTGTCTGGAATCAGCATCGGCACCGTGGTTTCCACGTTCAGCAAGTCAGCTCAGCAAGCACAGCTAACGACCTTTTTCGTCAATCCTCCGATTTCATCGTTGTCTGGAGCGCTGAATCCGGTTGAGGCGATGCCGAAGTGGTTGCAGCCTTTCACGGTGGTGAACCCGGTTCACCATTTCGCGACCATCGCTCGTGGAAGCACGCTCAAGGGAAGTGGATTTGTGGACCTTTGGCCGAACTTCCTTGGCTTGCTCATTATCACGCTGGTGCTTGGCTCGCTCAGTGTCTGGCGATTCCGAAAGCAGCTCAGTTAAGGACGGGGTACCTTGATATGAATCATCGGAAGACAAAGACCGCACCAATTTGCCAGATCATAGAAGCCGCCGCGATCCTCTGCATTGGGACCGTCTTCATCGCATCGCGGCCGAGCCAAGCGCAGAGCACGCAACGAACTTTGCTTCCTCTCTCCGGGCGCGCTGGACAGAGCGGGTCGGTCACTGCAGTGGAGTCTCCCATTGCGGGAACGACAACCAGCGTAGATACGATCAACCCAACAGTTCAGGTCCAGGGACCTTTTACCGGAAGCGCTTCGAGCACGGCGAAGATGCCGTTTTCGGGCAAGCTCTCTCTCCGCGAAGCCATCGCGAGAGGACTCAACTACAACCTCGGCGCAATAGGCCAGAGCAACGCTGTGCGCCAAGCTCAAGGTCAAAGCCAGATCGCACGAAGCGCCCTGCTTCCCAATGCGAGCGGCTATCTGGCCGAGACTTTGCAACAAATTAGTCTCCGGGCGGAAGGGCTACGCATCACGATTCCAGGTTTTGCCATCCCGCCGACCATCGGTCCCTTCAACAATATCGATCTACGCGGCAGCCTTTCTCAATCGGTCGTCGATTTAAGCGCGTGGAACAGTTACCGGTCGTCTAGAGATGTCTTTCGAGCCAGCCAGTTCGCCGCGCGGGATGCGCGAGAGATGGTCGTCCTGGCGGTGTGCGGGGCATACCTTCAAGTGATCTCAACAAGGGAAAGGGTAAAGTCCGCCCACGCTCAACTCGACACCGCGAATGCTCTCTTTCAGCAGACTCAGCAGAAGCGAAGTGTGGGATTGGTACCTCAAATAGACGTCGATCGAAGCGAAGTTGAAGAGCTAACGCAGCAACAACGGGTCATCTCGCTTGAGAACGAAGTGGCCAAGCAGAAGATTATTCTGGCTCGGATGACTGGATTGCCGCCAAGTGACGAATACGATCTGACCGACGACGTCCCATTTCTGGCCGCTCCTGATCTCAGTCTTGACGACGCGCTCAAGCAGGCCTTCGAACGTCGTACGGATATTAAAGCGGCGGAGGCGCAGATTCACGCCGCCGAACACACACTTACCTCTGCTCGCTATGAGAGAATTCCCTCCCTTACTGTCAACGGCAACTACGGAGGGATCGGAACAAACCCTTCGCAGGTCCATACGACCTATTTTGGCGCGGCTACACTCAATGTTCCGATTTGGCTGGGAGGCCGCACGGAGGGAGACATCACAGAGGCAAAGGCCTCTCTGGCTCAGCGGAAGGCCGAGCTCGAAGACACCAGGAGCCAGGTGGAAAGCGATGTCCGGAATGCTTTCCTCGATCTCCGCGCGGCAACGAGTCAAGTAGAAGTAGCCAAGAGAAACCTTCAGGTAACGCAAGAAACGTTGGACCTGACGCGCCAGAGGTTCGAAGCTGGCGTGACAGACAATGTGGAGGTTGTGCAGGCACAGGAGTCCTTGACCTCGGCCGAGCTTGATGTGATCAACAGCGTATTCGCCCACAACGTTGCGAAGCTCAGCCTGGCAAGGTCGATCGCTAGCGCGGCCGATAGCCTGCAGCAGTTCCTGAGCCTTCAATAGCGGTCTCGCTCCTCGTCGGCGCCGAAGCAGTGGCCGAGGATGAAGGGGTGGCAATCTTCTCTCTTCAGCCAGGTGTTGGTTCCGTGACCTCGGTTGAAGTGCATCGTGCCGCCCACTTCCTGCAGGAAGCTAGCCACGACACTGGCGGTCAAACAATCCGCTTCGACAAACTAAGTGACGGTGTTAACACGTTGCTCCATGCCA
>PLKU01000259.1:0-142 GCA_003140705.1 Acidobacteriaceae bacterium
CCGCCGCGAATCATGGCGAAGGAGTCTGCACTCGAAAACGTCGAAGCCCCCGGATTGAAAGTCACGGTCTCTTTTCCGGCGTTGATAAGGTCCGCGTCCACCTCATGCTCGCGTGGGAACGGACCCATCCCGAGCAGGCCGT
>PLKU01000259.1:174-2635 GCA_003140705.1 Acidobacteriaceae bacterium
GATGCACGAGCCGATGAACAAAAATACCCGGTGTGTGAATCTCATCCGGATCCATCTCCCCGGGATCGACGATGATTTCCGCTTCGGCCACGGTGATCTTCCCGCAAGTGGCTGCGTTGGGATTAAAGTTCCGCGCGGTTCGCCGGTAAATCAGGTTCCCATACATATCGGCTTTCCAGGCCTTTACCAAAGCAATGTCAGCCTGGATGCCGCGCTCCAGGATGTAAGTTAATCCGTCGAACTCTTTTTGATCTTTGCCTTCGGCAACCACTGTGCCGACGCCCGTTCGCGTATAGAAGCCGGGAATACCGGCGCCTCCGGCCCGCATGCGTTCGGCCAGCGTGCCCTGCGGGCAGAACTCCACCTCCAGTTCGCCAGCCAAAAACTGACGCTCAAACTCGTTGTTCTCGCCCACATAGCTGGAGATCATCTTTTTCACCTGATGGGTTTCAAGCAGCAATCCCAACCCCCACCCATCCACGCCGGCGTTATTGCTGGCGATGGTCAGGTTGCGCGCGCCTGTGTCGCGCAAGGCAAGAATCAGAGCCTCGGGAATGCCGCACAGGCCGAAACCGCCGATTGCCAGCAACATTCCGTCGTGCACGATGCCGTCCAATGCGGCGCGTGCATCTGGCAGCAATTTGTTCATGCCCAATACCTTCACCTTGATCGCCGATTCCTGGCCACGATCTAGTTCCTTGACCTGGCGCATTCTCCATGCTAACTCCGAACCGACTGCATCGGCATTCGGCGAACGCAGACATCTACTTCGTCGTGAACCAGACAGATGCGCCGGTGCACATCGACGGGCGGTTCAGGGTGGACGGAACAGACGTCCAGGTTTGGCGGCCGATGGATGGCGCTATGACCGATGACAAACCCGGCGAGACTGCCGGATAGACGACCGTGGCGGGGATTTTGGACCGCTCAGGCAACCGGCAACCGGGCATCGAGCCTGCCGCATACATTACGGGATCCGGCTTCACCGTAGTGTCGCTGGATCTAGCCGAGCGGGAGTCGGTGTTTGTGGTATTCAGGGATGTGGCAGCTGGGCCCGCGCGGAGCGCGTCGACGCCCGTCTGGACCAGGCTGACTGCGCTTACGGGTCCGTGGACGCTCAGCTTCCCGCCGAACTTGGGCGCGCCGGCAAGCGTACAGATGACGACGCTCAAGTCATGGACCGGCAGCTCCAATGGGCGTCAAGTACTTCTCCGGCACAGCGACGTACAGCAAGACTGTGCAGGCGCCGGCGTCGTGGTTCAGGCCGGGGCAGCATCTCTGGATCAATCTGGGCAGGGTGCGTGATATCGCCGAAGTGAAAGTGAATGGCAGAGCAACGGGTCAGGTGTGGGCGCCACTGTACTGAATCGAGGTGACCAAGGCCCTCAAGTCAGGCACGAACAAGCTGAAGATTGCGGTGACCAACGAGTGGACGAATCGGATAATTGGTGACCGTCTGCTACCGGCCGAGGAGCGCATTCTTTCGCAGCCCGTTGTCCCTGCGCGTCCTGGTGGTGGCGGCGGGTTCGGCTTTGGACCGCAGACGCCTCCGGAATCGGGATTGTTGGGCGGCGTGACGATTGTCGCCTCGCGAAATCCATGACGCGGCTAAGCCCGAATTATCGGCCGATATACCAAAGCAAAGCGCTCACCACCGGACGCGGAACATCCATTGTATTGACCGTGGTCCGCCTGGCTGGTACAGAGATCCGCTTTGCCCGTAACTCTGATTCAGGGAGAGAGTGGGCTGTCCAAAAAGCTGATCGCCCAGGTTGGGAACGATATAACCAAAGTCTGGACTATTCGAGATATTGAATACATCGCCTCGCAGTTGCAGGTAGAGGCTGTTGTAGAGATGGATGTCTCTACGCAGTGACAGGCTGAGTTGCTGCGCGCAAAAGCCCCGTGCAATGTTTCGTGGGGCGTCTCCCTGTGAGTTGCCCACTGGAAGTTGAAAAGCGCCGTTTGCCACATTGGGCCCGCCGTTCAGCATCCGTCCCCCTGGGAGGGAGCTGTCGGATAAGTAAAGAGGCCTTCCTTGAACCAGATTCGAGCCGGAATACGAGTGCTCACCGGTTACAGGATCGTACAAAAGGTTTCCCAGCACGGTCACTGGATATCCGCTACGCAGGAAGAAGCGACCGTCGATGCCCCAACCGGACAAAACATTATGAACCGGACCGCGGGCCCCTGCTTGCGGCAAGGTCCAGGAGACAGCGGCCTGGAAGTTTTGGCGGATATCGGTATCGGCGTTGCCTCGTGTTGGCGCAACCCACGGGTTCGGGCTACCAAAATCGAGGGCATGAGCCCACACATACGATGCCATCCATGCCAGATTCGAGTGAAACTGGCCGCGATAGGCAAGCTGAAGAGAATCGAACCGCGACGAAAGGCCGGAAGGGAAAGAGACCACTTCCTGAAGAGGCGTGGCCGGGCTTGAGACCTGGCGCCGCAGCGGAAG
>PLKU01000551.1 GCA_003140705.1 Acidobacteriaceae bacterium
AATACGGCGGGGATTGGCGTTCTGCGTGAAGGAATTCAGGTCGGCCCCCATCGGGCGCAGCCGGGCGACGCGATTCTGGTTTCAGGCACCATTGGCGACCATGGTATGGCCATCATGAGCGTGCGCGAAGGCCTGGAATTCGAGAGCCAGATCAAATCAGACTGCGCAGCGCTGAACGGGATGATTGCCGTAGTGCTCAAAGCGGCGGGCGTCGATGTCCACGCGATGCGGGATCCGACGCGCGGAGGGCTGGCGTCAACGCTGAATGAGATCGCACAATCTTCGGGCGTGGGCATTGCCATCGACGAGGTGAGCCTGCCTGTTCGAACCGAGGTGCAGTCAGCGTGCGAGCTCCTGGGGCTGGACCCGGTGTACGTGGCCAATGAGGGAAAGGCGGTTTTTTTTGTCGCGCCTGAAGCCGCGGACAAGGTGCTGGCCGTTCTGCGTGCGCATCCGCTGGGACGTGATGCGGCGCGCATCGGCCGGGTAACTGCTGAGCATCCAAGGATGCTCGTGGCGCGAACCTCAATGGGAGCCAACCGTGTAATCGCCCAGCAGATTGGCGAACAGCTGCCGCGGATTTGCTGAGGGACTATTTCTTCTTACCTAAGATATTGACGCTAAGATCGAACCCATCTCAAGTTGCCCCACCAATGATCCCTAAATAGATTTCCGATCAGGTAAACTGACTTCGCTGGTCGAGACTGGGTGCACCTTCCCGCGTTCTGACTTGCATCCGTAGCGGAGGAATCATGAAGAAGAAGTTCACTGCCAGGCTCCAGAAGTCTCCCGCGAAGGGTGGTTGGACATACGTAGTCATGCCTGACTCTGCGGAGTTCTTTAACACCAGGGGGCTCGTGAAGGTCGGCGGAACCATTGACGGCCACCCATTTCAGAGTGCATTCATGGCGCTTGGCGACGGCACGCACAAGCTTCCAGTTAAATCAGATATCCAAAAAGCGATCGGCAAGGGCGAGGGTGAGGTTGTGACCGTTCTTTTGCAAGAGAGATTAAGCAAATAGAGCGGTTTCAGCTTGCTGGCCAACCGAGCCTACACTTGCTGGGTCTTCAGCGCCTGAACAATCGTCTTGGCCAACGCATCGATCTCGGGCCAGTCGCGAAATTCGCCTTGGGGAAACAAGGCGATTTTCGCGGTTGGCGGGCAGTTTATAAATCAGGCGGTGAAAGAAGCCAGGCCGGGTCGAGTCCATGGCGCCGAACAACAAATGCCCAAAAGCACTCCAGCCGCGATTCCGCTCAGTCACAATCGAATCGAAAACAGGACATGAATAGACTGACCCATCTCATACTCAGCGCTGACCGCGCGGTCAAATTGGGCCGACCGAGTTCTCGCTGAGTTTCCTGTGTGCCCAATTGAGCATCTAACGAATTGCACGAGTGGGAAACTCACAATGAGAGAGTTGCATGTGCCATGAGCTCTCCCGCGCGTGTAACTCGGAATGAAGGAGAACTGAAATGATGTTGATCATTGTTATCGTTGTTCTGGTGCTGCTCTTCGGCGGCGGCGGCGGGTACTACGGCTATAGCCGGTGGGGCGCAGGCGGCGGCGCAGGCATTGGGCTTGGTACCATCTTGTTGATTCTGCTGGTGTGTTATCTTTTGGGAGTCTTCCATTAGAGCAGAGCGGCTGTTGAGCGGGCGCGCGGGATCTCTGAATCGAGGCCTTGGTGTGCCCGCTTCATGGTTGCGTGTTGTTGAACGACAATCACAGAATTTAAAGGGCGGCTGATAGGTCAATCAATCACACCCTGTTCACTCGGTTTATGGGGTTGGAGTTGTGGCTGGTGGTGGCGGCCCTGGCGTGGGTGCGTCACGCTGGGTGAGCATGATGCGCTTGATCTTATTGCGATCCATGTGCTGCACAATGCCGCCGACGCGAATCTCGACGTCCATTCCCGAGATTGAAACCAAATCGCCGTTGAGCACACTGCCATCGCGCAGTTCAATTGAATCGAAGGCCGCGGCTCCAAGTGCATAACTCACGGTTCCACCCGAGACATCGTCCGAAGTGATCTCGAGCGGAAAGTTACCGGCGATGAATCCCTCCTGGGTGAAGGTGAGGGTGTGCGTGCCGACACCTACCTTGATAATTCGCGGAGTCATGCCCTGCTCTGTTCCGTCCAATTGGAGCATTGCGCCCTGTGGGATGGAGTTGACGGTCAGGGAAACAGCCTTGGCTGCCTCTGTCATGTTCTCCAGCGTGATGCTAACCGGAAGGCCGGAGGTCGTCACTGTGGTTTCAAACTTCACCATTTCGCCAGGGCCGAGATTCTTGAGCGCGATGACATCTTCGCCAACGCGCACCTTGTTCTGATCGAAAAGATAAATGGAGAACCTCTGGTTGGAAATGAGCCTCGGCGAGAGGTTCTGCGCCGTTGTGTCCATGACATAGCCGTGCATGCTGCCCATGCCTTGCAACGGTTTGAATTTGTCAAAGCCAAAGCGAACGGCAGGCGATCCCGAGTTGGGCCAGTCGATGACCTGAAGCGGGATATCTTTGGCGAGGGCGGGGACGGTGAGCAGAAGAAGGACGAGGGCTAGACGGAGAATTCGCGATGAAAAGCGGGCAGTAGTCATGACGAAAACATCATAGCCCGGGAGGAGCTTGTGTTGTTGGCAATATTCCTTCTTAGCCCCGAGGCATGCGGCGAGGGTTAGCGACTCTGCGCAGCTAAGAACACTTCAAAGAATCTGCAATCCCGTTGGCCCAGGCATCAATTTCCGGCCAGTTGCGGAAGTCGCCCTGGGGAAACAAGGCGCCATCGCGGCTGGCGGGCGATCTATAAATCAGGCGGTGGGTGAAACCGAGCCGGGCCGAGTCCATTGCGCCGAAGAAAACATGGTGGTCCCGGAGATTCACCATGCTTCGAAACTCCGNNAACTCCGCGATCTCCTTGGGTTCGAGGAAGGCGCGAAGATCGCGGCCCTGATCGTCGGCCTCCTTTGTACCAAGCGGACCGCTGCTGAAAAGCCACACGGGGCGATCGGCGAGGGTCCGCGCGTGATGCCGCACAAAGCTTGCTGCTGGCTTCATCCAATGAAAGTAGTAGGATGCGCTTCCGATCACGACAGCATCGTAGCCGGCCGGATCGGATGCTTCCTGCGCTGGCTGCAATGATGGCGCCAGATTGTGGTGGTGAAGCGCTGCGGCGATTCGCCTAGGGTCGCGCCGTAGCGGGTGGCATAGGCAATCAGTATTCGCATCTTCATCCTCTTTCTGGATTCACGGCGGATGGTGAATCGCGGCGGCGGCTTTTGCGGGTGTGCACGGCACGCCGCATATACGGCAGCAGAATAGCTTTGTCTGGAGTCTGGCGCGGTGGTGGGCATCACACGGGTTGGCGTGTCGTGAAAGGATTCACAGCGACGTTTGGCACGCCAATTTTGGTGGCCAACCGGTCGATCACCTCGACGCTGACCCTCGCGGGGAGTGCCAGCGCGGTTGCTGGTTGGTTGACGCTGAACCTGAGGGCACTCTGCCAGGCGATGCAAACCGGCGTGGTGTACACAGCAAGTGTGAACCTGCCCATGACGGTCACGCTGATCGGCCAAATGTTGAAGCGATGAGCGCCGATCAGCAGTGAAGGCAGTGAAGAGGAGTTGGCGTCACAAACGGCTCAGGCGAAGAGAGCAAAAGATTTCTCGAGGCGAGCGGGGATCTCGACCGTTGCCTCGCCAAAGCTCTGACTGAGCTCGAGGACGGTGGCTGGAGGCGTGCTGAGGGTCTTGAGAGCCGCAACCGTGGCTTGCCAGTCGATGGTCCCGTCTCCGGGCCAGAGGTGCTCGTCCTTGAGGCCGTTGTTGTCGTGGACGTGAACAGAGGCAATGTGATCGCCCAGGGTTTGGATGGCTTCCGCGACACCGACGGACATGTGTGCATGGCCAAGGTCAAGGCAAAGTCCGACGTTTTCCTGGTGGCCCATTTCGAGGATGATCAGCAGGTGCGTGGGCGTAGTGACTTCGCTGAGCAGGTTCTCGACCAGCAGACGCACACCAAGAGGATGAGCAAACGCGCCGAGGTGTTCAAGAGAGGCGATGGCGTGTTCGATGCTTCGCTGCGACCAACTGTCGTTGCGCTCGCCCAGGTGCAGAATGAGGTTGCGAAACTGAATCTTCTCCGCTGATTCAAGCGCACGCTTGATTTCGTCCATGGCGTCGATGCGTCGAGATTTTTCAGGATGAATCAGGTTGCATGCAGGCGCTCCCGCGCGGCCCATCTCGCGGTCAGGGAAGAGGGGGGCATGCATGGAAAAAGGCTGAAGGGTGTTGCTACTGAACCAGTTGGCCAGCTCAGCCACATGCTCGCGGCTTGTGTAGTCAAAGTGCTGGCGTGCGGCAAAGATCTCCACCGCCTGTGCTCCGGACCGGGCAGCAAGTTCCAGCAGGCCAGGATGCAGGCGCTGGTTCAGGAACAGGTGTGTGGACAGGACAGGCAACATGGACAAATTGGATCCCCCGCGCCGGAATTGTATGAACGAGAATCCGGTCTCTGGTTCGATTGTCTCATTTCAGACACGGAACATGGGGCGGGGATAGAGGAGGGGCAATTGAATTGTAATCGGAAAGCAAGCCGGCGGTCCCCAATTTCTCAGATCCGCTGGCTTGCTTTCCGATTACGCACGACTGGGAAACGGGGATGGGTCAGGCAAAACTCCCGGGTTTGCGACGCATAGAGCGCGACGTTCCCGCTGAGGTAAGTAAAGTTTAAGGCCCGATGTGCGAGCGGAAGGATTTCCGTTCAGCCAAACCAACGAACATCCATTCTTGGGATGTTCTAGCGGCTGCACAATTGGAGGATTACAACTGAAAGAAGACTTTGGATTGTCGATCTTGCTCAGGTTTGAGGAAATCTTTATGGATATGTTCGCGGTTAAGTGAATTCTCAGCCGTCTTCGATCGGCGAAGCAGGCTAGTAACCCGCAGCCTTGCCGTAGTGGCNNAAGCAATTCGCCGGTCCTGGGGTCGACGGCGATGCACTCCCCGTTAGACCAGTGACCATCTTTGATTTCGATGTCGTAGCCGAGTGTGCGCAGTTCTCCAAGGGTCTCTGGGCTAAAACCCGGTTCGAGATAGAGCTTATCTGGCAGGAACTGGTGGTGGAACCGCGGGGCATCGACAGCTTGCTGGATGTTGAGGCCGCCTTCAGAAGCAGACAGGAAAATGTTGGCCACAGTTGTGATGATGCGAGCGCCGCCGGGAGAGCCGAGGACAAAGCGGAGCTTGCCGCCTTGGAGAACGATCGTGGGGGTCATTGAGCTGAGGGGTCGTTTGCCGGGNNAAGTCGTCCATCTCGTCGTTGAGCAAAAAGCCGAGGTGGCCAGCAGTAACACGAGAGCCGAAGTTGTCGTTGAGGGTTGTGGTGACGGCGACTGCGTTTCCTTCGGCATCCACAACAGAGTAATGGGTTGTGTTGTTTGACTCAGGTCGGCGCTGTCCGGCGGATTGGGGAACGGCGGGCAGGAATCCCTCAGGGCGATGGAGACCCGCGCTGGGGCTGGCTGCCGCGGGGTCAATGGTGGCGCGCCAGGCGGCTGCGTACGGCTTGGAGGTGAGCTCGGAGACAGGCATGGAGTTGAAGTCGGGATCGCCGAGGTAATCGGCACGGTCCATGTAAGCGCGGCGGTAGGCCTCGACGATAATGTGCATGGAGGGTGCTGTGCGATTGCCCAACCTGGCCAGGTTGTAGGCTTCAAGGATGTTCAGAGCGCTCAGCAGTACGATTCCTCCAGAAGACGGCGGAGGGGCGCTGATGATGGTGTAGTCGTGGAATGCGCCCGTGATGGGAGCCCGCTCGACAACGGTGTATTGGGCAAGATCGTCCAGGATGAGCAGTGCGCCACCCTTGTGCAGTTCTTCGATGAGTTCGTGGGCGAGTTTGCCGTGGTAGAAATCGTCGGGATCGGCGGCGATGCGCTGGAGAGTGCGAGCCAGCTCGGGCTGGCGGAAGGTCTCCCCTGCCTCATAGAGGTGGCCGTCGCGTTGGAAGATTCGTTTGGATTCAGGGAAGCGAGCGAGATCGGGGTCGGTCAGCTCTTTGGCCTCTTCTGCGGTGAGTACGAATCCATTTTCGGCGAGTTGGATTGCGCGGGCCATGACGCACTGAAGCCCGAGCTTGCCAAACTTGCGCTCGGCATAGACAAGTCCCGCGACGGAACCCGGGGTGGCAATGGAGCGATAGCCAAGAACGGATGAGTCGAGACTTTCTTCAGGGATCACATTGCCGTCTGCGTCCTGGTACATGGTCTCGGTGGCGGCGAGCGGCGCCTTCTCGCGGAAGTCGAGAAAGGTGGAGTGACCGTCGCGGGTGCGCAGCAGCAGAAAACCGCCTCCACCCAGATTGCCTGCAGACGGATGCACAACAGCCAAGGCAAACCCTGTGGCTACCGCGGCGTCGACGGCGTTGCCTCCCGCGCGAAGGATTTCAATGCCAGCTTCGGAGGCAAGATGGTGGACGCTGACGACCATGCCGTGCCGGGCACGAACTGGTTGCACGTCCAAATAGGGAATCACTTTCTTAAGGGCCTCCTGGGCAGGAATCGAATGACAAATTATGAGGGTTGCGCCGGTGAGGGCTGCATAGACGGGGAAGTAGGACCGTCGATTCATGGTGTGGTCACAGGATAACCCGGAAAGCTCCGAGGCTCGCCATCTGAGACACTCCGGCATCTGTGGCCAAACAACAAAACCTCACTACCGGTGTTCAAGGAAGTGGCATCCAATAGATGGGCCACTAGCTTGATGGGCACACAAGCGAATTCAACATTGGAGAGCATCATGCAAACCAAACGAATGCGTATGGCTGTTTTATTGCTCAGATTGGCGGCACTCGCAGCATTTGTCGGCACGGCAGCAAGTGCGCAAGTGGATGTTGCAAAAAGCCTCTCGCACACGGATATAGGCGTGAGCGTGTACGGCGCCTTCAGTGGTGCAACCAGCGGCAACAACGTTGTTGAAAGTCCGTCCAACTCCGCCGGAGGAATGATTGAACTGCGCCACATCGTCAATCCAATCTTTGGGTATGAAGGCACGTACTCCTTCAATCGCGGCAATCAGAACTACACAAGCTGCCCCAGCCCCTTCACCCCGCTGTGCGAGCAGATTCCGGTGTTGGCCAATGCACATGAAGTGACGGGCGATTGGGTGGCGTCTTTGAAAATTGCGAATCTAAGGCCGTTTGCGCTGGTGGGCGTCGGGTTTCTCTTCGATGTTCCCGTCAGTGGACAGACAGGCACCACCATCAACACCAAGCCGCTATTCGTTTATGGAGCGGGCTTGGATTGGGGTCTGCTGCCTCACCTCGGCATCCGCGGGCAGTACAGAGGGAACTTATACAAGGCTCCCGATTTGACTACTGCATTTGGTTCTACCGAGGCGTTTACTCACACGGCGGAGCCGATGATTGGGGCGTACTTCCGCTTTTGAAGCACTATGCTTTCGGCGCAAGCCGTTCTTCAAGTTCCTTCCGATCGGCAAGGAACCAGACGGCATTGCCGCGGTTCGATTCATAAATGAAGGCGCGCAGCGGAGCACTGTTTGAAGCGAACTGGGAATAATCGCCGAGGATGACGAGTTTGAGCCGGTAGTTCACGAACTTCTGCAGAGCTTCACCCGCGAGGCCAGTTCGCAACTGAAAAAAGGCAGGATCGAGCAGGTCGACGGGCAGAATCGCAAGCGTTGCGTGGTGCGACCTCGCCTCGCCTATCAGGTCCACGCATTGCTGAAGAGCACTCAAGGCCGGGCCATGAGGGGGGGGTATACGTAGACGCGCTCGTCGTGCAGGTCATAGGCAACATTGGGCATGGATCAAATCTACCGCACCGGTTTGCAGGAAGTTGATGTCCAAATCGGGGCATTCGGAGTTGCCGGGAAATCAATTAGTAACCAACTGAGCAAGATCTTCCTGCCAGGGTTCCTGCTCCCCATGTATTCTATTGCTCATGTCCTTGCGACAATTCAGATGCCTTTGCTTGGCGGCATTGCTGGCAAGCACGGCGGTGGCGGTGTGGGCTGAAAACTCAGGCGGGGGTGCGGGTTCGCCTACCGGCTTGAGCTCGGTGCAGGTGGTGGAGCAGATGCAGCACCATGCCGATGCGCAAGTTCAGGAACTCAGGCGCTACAAGGCACTACGGCATTACCAGGTGGAGTACCGCGGGTATTCGGCGACGATCAATGCCAAGATGGATGTGCTCGCGAACTACGATGCGTCGAAAGGGATGACCTTTCAGATTGTGTCGCAGAGCGGTTCAAAGTTTCTATGCGACAAGGTTCTCAAGCGGGCTGTGGACAGCGAAAGAGAAGCGTCTCATGACAAGGATTCGTCGGCGCTTACGCCAGCCAACTATAGATTTCAACTGGTAGGGAACGAGACCATCGGCGGACGTCCAACATATGTGCTGGCTGTGGAACCTCTGTCGGACAGCAAGTTCTTATATCGCGGCAAGGTCTGGGTGGATGTTGAGGACTTTGAAGTGGTGAAGATGGAGTCGGAGCCGGCGAAGAACCCGTCATTCTTCATCTCGCGGACGCTGATTCACTACACAAGCGTGCTGGCACACGGATTCTGGCTGCCGCAGGGAATTCGCAGCGAGACCAAGGTGCGCATTGGCGGCACTGCGGTGCTGACTATCGATTATGGAAGTTATCAAGTGGAGTCGAACAATCTANNCAATCTAGAGAGAGCATCGGGGAATTAAAGAATCACGAATCTGCGGCGCGCTCACCCGCAGCCAGAGCTCACCGGAATCAGCTCATATCTCAAGCATCACTCCACGACTGTTTTCAGGTTTGAATCCCAGCCACGCGCGTCGGTCCCGTTTAAAGCGCTGATTGATTCAGATCGCTCCTAGGCACTGAGAAGCACAACTGCAGCGAGGGCAAGTCCAATTCCTGCCAATTGACGGCGAGTGGGCCACTCGCGCAGCACCAGCGCTGCCAGTAGGATCGTGCCGGCTGGATACAGCGAACAAACCAGCGCAGCAACGTCGAGCCGTCCAAACCGTGTGGCCTGGAGATAGAACAGATTGCCGATCGTGTCCAGCGCACCCGCGGCGATTCCCGTCAGCCAGAAGCCGCGCCAGGGTGTCTTGGGCGGCATGGCCACAAGAACCAGGAGCATGGCCACAACACCTGCCGCGCGGGCAGAGGTCATCACCCACATCATTCCGCCAGGACTCGCCATTTTGAAGAGAATCAACTGTGTGCCGAATCCAGCACCGGCGAGCGCGCCCAGCAGTAGCGCTCGAGGTGGCGTCGACGCTCGCCTCTTTCCATTCGAATCTATCGCAGGCGTGTGCGTGATGAGCCAGATGGCGATCAACCCCATCCCCAATCCCACTGCCGTCAACGGTGTGGGCAGGCCTTCATTGAAGAGGGAAAAGAGAACGGGAACCAGGGCCGTGAGCAGGCCAGTAAGGGCAGCAGTGAGGCCCATTGAGCTCATGGCCAGCGCGCGATAAAAAATCGCCAGCGCCAACGAGCCCTCAAAGCCACCCAACGCAGCAAAGAGCAAATAGTGGGAGCCGGGCAATGCCAGGTGAATTCCCAGGCACAAGGCAAACAGAACGATGAGGGTAACAATGTGGCCGGACGCGACCACAAGCATCGCAGGTGCGCGGCGGGCGCCAAGGCCGCCGACGAAGTCCGAACCACCCCAGGTGGCCGCCGACATCAGTCCAAATCCTGCCGCCCCGCCCGAGGCATTCACAGGCTAGTGAGCATCCTGCGCATTGGGCCAGTAGCCTCGCTTGTTAAACACTTCAAGCCCGGGACGGTCAACGCGCACCTCGATCGTGCGGTACTTGCCGTCGATAAACGGCTGATGGCTGTAGTAGCCCAACGTGTATTGGTTGCGGGCCTCTTCGGCGATCTTCTGGTAGCTCTTCTCGATGCCGTTGAGGTTCTGCTCGGAGTCGAGCGTGCCGCCCGTAGCCACGGTGTAACTGTACAGGCGATTGTCGTACATCTGAAATGGCAAATGGAAGCGGCTGATGTAACCTTCTCCCCATAGAGCGGAAGTACCCACCGCCGTTCCATAAACCGCGATCTTGTTGGTCTGAAGGTAGCGCAGGACCTCTTTATAGGTGGCCTTGCTACCTGCTTCTTTGCCGTCCGAGATAACATAGATAATGCGGCGGCGGCCCTGAGGGCGCGTGGACAGTTCCTTGGCCGCGGCCAGGATGGCGTCGTTGAGAGTGTGAATTTCCTTGGGGATGGTAATAAAGGACCCGCCGCCGGCAGAGCCGCCGGGTTGCAGGTTGGGATCGACGCAGTTTCCGTTCTGACGTATGTTGCATCCGGCCAGGGGACCGCTGTTCACAGGGATAATTTCCTCAGTGCCAGACGCTTTGGTCATGGCCAGGACAAAGGGCACGCGCGCACTTTGGGCACCGGTAAAACCATGAGACTGATTTTGCGTAAAGTGACTGTAAGTGAAGACCGCAACCTCGTCGGAAGGGGTCAGCGCGCCCTGGATTGCTCCAAGGGAGTCGTTCACCTTGGCCATCACGTCTGACGTGAGGCTCTGGTCGACGACAAAGGCGATGGAAAGAGGGAACGGATCCACGGTGAAGTAGCCAAGAGGCTCGCGCGTGTCATTTTCAAAGATCTTGAAGTCGCGCCAGGTTAGCCCGGCGACCAGCTTTCCCTTCGAATCCTTCACCGTAACCGGGACTTCAACGTAATTGACGTTGACGTGGAGGATGGTTGAATTCCTGTCAAAGCCTTCTCCCGGTGCTGGCATCTCAGGGGGCTTCGTCTGGAAATTATCCTTCAACTGGGATGAGGGCGGGAGGCTGCTGGGCGGAGCCTGGTCTTGTCCAGGGGTGGTTGAAGAGGAACTCGGTTCCGTGCCCGGCTCATCGCCTGCGCCCTTGCCAGGCGTGATGGCGGCACCGCTGGCGCCTGCAAAGGGTGGCAGAGCCTGCGGCGTCGGGGCATCCGGCACTGCGGGTTGCTGCTCTTGGGCCATTGCCGCGGGATTCCCAATCAGGCTCACGTTCAGAATTGCCGTCAGCGACCATGCCGTTAAACCAAGCTTCACAGTTCTTCTCCCGGGTACTGTTGTCAGTTTCCAGCGGCGAGTGAAACGAAATCCCCGATCGCTGATGAATGCACTGCTTCCAGTGGTCAGAGTTCCGTGGCGCGCAAAAACCAACAACGGACTACGGAAAACTGGCAAACTGACGGCAAACCGGATAGCAGGGCTGCAATCGTCAGATTATCAGACGGGCCAGAGCCGCCATGTATAAGACGCGCCAGAATCGCGCAGGTTGCCTGCCAGGGATGGAAGAGATCAGGTATGCTTTCTTCGAGGTTCCGATTCCGTCTAAATGAGAAGTATGCTTCCCCGATTGAGTGCCTGCCTGGGAGTTTCCGCATTGATTTTGAGCCTGTCGGCGTTTCCCGCGACTGGATGGGCTCAGCTGGCCCCGTCTCCGGATGCGCCCCCAGTCAGTAACGCTCCTCCGCCGGCTCCCGAAGAAGAATCGGTGGCTACGTTCAAGCTTCAAGTCAACCTTGTGGACGTGTTTTTTACCGTCAAGGCCAAGGACGGCACGCTGGTTCCGCATCTGACCAAAGACGACTGCACAATCTCTGAAGACAAGGCGCCGCAGAAGCTCAAGAGCTTCGTGGCCGAGACCCAACAGCCGATTACGCTGGGCATTCTGCTCGATACCTCGGGCAGCCAGCAGAATGTGTTGCCTTTGGAACAGGATGTAGGCGGCCAGTTTCTGCAGCGGGTGCTGAGGCAAAAGGACGAGGCATTTCTTCTGTCATTTGATGTGGATGTGGACCTTATGCAGGACTACACCAACAGCCCCCGCCTGCTGACGCGGGCCATGAACAAGGCACAGATCAACACAGCGGGTGGCAACGGAGCGGCGGGCATTCCCGGTGCGGGCGGAGGCACGGTTCCTACGATCGGCAACCCCAAGGGAACCGTGCTCTACGATGCCGTCTACCTGGCGTCGAACGAAAAGCTGAACCAGGAGACGGGCCGCAAGGCGATGATCCTGTTGACCGACGGTGAGGACGAAGGCAGCGACCACAAGATTCAGGATGCGATTGCTGCTGCACAGAAGACCAACGTTCTGGTGTACGTGATTCTGATCGCGGACCGCGGCTTCTACGGAGGCTTTGGGTATAGCGGCTTCTCCGCGATGAAGAAGCTCACCGAAGAGACTGGCGGACGGCTGATCGACGTGGGCAACAACGGAAAGAAGCTCGAAGCGGCCTTCCAGCAGATTGAAGACGAGCTGCGGACCGAGTATGTGGCCAGCTATACGCCCACCAATACCAAGCTGGACGGGAGCTTCAGGCACCTCGGCGTCGAGTGCAAGGGCGATGGCATGAAGGTACAGGTCCGCAAGGGGTATTACGCGACGCCACCGCAGAACTAGCAGGAAACGGCTACGCCTTATTTACCGGGGGGATGTAAATAGAACTTTGGGGAGGGAAAAGGTGTCCTTTTTCAGGTCCGCTTGGTTACGATTGTGTCGCTCCACAGTAATCTAGCGCGCGTGGTTAGCCTTATCTAATATCGGCACCAGCGGAAAAAACTTCAGGCTCCCAACGAAAAGTTTTTCGGCCTCAAGAATTCCAGCTCATCAGGAGCCTTTCATGATTACGAATACCGCTGTCAATGAAGGATTTGAAATTAGCCCTCGGTTCCGTCGTACAGTCGAA
>PLKU01000120.1 GCA_003140705.1 Acidobacteriaceae bacterium
CCCTGATCTCCAAGCTGGATCTCGAAAAGCTGTCGCGCGTGAACTCCGGCCAGGCGCGTCAGGCGGTCTCCACCATGGTGAACGAGATCATCAAAGACCAGCGGGTGCCACTGAATTTCGACGAGCAGGAAAAGATCCAGGCCGATCTGCTCGATGAGGTCTTCGGTCTGGGTCCGCTGGAACCGCTGCTCCGCGATCTGACGATCTCCGACATACTCGTGAACAGCAAGGACCGGGTATTCATCGAACGCGGTGGTTTGCTGCTGAAAACGGATACGGTGTTTCGTGACGACCGCCATCTCCTGCAGATCATTGATCGCATCGTGTCACGCGTCGGCCGCAGAGTCGATGAGTCATCGCCGATGGTTGACGCACGCCTCCCTGACGGCTCACGTGTCAATGCCATCATTCCTCCACTGGCTCTTGACGGACCTTCGCTGTCTATTCGTCGATTTGGTACGGGACCCTTGGCAGCCAACCAGCTTGTTCAGCTCAAAAGCATCTCCGCGGAGATGATGGAACTCCTCTCCTCCGCGGTCAAAGCCAGGATCAGCATTGTCATCTCAGGCGGCACCGGCTCCGGTAAGACGACGTTCCTGAACATCCTGTCCCAGTTCATTCCCAACAATGAGCGCCTCGTCACCATTGAGGACGCCGCCGAACTCCGACTCGCGCAGGAAAACATTGTGCGCTTGGAAACCCGTCCACCCAACATTGAAGGACAGGGCGCTATCCGCCAGCGGCAACTGTTGATCAACTGCCTCCGCATGCGCCCAGACCGCATCATCATGGGCGAGATACGCGGCGAGGAAGCGTTCGACATGTTGCAGGCCATGANNCAGATTGCTGCCGCTATCACCATCGTTGTTCAGGCCTCGCGTATGAGCGATGGCACCCGCAAGATCACCAGTATCTCCGAGATCACCGGCATGGAAGAAAACATCATCAGCATGCAGGAAATCTTCACTTTCAATAAGAAAGGGATTGGGCCTGATGGCAAAGTAATTGGCGCTTTCCAGCCCACTCGTATCCGACCCAAGTTCCTCGAGCGGCTCCGCATCGCGGGAGTCATCTTGCCGCCAAGCCTCTTTGAGCACGAAACGCTGGTCAACTGACCAGAAAGGAAGTCAACTTATGGGTATGATCATTGTGTTGGTTTTCCTCGGCGTGTTCGCTGTCGTGGCCCTGATGATGGTCGCCAGCGGCAGTGGAGCCGCTCAGCAGGCCAAGCAGGTCATTGCCACGCTCGACTCCGCCNNCGCCCTGGCATCTGAAAGTCAGGAGCAACGCGAGCAGTTGATGGACCTGCGCAAGGTCGATCTGCTCAGCGGCATCCCATGGCTCAATCGCAAACTTGTAGGTTTCAAGCTCGCGCCGGGTTTGCAGAAATTGCTTAGACAGGCCGACCTCAAATGGACCGCGGGACAGTTGATGACCATGTGTGGGGTCCTGTTTGTTGTCCCCTCGTTTTTGGTTGACCTCCGTTTTGGATACCTGCTCCCGGCCCTGGCGGTTGGCTTGCTGCTTGGCGCCTCTCCTTTTGCCTTTGTTTTCTACAAACGCGCAAAACGATTTGGCAAATTTCAAGAAGGCCTGCCCGCTGCTCTTGACTTGATTGTCAGCGCCGTTCGCGCCGGCCATAGTCTCATTNNGAGTGCCTTGACCCCATCGGGACTGAATTCAGAACCTGTTTCGAAGAGCAGAACTATGGACTTGAACTGAAGACCGCGCTCGACAATATGATCGACCGCGTACCACTCCAGGATCTTAGAATTGTTGCAACGGCTATCTTGATCCAGAAGGAGAGCGGCGGCAACCTGGCCGAGGTACTCGACAAGACCGCACATGTAATTCGGGAGCGGTTCCGTCTCAAGCGTCAGATTGCGACCCATACGGCTCAGGGGCGCCTGACCGGGTGGATTCTCACCTTTATGCCGGTCGTGCTGGGCTTCGCTTTGTACTGGGTCAACCCAACAATGATGAGCCTTCTGTGGAAAACCCCGATTGGCGTCAAGCTCATGTGGATCGCCTCGGGAATGATTGTGGTTGGCGGATTCATCATTCGACAGATTGTCAATATGGACGTTTGAGGTTAGCGCATGGGATTTGCAATTATTTCGTTTGGTGCTGTCTTTCTCCTGATCGCGAGCGGTGGCCTGCTCCTGTTCTATCGCGAAGCCATGGCTCAGCGAATCTCCGAGGTCATCAATCCACTAGCCAAAAAGAAAACCTTGTTGGGCACTATTCAGGAATCGGGCATTTCAATTGGCGGAGTGATGGAGCACTTCGACCGCGTCCTGCCTAAGAGCCAGGCGGAAGTATCCGTTGTTCTCCAGCGCCTCAACCGCGCCGGTTATCGCAACGAGTCTGCGATCAAGGTCTTCTATGGCTCCAAATTCATAGTCCCGCTCCTGCTCTGCGCTTTGGCGCTGGTCAGCGGAGTTGCTAACCTGGCCCCGTTTTTCGTGTATGCCACGTGCCTCGGTCTCGGGTTCCTCGGACCGGATTTCTGGCTGGGAAGGAAGATCAAGAAGCGCCAGCAAAAAATCCGCCTCGGACTGCCTGACGNNCTCGATCTTCTCGTCATCTGCATTGAAGCTGGACTCAGCCTCGACCAGGCAACGGCACGTACCGCTCAGGAGTTGAAGAACGCGCAGCCGGAGCTCTGTGATGAGTTGGGCATCGTCGTCCTTGAGCAACGCGCGGGACGCCCCCGTGCAGAAGCCTGGAAGCATATGGCGGAACGTACTGACATCGACTGCATCCGCAACCTTGTTTCCATGCTGGTTCAGTCGGAGCAATTGGGCACCAGCGTCGGCAAAACTTTGCGCACACATTCTGACACACTCAGAATACAGCGTGTTCAGGCTGTTGAAGAAGCCGCTGCAAAGCTTACAATCAAGCTGCTCTTCCCGCTGGTATTCTTCATCTTTCCCGCTCTCTTCCTGGTTATCCTGGGACCCCCGGGAATCTCCATGGCACAGAACTTCAAAAGCTTTTTCGGCACTTAAGGAAAGGAGGAATTGTTTTGGACACACCTACGATTATCCGGATTGCTGCCGGCGTTCTGTTTGTGGTCGTGCTAGTCTTTCTCATCCAGCGTCGTCGCACAAAGGTCAAGTAACTCGCCTGGTAAGGAAGTTCCACCAGCTCTTTCATATTGAACGGGCTGTTCTGGCCGGCTCCGAAGGTCCACGAACCGGGAAACCCACAGCTTCGGCTTGGCAGGTACCTCGAGTTTCAAATGGGCTCGGAAGCGCATGACACTTTGTTTTTGAAGGAAGGGGAATAGTGATGGATACACCGACGATTATCCGGATTGCTGCAGGCGTTCTCTTTGTCATCGTGTTGGTAGTTCTGATTCAACGCCGCCGCACAAAGGTTAAGTAGAAGCGGGACCACAGTCCGCCTGATGGGCCCTGAAGATGTGCAGGGCCCCCAGGCCAAATTGAAAGCCCCGTTTGCGGGGACATTACCGCACTGGTGATGGAGAGGTAAGTGTGTCTCACAGCAGGGGTACCCGAGGTGCCAACCTGCCGTACTCTCCAGCCAAGCGTATATCCGGCAGGGTGATTTGAACTCCCTCTTGCCGTGCTGAGAAGAACCTGTTTCCGGCCCGGCTTTCGCAGGGAAAGAATTTGCATTGGCGTTCAAATCGGACTTAGAGGTTAATGTGACCACTTGGGCTCAAAAACGCGCGGACGCCGACGACTTGCTGGGGGCAGGAGGCCGCAACATGGATTCCCGAAAGGTCTGTGCGTACAACCAGACGCGCGAGTGCTTTCTCGGTTTGGAGGTCGCCATCGCCGACCTGTCAAACGCTAACTTTCAGGAGCGGGTTGGAGCGCTCACCCTCAATTCCGGTGAGGGCCTCTTGATGGTGCCCTTCAGTGGAGTCCCGGAGACGGGCTTGCGCTCCCCAATTGACTTGATTTATCTGGATCAGGAATACCGGGTTATCGAAGCAGTCGAGTCGTTTCCCGTGTCTCACTTCGCCACTCCCAACCAGCAGGCAGCTTGTGTCCTGGCGCTGCCTACACACTCTATCTACTCGTCTCAGACTCAAACCGGCGATCAATTAGTCATCTGTGCCGCTGAGGAGATGGAAACAAATCTGGAGCGCTTTTCCGCTGCGAACGGCGCCGGCTTGGGCGTCAACCCTGTCGCGGTCCTGAGAGAAAATCCACTCTGGAGCGGCGGTCCGGGGTTGCTTCAACTGGAGGACCGTTCCAACGACGACCTTTCAATATCGGCGCCGGTGCATGANNAGATCCCCCTGATCGAACCTGGAACCAGGAGCAATTGGCCTCCAAAGAACTGGTTGCAGCGCTGGTGGTCTCCTGACCCGAGGGTGGCACCTCGTGATCCGGCGCACGGCCTCGCAGCTTACTACTGGAACGGTGCCGCGCCCCAGGCGCACAGCGTTAAAGACATTAGTGCATCCGGGCTGTACATCGTAACTGAGGAAAGATGGTACCCCGGTACTCTTGTCATGATGACATTACAAAGGACAGAATGTGGGGAGGAAAACGCTGAAAGGTCGATCTCCGTGCACTCCAGAGCCGTCCGTTGGGGTAACGACGGCGTTGGCCTCCAGTTTGTCATGGCGAACCCAAACCTTGCACACTCCGGGGTGACCTCCGCGGTGGACGGCGTGGATAAGAAGGAACTGGAGCGATTCTTGAAACGAATTCGGATGGGTGACGCGATCTGAGCGCCGTGCGCTCGCAACACTAAAGTAACTTTAAGGTGGCATAATCGGCCAGAGGTTTCTGGTGTAAGTTGGACCATGCCGGGAGGAAAAATGAAGAAGATGCTAATCGGCTTGCCCCCCCAAGCCTCCGTCTTCACGCGCGATTCGATTCGGACTCGAGCATCTGAAAAAGCGCTCCTCGAATCCGGATCGATCGCCAAGCGGTTGCGCGCCCGCATTCGTAAGAACGAAGAGGGAGGCTCGCTTGTCGAGACCGCCCTCGTGCTCCCGATTTTGCTGTCGATCATGCTCGGCATGTTTTCGCTCACCATGGCCTTGTACACCTACCAGCAGCTTGGATACGCGACATTTGCCGCTGCAGAGCAGCTCGGCTTCAGCCGTGGGCTATATACCGATCCTTGTTATCAAGCCACACAAACGCTGATGACCTCGCTGCAGGGATATACCGCCTCGAAATTATCGATCACGATGACCATTTCTAACTCCGCTGGAACGGCGACCGTTTACGGTCCATTTACTGGCGCCGTAGCGAACGGTTCTGGATGTACAGCGGCGGGAACCGGTGGGGCGGCTACTTCCCAAATGGGACAGAATCAACCTGCAACGGTCAATGTGAACTATTCCTATACTTGGATTCCTATGTGGCTCCTCAACCTTTCAGGTAGTTTGGTAACACAACAGACGGCGCTCATCAATTGAGATTGAATGGAGGGGGTTATCCAATGAAACTGTTCAGCGGGTCTTCTATCCGCAAATTTCTGATGGAAGAACGTGGCCAGGCGCTGCCTGTCATCATATTCGGCCTTACCGCATTTTTAGGATTTGCCGGGATTTCAATTGAGGTCGGTCATGGCTATTATGCCGCTCAAATGCTCCAGGCATCCACAAATTCAGCGGCTTTGGCTGGCGCAGCAGCCTTGCCGAACCAGACCACTGCGGCCACATGGGCGACCAATTACAGCTCAATCGCAACGGATAAGAACGCCGATGGGATCATGACTGTGCTGCCGACTGGGATAACCACGTCCTTCTACTGCTCGACCACCGTTTCAAACTGGGGGACTCCCTGCCAGGACAACAATGGCAACTTTATCTCGACCGGCGCCAACGCAATGGTCGTTACGCAAACGGCGAAGGTGCCCACCTGGCTCGCTGGCATGTTCGGTGTGCCCAACTTTAATATTTCCACCAAGGCCACCGCGGCCATGGCCGGCGGGCAATACACGCCGGACAACATTGCAATCCTCGTCGATACAACAGCGTCGATGTCGTCCAATGACCCCGGCACGCAGACCGCCTGCAGTAACAAGTCACAAATCGCCTGCGCGCTGCTGGGCGCCCAGACACTCTTGACAGAGTTGAATCCCTGCTCCTCGGGCCTCACCTGCACCACCGGCAGCAAGCCAGTGAATACCGTCAGCCTGTTTGTCTTCCCCTCAGTGCTGGGCACGACTGCGTCAAAGGACTATATCTGCCCAACTGCGAACCCCACGATCGAACCGTACACGTTCCAAAGCACAACCGCAGCCGCTCCGAATCTCAACCCGCCTTCAACATACGCATACCAGATCACGAATTGGGCAACGGATTACCGCACCACTATTGGGGCTACAACGTTGAATCCCAGCTCTGACATCGTGATCGCGGTCGGCGATTCGGGTGTAGGCGGATGCAAGGGCGTCTCCTCACCGGGAGGCTATGGCACCTACTACGCACAGGCCATCTATCAGGCCCAGGCAGCGCTCGTCGCTGAGCAGACAGCAAATCCGGGTTCTTCGAATGTTCTGATCATCCTCAGCGACGGCGACGCGACTGCCTGTGCCGCAAACGGCAACACCGCGGCCGGCGCCTGCAACAGCAAAGCCGAACTTGTGTCGCAAAGTGGATATATCAACGGCACCACAGCCGCCTCTGGCTGCACCCCCACAAATAATTGCAGCCCCACCTCCTATACATATCCGTCCGCCCTCGGTGAGTGCGGGCAGGCTGTAATAGCTTCTCAGGCCGCCGGGGCAGCGGGAACCAAGGTAGAAACCATCGGCTACGGATCTGAGACCTCGGGATGCACCACGGATGCAACCTATAGTGCGACGGTCTCCTCCTACACATATACAGCCCAAGGCTGGGGCGCAACCGGCACATGGAAACCCGGTGACAGTCCCTGCCAGGCTCTAGCCGCGATGGCTACTGGATTGCAGTTCTTCTATTCCGATGACGGCAATGGCTGTGTTTCACCCGACAACGGAAGCGTCACGCAACTTAATCAGATCTTCGGAGCTATCACAAACGGCCTGTCGTCTCCGCGGTTGCTGCCCAACGGCACTGCATAACACTGCATAAGTGGCTGCTGTAACTATAATCAAAGTAAGTGCACGCAGAAAGGGGGGCTATCTTAGCCCCCCTTTCTGCGTAAGAGCGATCGCACCTGACCCTGAACAAAACGTCAAACCTACTCCGGCTGTTCCGGAATAATCAGCAACACTTCCACACTCGTAGCGTGCCCATCCTGTGCCGCCGGCCTGAACTGCCATTGCTTCAGCGCGTCCAGTACAAATTGCTTCTCCGCAAACTCCGGCGGAAA
>PLKU01000356.1 GCA_003140705.1 Acidobacteriaceae bacterium
TATTTATGCAGCAGTCAATAGCTGGCGCGCTCCCTGGTACCAGCGAGACTGCTGTCCGTTGTAAGCGCGCACGTAAAGAGCGTCGTCGACCACGACCGACCAGATCCACGTCGGGGTGCCGTACGTCACCCCGTCCTCACGGAACGGTGCGATGTGCGAGTCAACGGCTTCAGCGATCTTGCGAAGTTCGTCCTTCGACCATTTGGTCATTTTGGGTCCTCACTTAACCCCACTTCCAGGGTCAATCGCATCTCGGTCCGAAAAGAACTGCTCCTCGCATGATCTCCCCGCCTTCTTCAGCGCATGATGAAGCCGCCGTCCACCGAGATGGACTGACCGGTTACGTAGCTTGCAGCATCACTGCAAAGCCACAGAACCGCATCCGCAATTTCCTCGGCGCGGCCATACCGGCCCATGGGCACGCTCTTCAGCATTGCGTTGAGGGCTTCGGACTGGCCGGAAGCGGCCATCTGGTCAGCCATCGGTGTCCAAATGAGCCCCGGGCATACTGCGTTGATACGGATGCCACGTGCAGCGTATTCGAGAGCCGCGCTTTTGGTGAACCCAATGACTCCGTGCTTGGCGGCATGGTAGATCCCGCGCTCGGCGCCTCCCACAAGTCCCCCGAGCGAAGAGCAATTGACGATGGTGCCGCTTCCTTGCTTGCGCATCTGTTGCAGCTCGAACTTCATGCAACTCCATACACCGCGAAGATTGATCCCCATCACCCGGTTGTAATCCTCCCGGGTGGTATCAGCAGTCTCCGCGAGAAGATTTTGGACGCCAGCATTGTTGTAGGCCGCATCGAGGCGTCCAAAAGTGGCGACAGTCTGCTGAACCATTGCTTCTACCTGGGCGTCATCGGACACGTCGCAACGGACAGCCAGTGTCTTATGACCTTTCTTGGCAAGCTCCCTGGCTGCGGATTGCGCGACTTCCTCATTCCAGTCCGCCAGCACCACGAAAGCGCCCGATTCAGCAAAAGCCTTCGCTGTGGCAACGCCCAATCCAGATGCAGCTCCTGTGACGAGTGCAACTTTGTTTTCAAAAGATATGTTCATAACGAATTCCTCATTTTTCGAACGGGTTGTGTCCCGGCTTCTTGTAGACGTTCTCCGATTTCGGAGTGCGGGAGTGTTTGCTTGGCGCGCTTCTCAAAGACCTCTTTCGCGATCGGGAGTGCAGAGAAGACGTTCGGCCATCCGGCATAGAACGCCAGTTGTGTGAGAACTTCAGATGCCTGCCGTTGCGTCAGACCGTTATCTATAGCCCTGTTGAGGTGATAAGAGACTTGTGACACCTGACCCGAGGCAATGAGTGCGCTCACGGTCACCAGACTCCGATCTCGAGGCGCAAGGCCGGGACGTAACCAGAGTTCGCGAAAGAGCACTCGGTGGTCTACTGCACAATTCCAGTCGCCACGGCACCAAAGTTCTGCTCGACGCTGGTTGCGCGCTGCTTTTCAGCGGCCTCATTCAGAGGAAGGAGTTCGACCGTGGCGGGCGGCAGCTGATCGGCATTGATCCCGCGCTCGACGGCTCCCCGGATGACCCCGATCATCTCTTCCTTGGTCCCCGCTACCGGGCCGTGACCGGCGCTCAGCCTCATGCAGCCAAGTCCGATGGCCGAGACTTCCAGTTTGCTGTTTCCAAGCTTCCGATTCTGCACGGGCACTCCTCCTCGTCGTTCTTGTTGATTGAATGGGCGGGGGATTTCCGCCACATTCAAACTATAGACAGGCAGGTAAAGTTTGCGCTTGCTCGATCCTGCTATTCTTTTGCCTAGTCCTGTCCGGAGCCAGGATTTTGTGCACACAGGAATACTCCTGCAGTACGCTGGAGAAGGAAGACCTGCAACGTGACGAGACAGACGAGGAAATCAAGGGATCTGAACGCCGCGGTGATCGAAATGCGGAAGGAACTGGCACGGAAGATTGCTATGCATGCGCAATTGCCGGGAGAAAATCCTACAACTATTCCGGTTTTGGCGCTTTACCGTCGTACCACGCCCACGGCATGCTATCGAGGCACGTACGAGCACAGCCTTTCGGTTTTCGTACAAGGACGAAAGCGCGTCAATCTCGGTGGGACCATTTACCTCTGCGGCGGATCCTCGTTTCTTCTGTCGCCGATCGAACAGGTTCGCGGTTCACACAACTGTCGCTTCAAGTGCCGATGCGGTTCGATCTGCCTTCCGGGAAGATCTTCGTCCGGCTCGGCCCCCTCGACGTGTCCTCCCAAAGAATCGGCACGCTGGAGATTCCCGAGACCGTCGCCAAATAAACACGCAATTTCACCGCATTCGATTGATGCTCCACCAGTTGCGAATGCCGATGGCTCGAATCAATCTCGTCAGCCAATCTCTTAGAAAGAAGTACATTTTCATGTTCAGTTCAGTATCCCGGCGGCTTTCAATCTTTGCCATTGGCTTCTTTGTGGCTTCCTCTGGCTTGTCCCTTGCGGTTCAGTCGCAACAGGCTCCGCCTCGAACAGTCGTCGTGAATATCGAGGCCCCGACGGGGCCGGTAGATCGCTTCTTCGATCTGTCGGTTGGGTCCGATTACCCTGGCACGCTGATTCGCGACGACAGCCAGGCGCAGCTCAAGACGGCCGTCGATGAGCTTGGCTTTCGCTACATCCGGTTCCACGCAATCTTTCACGACGTGTTAGAAACAGTGCGAATCGAAGATGGCAAGACCGTTTACAACTGGATAAAGATCGACCAGCTTCATGACGACTTGCTGGCCCGGCACATCCGGCCGTTTGTCGAGCTCGGTTTCACTCCGAAGGCCCTTGCCACGTCGCAGAACAGCATATTTTATTGGAAAGGCAACACATCGCATCCGAAACCGGAAGGTTGGCGGGCCCTCATCGATGCTTTCATCCGGCACATCGAAGCGCGGTACGGACGAGATGAGGTGCGCACGTGGTTTTTCGAGGTGTGGAACGAACCCAACCTCTCCGGATTCTGGGAAGGTGCCGACCAGAAGGCATACTTCGAACTCTACGATCTGACTGCGAAGACGATCAAGTCCATTGACCCTGCTTTGCGGGTAGGGGGACCGAGCACTGCCGGAGCGGCATGGGTTCCCGAGTTTCTCTCCCATGTGAAGCAGAGCGGTGCTGCCGTTGACTTTGTAACAACGCACACGTATGGCGTTCTAGGCGGCTTTCTCGATGAAAACGGAGTGAAAGACACAAAGCTCGATCCGTCGCCGGACGCGATCGTCGGTGATGTGCGGCGTGTTCGCGAGCAGATTTCGGCTTCTCCGTTTCCGGGGCTTCCGCTCTACTTTACCGAGTGGAGCACAAGTTATACGCCGCGCGATTCCGTGCACGATTCCTTCATCAGCGCGCCCTACATCCTAACCAAGCTCAAAGCTACTCAGGGATTGGAGCAGGGAATGAGCTATTGGACCTACACCGATCTGTTCGAGGAACCCGGACCTCCAACGGCGCCGTTTCAAGGGGGATTCGGCCTCCTGAACCCTCAAGGCATTCGCAAGCCGGCATACTTCGCTTACAAGTATCTTCACGCACTGCAGGGAGACAGCCTCGCTACGAACGATTCTCAGGCGATGCTTTCTACGAAGGATGGGAACATCGTGGCAGTGATCTGGGATTTCGAGCAGCCGGACCAGAAGGTGAGCAATCGATCCTTTTATACAAAGGTGCTTCCCTCGCACCCCGCGGCGCCGGTGCAGTTGCGGATTACGCATCTTGCTCCTAATACCACTTACCAACTAGAGCTGCATAGGACCGGATTTCATGCGAATGATGCCTATACGGCTTACCTTGAGATGGGCTCTCCCAAGGAACTGACCGCAGCACAGATTGCACAGCTGAACGAGTTGACGCGGGATCTTCCGGAGATCCACAAGGCCGTGCGAAGCGACTCTGATGGCACGATTGAGGTTTTGATCCCAATGAACAGCAATGACATTGTGCTCGCCAAGTTGCTCCGCAATCAGGGTTTGTAGCCCGATGCCAATATACAAAACGACTGGCGCATTAACCGTGGCCCTGCGCTCAACCTCGGAAATAGATATGAGAAATTCAACTTCCTCACCGAAGCCCACAACGGCTACGCCAAGTTCGACTATTGAGGACTCCCTGAAATGCAACAGCATTGTCGAAGCGGTCGGCCTCTGTCTTACCGGGGACGTGCGGGGCTGGCAAAGGCTTCATTAGCAATTTTCCTTTCAAAATTAGTCAAACAGCAACCCAGGTTTGGCAGGTAATTGTGCGCCACGAGCGCAAAAGGCTGACAAGGCCCAGTAGCGCGTAACTGTTTATCCGATGAGGGTAGGCCCCTCGGTTGTGCCAAGAAGAAGGAGAGGTGCAAACTTCATGCTGTACGAGAGATGAGGGTAGGTCCCTCGAGGCCGCTCTGCAGGGAGAGGCTTCAAACTGCCACAAGCTGCTGCGGCACAATGGCCATGGTGGTGAACGTTGTGGTTAAAAGGAGTGGCTAGACCACGTCATGTATGGATGAGAGAGACGAGCGCAAGCGAACCTCCGATGAAGCATCGAAACCTACTTAGACGACGTCAAAACCGGGGTCTCCGAGGGATTCCGGGATCAGTCTGGTGGAAACCTGTGTACCGGCCAGACGGCGTCCGGTGTATAGGGGGCGTGACTCTCATCTAGGCTTTCGTATGGAACTTGGGAACCTGATCGAAGATGCAAAGGGAAAATGCTCAAGCGCAGAAACGCAAGGCAGAAAGTACTGATGCTTCGGTCAGGGGCGGACCACTTCGTAGTAGCGATGAAGCTGCTGTAATGGCAGTCGAGCGAAGGGGGTGGGCGGTCCAGTTCAAGTTGGGTCAACCAGCGATGGGAAGAACCCTCACACTTGGACGAAAGGCGCCGGCCTTTCATGGGCTGCACGAGCCGGATGATGCGAGAGCATCACGTCCGGAATCTGTGAGCGGCTGGAGGTGCAATTCCTCCGGCCGACTCGGCAACCGGCTTGCTGGAGCAGGTTCCAAACCACCTTTCGGCGGCTGTGGCCCAAAGCCATGGTCGTGAGCGCGGAAGGAAAAGGCCCGGCATCGACCGGGTCAGGTATCAGGCAAGAAGAGGACCGAAAGTAAACCACTGTTGAAGTGTCGAAACCAATTAGACGATGTCAAAACCGCGGCGTTATTACTACTGCGGGACAAAGCTCCGACGAAACCTGTTTACGGGCGGAGCGGCATCCGGCATGAGAGGTGGCCTGAGCTTGCCAAGGAGGCGGATAGGCGGAACGTGGGAAGTCTTCAAGTGATGCTAAGAG
>PLKU01000347.1 GCA_003140705.1 Acidobacteriaceae bacterium
GCCGGTGACTCGCCCGGAACTTGGAAATCTGGGATTCATACGCCTCGACTGCTTAACGATCTAACGGGATTTCAAGGAGTTGGCAACGTCACTGCGACGAACCGGTCCGGGAGCCCAGCGCCTGCTTGTGCGGCTGCCAGGCGGGTCCGCCCTCTTCCCACTGGTTATCGGTAAGCTGTTCCACCTGGGTGCCGTCATAGCGCATGACGAAGACCTTGCCGTAGGGTTGCGGCGCGCCAATCAACACGACCTCGTCTTTGAATCCCATGCGGCTGCTGCAAAACAAGATTCGTTCTCCGTCGGGCGACCAAGCCAGGTGTGCGTCGTTTCCGTGCGTGTTGGTCAACTGCTTCAGCCCCGTGCCGTCCGGATGGATCGTGAACACTTGAAAATCTGCCCCATTTCTGCGAACGAACGCGATCAGGTCTCCTCGCGGAGACCACACGGGAAAGTTGTCCCACTCATTCGTCAGCACCTTCACCGTCTGGTCCTCTAGATTCATGATGCGCAGCCCATCCGCGTCGGGCCCGGTGGTGCGGTAGACAATATGCTTCCCATCCGGCCCAAAGGATGCGAATGCATTGTTGCTGTCGCCCGATGTAATCATATGGAAGCCGGAACCGTCGGCGTTCACGATGCCCACCTGCGCGCCGCCATTGACTCGATCGATCGGCTTCTTGCCTCCAGCGGCGAAGTCAAGGAATGAAGTAAAGCTACCCACGCCGACAACAATCTGCTTGCCATCCGGGGACCACGACGGAGCCAGGATCAACCCCTTTTGCTCCAGAATCGACCGCACCGGCTTCCCCTCATCGACAATGAGCAGGCTGGTCGTCGCGCCGTCGGCGCTCATCTTGGTTACAGCCAGCTGTTCTCCGCTTGGATCGTACGCAGGCAACCATGCGGTGCTGTACAGGTCGTACTTCGGATTCCGGCCCCAAACCTTCGTCGGTTCGGGAGTGTGCTTGGAGATGTATCGGCTATATACCACCTGCGCGCCATCAGGGGACCAGGAAGGAGTGCGGAGATCTCTTCCCTTCGGGCCCGGCCTGCCGTTTCCATAAAAGACTCCGGCGTTTGTCTTGTCGCGGCGAAGATAGCCGATCTCGCCTGAGGGCAGCACCGCTGGCAGCAGCTTCACGCCCGGTCCGACCGCCGCAGGGGTCGTCTGACTATTCTCAATATTGATCTTCATGAGTTGGTTATCACCATCCTCGCCGCCAAAGCGATAGGTCCACGTGTCTTGCGCAGACATGCAATACGTCACCACGGCCTTGCTGTCCGGCGTCCATTTGGGGCTGCCGCAAAAGCCTCCGTGCTGCGAGATGCGTTTCAGCCCCGTGCCATCGGGATGAATGAGATAAATGTCCACCAGGTGCAGGCGTTCCCATCGGCCCTTCGCGGGCGGAAGGTCGCTGTCGCGATCCGACGAAAAGGCGATCCATGCCCCGTCGGGAGACCACGAAGGACGGAAATCGCCGCCGTTGCCTGAAGTAAGCGGTGTGGCTTCGTGGCTGGCCGCATTGAGAATCCAGAGGTTTGACCTTCCTCCGGCGCGTGTGGAAACGAAGACAATCCGGGCGCCATCGGGAGAAAAGGCAGCCTGATCGTCATATGCCGGGTCGTCAGTCAGCCGTTCGAGGCCCGTTCCGTCGGGATGAATGCGGAAGAGATCGGCCGATCCGGCACGCTCCGATGTAAACACGATCCAGTCGCCCTTATGAGACCAGGAAGGGTTGTAGTCCAGCGAGCCCGGCTGTGTGAGGGGCCGCTCTGCGGACCCATCGGCATTCGAAATAAAAAGTGTTGCCTCAGTCGGGCCAATACGGTCGAAGACAATTCGGTCAACCGCCTGGCAGGAACTCGGCGAAGACACGAACGCAAACAAGCACAGGGACAGGGCGAGAATACGAGCCATCGAACGCTCCAGACGCAAGAATCGGGGAGGGGAAGGTGCCCTACAACCATACCACCAGGAAAGGGGAGTGAATCGTTATCTAGGTTTCAGTTAAGCCACAGTCGAATGCCCCCTTAGGGTCCAAGTGGGGGCTAGGTTCTCCGAGTTCCGGGTGTGTGGTCGGCAAACAAGAAGTAATCCGTTTTTTCGGGCTGCTTCCCGGTTGCCAGTCGACCANNAAAGCGACGAGCCGATAACCGATCAAGGACGGACGCAGGCGAAGCTGGCCTCGTCGTCGACGCTGCCTGTGCCTTTGTAGCGGGCCATTTGTGGATATGGGCAGAGTGGGCGGGTGCGCACTACCTTGCCGTCGACCAGGCGGCTTGAAGTGATCTGGTCTGGAGCTGTGCCGGACTCCACCCAGTTGATGAGCGGCGTCATGGCGTCAAACACGTTGGTGCCGATGCCGCCGCCGCAATGGAACATGCCGGGCACCATGTAGAGGCGCGCGAAATCGCCGGTGGACGTGCCGATTGTTTCTGTCAATTTGTCGTAGTACTCCACGCCCTGGCGGGGATTGAGCTGCGGATCGGCCCAGCCGAAATACATGATCAGCTTGCCGTTGTGCTGGTGGAATGCGGCGAGGTTGGGATCGGTGGCGTCTAGGATGGCCCGCGATTCGGCGACACGCCCCGAGTCGCGATCGATGTTGAAGCCGGCGACGGTGGACGCAGGATCACCTTCAGGAAAAGCAATGTCGCCAAGGAAACCGTCGGCGTAGTACTTCCATGCGCCGGGCCGGCCATCGGCGTAATTCAGCTCCTGTCCGACCCAACCGCTCTGCGGATCCTGCTCGCCCGGCTTAACNNGCTACGGCGCCGACAGGCCATCCGGGGAAGATCCGCTTGCCCTGGCTCATGACGTCGGAGTGGATGAGGTTGATGGCGGTGATTTCGGAAGGAAGAAAGCAATTGGCTCCATCGATTCCGTTGGCACATTGCGGAAGGTCGCGGTCGGCATGGAAGTCGCAGTGGAGCGGATCGCTGACGAGGCCATCCTGCAGGCCGTCGGCGGCGTCACACTTGGCGTATTCGGCGTCGGCCAGCAGCTTTAGTTTGGCCGAGGGAAATGGCGTTACGGCGAGGCCCTGCAACCAGTAGGCACGCGCCAAGTTGCCGCCAGTAAAGTCGATGGCGGGCGAGCCGGCAACGATGCCATCGAAGTCGGTGGGAAAGCGTTCGGCAAAGATGAGCCCCTCGCGGCCACCTTGTGAGCAGCCATCAAAATAGGACTTCGAGGGCGCGTCGCCGTAGTAGGTGCGCAGGAGCATCTTGGCGGTTTCGGCGGTCAGGTGCAGAGAACGGAATCCGTAGTCGAGCAGCTTTTGGCGATTGCGAGCGAACGTGGCACTGGGCTCTTTCGCGGCGGAATGGCCCTGATCAGTGGCCGCTACCGCGAATCCCGCTTTGAGGCCGAGGGCGCGATTGCGAATGCGGCCCGGAGCTTGAAAAGACTCCCCTGCGAAGCCCCCATTGCCGAACATGTAGAAGCGGCCGTTCCATGCAGTGGGCATATTGACTTCAATGTTGATCTCGGGCGGGATCATCAGGCTCACGCGGCAATGCTCAGGAACGTCGGCCGTAGCGGCAATGGTGGTGGCCGAGATGATGGAGATGTCGTAGCTGGTGAGCGCGCGCAGCGACTCGCAGGAGACTTTGGGCTTCTGTGTCGCGGCGGGAGCATGCCAGTCGCGGAATTGAACCTGGCCCCCACCTTGAGCGTGCAGCGCGCCGGCGCACAACAGTAGAGCAACGAAAACTCGCAAGGATTGACCTCGCGGGCGAGTATAACAGCCGAATCACTATAGTGCGCTGCATGAATCGTTGTTACGACCGCCGCGGCGTTACGATAGGAATCGGAGGCAAGCCGAATGCTTATCGTTCATGTTCATGTGCGGGTGAAACCCGAGTCGGTTGCGGACTTTATCGAACTGGTGTTGCTTAAATGGTAATTGCAGGGTGGCCGGTGATAGGCCAACATTCAAAAGTTGCCTGTCATCTTGAGCGCAGCGAAGCGAAGCCGAAAGATCTGCGGTTGCTTTTCGGCAGCAGCTTATCTGCAAAATCAGTAATGTCCGGTTAGCCTGTTACACACCCAGAACCCAGAAAATCCCGAGGCTCGATCCCAACTTCCCGGTCGTACTCGATAAGTGCAAGGGCATCAAACGGAAGCCGGTACGGCTGCATATTTCAAGGTCAGTGCAGTAATGTCATCGTTCTGTCCAAATGCCTGCGCTGCGCTGGCGATGGCTTCTGCCGATTGGGTGCTGAGCGCGGCCGATCGCTCAAAGCCTAACAAAGCGCCAGCCTTGTCGCGCGCTTCGACAACGCCGTCCGTCACCAGGGTGAGTTGCTCCCCCGGCGCGATCTGGAATGTAGATTCCGCGTAGGCTGACTCGGCAGCCAGCCCCAGTGGCAAGCCATTTTCGAGGGGCAGCTCTTTGCCTGCCAGGTATGGTGCAATGTGTCCCGCGTTGGCGAAGGTCAGTTGCCCATCCGCGTCGCAGCGGAGAACCAGGCAGGTGGTAAATCCGCCGCTGCTCCGAGCCAGCATGCGCTGGTTCATGTCGCGCAGAATCTCGCCCGGGCTTTGCGTGTAATGCGCCAGCGTGCGCAAGGTGCCCACCAGCAGCGAGACGGTCATGGCTGCGGGCATGCCCTTGCCGCTTACGTCGCCGATTACTGTCAGCACGCCGCCATCTTTCGTGGGGAGGATCTGGAAGAAGTCGCCGCCCACTTGCCCTGCAGGCTTGTAGACGCTCTGAATCTGGAAGCCGGGAATGGCCGGAGTTTCCTCCGGAACAGCACCTGCTGCACCGCCCGCGCAGCCTCAAGCTCTGCTGCAGCCTGAGCGCGTTCGCGGGCCAGCCGAATGGTGCGCAGCACCAGGAACAGCAGCATGGTGACGCCGTAGACAACGTTCCACACATCCCAGAGAGCGAATCCATAACCGGCGTAATGGAAATAGGGCAAGGGAGGGATATTCAGTGGCAAATGAAGGAAATAGAATAGCCCTCCCAGGGAGTTCCAGGCATTGAGAAAGCCAATGAATGCGAACGAGGGAATGAAAAAGCGCGCATCGCGATTGCCCTGCCGCGCACTCCAGACCAGCAACACGGGTAATAGTGCCCCGTTGATCGGCGTTACAAGGTAAATCAAGATGGGACCCAAAAGTTCCGTCCAGAGGCCGGTAAAGTACAGGGGATGAACAAGGAAGCTGCCCAGGAACAATGTGATTTCCATTGCCAGCAGCCAGCGCGTACGCCGCAAATGAACAATCAGGCGAACGAACTCAATGTTCGCGACTCCCACGATAGCGATCAAAAACCAGGTAAGAAAGTCATCGGCGGCGGTCGAGGCGTGGAGATGATCCCAGACGGCTACGGCCATCTGAAGGCTGGTGGCGAGGAGCGCGATGGAGATGGCCAGGTACTCCGCCTGGCTGCGCATGGCCAGGTAGAGCGCGAGCGCAACGACGCCCACGATGAGGATGAGGCCAAAGAGGATGAAGAAGGTTGCGGTTTGATGGGCCGCCTCAGTGCTGGCGTCGCGTTGTGCCGCGTCGCGGCTGGCCAGAAAGATGGCATCGGCGGTCAGGGGCGTGCTGGTGCCCGGGCCCTGGTCACCCACTTTTTGAATGGCGAAGCGAAGGGCAATCACCAGGTCGCTATGGGGGGGAAATCATGCTGTCAGGAATGTCGTACGCGGTCAGGTAGTTCTGGTTGGACTCAAGCATCCCAACCATCTTGCCGTTGGCGCCAATGCGCACGCCGTTGACGTAGA
>PLKU01000340.1 GCA_003140705.1 Acidobacteriaceae bacterium
ATCGACTCGTATTTCCATTGCAAGCGTTGAAATCGCGCGCTAATAACAAGTAGGACTTGGGGATCAGAATGCAGTGTCTGGGATGCCATCAATAATATTCGTTCGGTTTCTTTTGTGCTCTTGCTGACTTCTTCGAGTGTATGCTTGATGGGATCGTAGCGATAGAGTCCGGCCTCTAGCCCCCTGCAGTTGCGTATGATCGGGTAAATCTCAAGCTCATGTATGGCGCCGCCGCTGGCATACGGCCGGAAGCATAGCGACTGACCGTTCACTTCGTCGTGATAGACTTTCACGACTCTTGCCGTTCGGAAAAGAAACTCGCCAAGCTGCTGGACAGATATAGCCTCAAGGCCGTGTTGACGAATCGACCGTCTTTGTTCGGCGACATCCGCAAAAGACAAGTCTCGATTGGAGAGATGGTCGGTTTCCGGCTTGAAAAGGTTAATGCGAGATTCCGACAATGACGGCCTGATCAAGGGCAGTGGCTCGAACTGCTGTTTGAACCTATAGGTTCCACCATACGAACCTTCATGGCGCCCCAAACGGCTTCGCGTATGAAATAGAAGGTCGTGAAACTCCCAGTTCGCTAGAGGCTGGTCGCCATCCTCACAAGGCGGTCCAGATTGAGGGATCTTGGCCAGCAGATCAGCGTTCTGCAAATAACTAAGAAACTGGGAAGCAGCGCTATTAGCGACGTTTCCTTTCTCCGCCACAGTCTTATAGGTACAGGCTTCACTGAGAGACATTAGCAGTTCAAACCCGTGGGGACTCATTATGACTGCCCGTGCCTTTCCCAGCGGAGACTCAAGAACCCACCTATCATCTTGTCTTCGCATGTATGCANNGAGATACAACATATTTGTCCGATTCCTCCATAGATGTGAGCGAAAATCTGTACCGAGCAGCAAACCCGACCGGAACCAGTCGGACCGTCGGGACGCTGTCGATGTACAGCGTGTGGCAGACAAGTGGCGCTAGAAGATCGAGGCGATGCTTGAAGTCTAGCCATTCATCGAGACGACCAGAATTCAAGAATGGTTCTCGAAGGCTCTCCGGAGTAGCTGGCTCTTGGTTGATCTTACGAAGCGCAGCAACGGCGAGATCTGATAGACCCTCCCATGGAAAAGATAATCCCTTCGACTCTACACAAAGGTTCTCTCCTCGCATTGTGAGCGTCACATCACTACGGAAGGAAATGTAGTTGTCTGTCTGCATCGCCTCTTAATCCCAGGAAAAACTGCTTAGAAAAACAAAGGTACTGGGTTTAGGTCTTCCTCGGAACGTGGCTCGCGCAACCAACCGAGACTCACCGGTACGTTGTACAATCGGCCCGGTGCCAGGCGTCGCCAAAAATGACGAAGGCCAGGAACAACGACTCTGCACACTGGCATATCGACATCTGGTCGAGTCTGATCCAGACAGAAGAGTTCCAAACCTACAGCAGCTGTTGCTGCTAAGCACGTGTGAATATCCTCAAGGAAGTCCGTGCTATTTGACTGAGGATAATCCGTTGATGTCCTTGGAATCAATAAAGGGTCAGGGACAAGATACGGCTCCGTCTCGAGTCTGCATTCCATGAACCAACGGAGAACCGCGGGATCTTCCGTATTGTAAAATCCATGACGAGCATTTGCTCCAGCTCTAACAATCGGCAAGAACTGATTGATCTCGGTAAGAGCGCGCGCGAGTGCAACATTTGGGTCAAAATGAGCGCCAGACCCCAAAATAATATCTTCTGTCTGAAATCCGATGCGAGGGGATACCGCGACGAAAGTAGNNCTATAACCCAGAGATTTCTATTTAACTTTGCATAGAACTCTTCGAGTGCGGCGAAATGCCCTCCGATTTTAAATGTGTCGACCTGCACGCGCGGGCGCTTTACACGGTTGTACCACCAAAGGGCAACGCCGTCTCGCTCCACAAGCTCCAGAAAACCCTGGACTATGGCCTCTTCTATAGTATTGCCGGCTGCACAGCCATTTGAATCGGCACCGCAGAATTGGG
Source organism: Acidobacteriaceae bacterium (assembly GCA_003140705.1). GTDB lineage: Bacteria > Acidobacteriota > Terriglobia > Terriglobales > Acidobacteriaceae > Telmatobacter. The sequence continues at coordinate 2,005 of PLKU01000340.1, forward strand.
CTGAATAGAGTTCAGGGTGACCATAATAACAATAAGAGGTGGGGAGGTAGCGGACTTCACTCTTACTTAATGACCAAATAGGGGTCCAATCAATCATCGCATCAATGTCAAAAGGTCGCGGAACCAAATGAAACTTAGCGTGAGTCTGGGTCGCATTCCAGGCTTCGCGGAGCCGATATTGAGTCTCGCTGAAGAGCAAGCAGTCGGGAGGATAAATTGCAAGGGAACCTAGAGACCTAAAGCTGCTTCTTATCGTAATTTCCTCTTCATTCCGAAAAACACCAGAATATCGTTCAATAGCTTCAGCAATTGCGGCAGTNNCTAAGTCAGTTCTTCCTTTTCCACCACTGCGCCCATTTACGTTCTGTCTTAATACGGACACGTCTTCGTCCAAAAGTGAGAAATTGTGCGCGGCCCTATACAAATGGTTTATACCGTCAATATTGTCACGATGACGGCTCAAATTTGAAACCACACCAGCTATGGAGCTTATATGCCGTTTCTGGCGCTCAAGCGTCTCCTCCAAAAGACTGCTTCTGTGTTCACCATCGATGAAAAACTTTTTCCTGCTTGGATTCAAGATAAGGGGCTGCGGGCTCTTAGCTCTAAGGTCATTTCCGCCACAACTAGAGCATTGAGGTCGCCGAATTACAGAATGTCTGGAGACCTCAAAAGTGATGGGGTCGAATACGAGAATGGTATCTCGCAACGAGAAGGAGTCAACGCTCCGCTGTTCGTGCCAGCGTGCGATCAGCATGACCGCCAATTCACACCCAACAGCGGCGAAAAGCGTTGAACACAACGGTTCATGCTGCCGTGTCTCGAATCCGGACCTCTCAAAGAAC
>PLKU01000040.1 GCA_003140705.1 Acidobacteriaceae bacterium
CATCTACGTGAAGGACGAGGGCGAGTGGGCCGTCCCATTGAAAGAGATTGGCTTCGATTGCCTGGCCCGCGTGGACCAGTGGAATGGTGGCGACCACGGCCACCACCGCGGGCAAACAGGAAAGCGCTGCGAGGATCCCCTTGGTGTGTGCGGAACAGAGCCGCGCGACGAGAACCTGAAGCAGTGCGCCCAACAGAAGCGAACACGGCGCAACCAGAATGAGGTTCGCGGCTATCATGACTGGAATGCTAGTTGTCGCCGTGTCGTGACGATGTGATGCACCGCACAAGCAAGACTCGAATTCGCAATGTGGGACGCATTGCAGAATCGATACAACGAGTTACTGCCGCGCGTATGCTTGTCTGCGGTGTGAGGGGCGATTTTGACTGAAGAAACCCAACCTGGAGAAGGGCTGCACGAAGGGCTGCTGCGACGGGCAATTGCGGTGCGCGGCGTGGTACAGGGGGTGGGGTTCAGGCCGTTTGTTTATCGGCTAGCACTTGAGGAGGGTCTGGCTGGGTTTATCGGCAACGATACGGAAGGGGTGACGATCGAGATTGAGGGACCGGCAACGCGGGTGGAGAGCTTTGCGGAGCGATTGCGGTCGGAAGCTCCGCCGCTGTCGCGCATCGATGCTGTTAAGGTGCGCGAGGTTGCGGCGACGGCGGAGACGGGCTTCAGGATTGTGGCCAGCGAGGTGCTGGGCAGGGTGAGTACTGGGATTCCTGCAGATGCGGCGACTTGTGCGGACTGTTTGCGTGAGCTGCTTGATCCGGCGGATCGGCGATACGGGTATCCGTTTCTGAATTGCACGAATTGCGGGCCGCGGTTCACGATTACGCGGCAGATTCCTTACGACCGGCCGCAGACATCGATGGCGCGGTTCACGATGTGTGCTGCCTGCCAGGGGGAGTACGACGATCCGCTGGATCGGCGGTTCCATGCGCAGCCGAATGCTTGCTGGGAGTGCGGGCCGCGGTTGTGGCTGGTGAGCGCGGATGGCGCAGCGATTGCGGCTGAGAATCCCGTAGCTGCGACGATTGACCGGCTTGCGGCTGGCGCGATCATGGCGATCAAGGGAGTGGGCGGGTTCCACCTGAGCGTGGATGCGACAAACCAGGCGGCGGTCATGCGTCTGCGAGAACGCAAGCATCGCTATGGGAAGCCGCTGGCGTTGATGGTGAAAGATTTGGAGTCGGCGCGGGAATTGTGCGCGCTGGGACCGGAAGAAGAGGCGATGCTGCAGACGCCGGCGCGGCCAATTGTGTTGGCGCAGGCGCGGGAAGGGATCGGCATTGCGCCGGGAGTGGCGCCGGGGATTCCGTGGCTAGGTGTGTTTCTGCCGTATGCACCGCTGCAGCATTTGCTGTTTACCGATGGACGGTTGAAGGCGCTGGTGATGACTTCGGCAAATTTGAGCGAGGAGCCAATTGCCATTGACAACGATGAAGCATTGGTGCGGCTGGGCGGGATTGCGGATGCGTTTCTGATGCACGACCGGGAGATTCTGCAGCGGTGTGACGATTCGGTTGCGGCGGTGGTGGATCGGGCTGCGCAGTTGATTCGGCGGGCGCGGGGCTTTGTGCCGTTGGGGGTGGAGTTGCCATTGAAAGCGCCGCCGCTGCTGGCGGTAGGCGGGCATTTGAAGAATGTGTTTGCGCTGGCGCGGGGGCGACATGTTTATCAGAGCCAGCATCTGGGCGATCTGGAAAATCTGACGGGGATGGAATTCTTCAAAGAGTCGCTCGATCACCTGATGCGGACGTTTGAGATTGAGCCGGAGACGGTGGTGCATGATCTGCATCCGGGGTACCTGTCGACTGAGTGGGCGAAGGAATGGGCGCGCGAGCGCGGATTGCCGCTGATCACCGTGCAGCATCATCATGCGCATGTGGCGGGATGCATGGCAGAGCATGGTGTCGAAGAGGGGATTGGGCTGGCGCTGGATGGGACCGGTTACGGGGCCGATGGAAAAGTGTGGGGCGGGGAAGTTCTGATTGCGCGGCTGGACGGGTTTGAGCGGTATGCGCATCTTGAGTATGTGCCGATGCCGGGTGGCGACGCTGCAGTCAAGGAGCCGTGGCGGATGGCGCTGGGTCATTTGAGCGCGGCGGGATTTGATGTTGAGTCGGACGAGCTGCTGGGGATGCTGGGAGCGAGCGAGAAAGATGTGCGCGTGCTGCGCAGGATGATGGAGCGCGGGTTGAATGCGCCGCTTACTTCAAGTTGCGGAAGGTTGTTTGATGCGGTTGCGGCGGTGGTGCTGGGTCGGCGTGTGGTGGACTACGAGGCGCAGGCGGCGATCGAACTCGAAGGTCTGGCGGTGGATGAGGGAGACGATGAAGCTGGATATGTGATGGAGATTGGTGTTGGGAATTGGGCGGCGCGGGAGCCGGCAAGGATTTGTGCGGGGTCGTTGTGGCGGAGACTGATTGAGGATTTGCGGAAAGGTGTGAACAAGTCGCGAATTGCGGCGCGGTTTCATGCGGGGGTGGCTGCGGGATTTGTGCGTGCCTCGGTGACGGCGCGGGAGGCGACAGGCTTGCGGCAAGTGGCGCTCAGTGGCGGGTGCATGCATAACAGGCGGCTGGCGCGGTTGCTGCGGGTGGGGTTGGAGGCGGAGGGGTTCCTGGTGTTTCAGCACGCCCAGGTCAGCCCAGGGGATGGCGGGCTGAGCTATGGGCAGGCGGCGGTTGCTGCGTCCCATGTCTCAAGAGGGGGACATGGAGCACTCGGCAACCATGGAGTGGTGTCTTGAGATTTCCGCATAAGGTTGTTATCACCGCTATCGATTCGGACACAGGATGCGCAATTCCGGAGGTGGCGTTTGTATTGGCGCTTCGTGCACAGGAGAAGAACGATTATTTTGTGGGCCCTTTTATTACTGACAGAGACGGGCGTGCAGAATTTACTATAGCAATTTCGGAATTG
>PLKU01000104.1 GCA_003140705.1 Acidobacteriaceae bacterium
GGCGGGTCTGTCTCCCGCTGTGGACCGGCGCCTTTTCACGGCGCACAGTTATCAACATTTGACCGACTAAACCCCCGACCGATCGTGATTCGCACTTTTCAGTGCCCCGCCAGGCTCAGTAGCGGAGGCCAAGCCTCATCGGAAATTCTTCCTCGTCGTCTTCAAGGCCGGGTATGTTGCAGTGTTCCTGGATGATTTGCCGGTGCAACGTTCGCAAAACCAAATGTGATATGGCGATGACTGCTGCCGCTAGGGCGAAGTGCAGAACGTTCGCCTCTATCCAGGGTTCAGAAACCACTGGAATCAAGACTAAAACGGGAAAGAATGTGAAGCATTTGAGCAATGTCATGGGGAGATTGGGTTGTTCTCTTGCGGTTTCGCCGGTGAAGGCGACAGTCCTGACATGCAGAAAGAGTATGTCGGTGAGAAGCAGGCAAAGGCCGACGGCGATAAGCAACTGGCTTGACGTTGCTAGCCACGTGCGCAGCTCTCGAGGAGCGAAGGCGCGCAATGCGAGGCATGCGGCAATGGTGACGATCAGACCACAGATGAGCGCCCAGACTTTCGCGGCCTGCAACTGATGCATGGCAGGCAGAAAGTGAGGAGGTCTGCCGTGGACGATGCGGAATACCCAGCTTCCGTGCTGGTTGCCTGGAGAGACGAAGGCCATACGCAGGCCAACGATCATCCAGAAAGCCGCAATGCCTATCGCCGCGAGGACGCCGTCGTGTGAGATTCCCATTCGGACGTGTCCATCCTTCACTGTCAAGCGAAGGATGCTGGCTACGACCACGGAGAGCCCGACTCCACCGTAGAGAACCAAATAGATGCGATACCTCTGTACGCGGAACAGGGATTGGCTAATGAAATGGAAGACAGCGCGGCGGACCGGATGCCGAACCAACGTTGCGAAGATCATCAGCAAGAATGGCTGCGCAACCCAGATGCGCGTGTCGTGCGTTCCGGGGCCGACTACCAGTTGGCGCACCCGACGCAAGTAGGCCAGTGGATAGGCGAGCATGGCGACGAGGGTTGTTACCAGCAGAGCAATGCACCCAGTTTGTGCGAGCCTAGCGTAAATGGGGAGGGCTGACGGTCCTTCCATTAGCCACTGATAGACTCCGAGGAACCAGAATGGTGGAAAGAAGAACGCATATACGCTACCGGTCTGAAGGAGAAGAGGAGCCGCGCGTGATAGTACAGGGAACAAAAGCAGAAACATCAACAGCACGGAGATCGACAGGCCTTGAAGGAGGAGAGAGATCCGGCGAAACCAGCGCTCGCCGAGTAGGGAGAGCAGTACACCTTGCAGAGCGAGGACGAAGGCCGCAGCAAACAAGCCGCTGCCTGCTACCGCCAGCGCATGGCCGGAGAGAAATCGCGGGAGGTTAGGCGGATCGAGCGATGCAGGAAGGATGAGGAGCGCAAGGAAATTGGCGTCGAACAGGAACCCACCGATAAGGACTGCGATTGCTGCAACTCGCGCGATGAAGAGTCTCAGGTCTTGAATGGGCAAAGTAGAGAGTACAAATACATCGAGCAGATCGGGAAAAAATAGGTCCCACTGGAATACTGTGACGATTCCCATTGCGACGAAAGAATAGACGACGAAGAAGAAGTGATGATTGACCTGCTGCCAATACGGCGGAGGGCCTGCATTAAGGGCGTGACCCGGCGGCCACACGATAAAAGGGTGATAGATTGGCCACAAATAAAGGGCAACAACAAATCCAGGAATTCCAGTGGCCACGGCGATTAGGACCAGGCGCGCCTTGGCGTCTCCTTCCGGCGAGGCGGTTTCGTGGTTGAAAAAACGCTCGAGGAAATGACGGACGAGCAGCGAGAACTGACTGCGGTCGGGCTGCCGCACCGGGCCCAAAGCAGCCATTGAGCGCACAGAAAGCGGCTGAGAATCAGACATCGTAATGAGACGCTGAAAGAAATCAGACATGGGCGATCTGCATTACCTCAACCATCTGCTGCGCGATTGTGCGCGTTTCCTGCTGCTGCACCAGCTGTGCAAAGACGCTTTCAAGATTTGGAAGGCTCATCAACTTAATCAAATCAGAGGGAGGAGCATCGGCCAGAACTCTTCCTTTTGCAATCACGATGACACGGCTGCAAACCTGTTCGACGACTTCAAGCACATGCGAGATATAGAGAACGGCTTTGCCTTGCGCAGCGAGCAGCTCGAGGAGATCTTTGAATAGGCGCCCAGAGACAACATCGAGACCGGAAAGCGGTTCATCGAATATTAGAAGTTTTGGATTGTGCAGAAGAGCCGCAGCGATGAGTACGCGCTGGCGCATTCCTTTGGAGTAGGTGGAGATGGGCGAATACTGCCAGGACTCGAGGTTCAGAAGCTTCAGCAGACGGGTTGCCTTGGTTTCGATGAGTACTTCACCAAGTCCTCGGAGTCTGCCAACCAGTTGCAAATACTCGAGGCCTGACAGGTAAGTGTAAAGATGCGCATCTTCGGGAACGTAACCGAACGAGGCGCGGAAGGAGACCATGTCATTGGCGATGTCAGTGCCTTCAAAGAGGACGCGACCTTCATTCGGGCGTAACAGACCCGTGATGATTTTCACAGTAGTGGATTTGCCGGCGCCGTTTGGACCGNNCCGGTAGCTTCGGTACAGGTGTTCGACCTCCAGCATGATTGATACCTCGGCTGAACGGATCCGAAAAATCTCTGACACCCTGTTTGTGGACTGTCCTGCATATCCTATGTAGCAATCAGCATATACCCTTGTCAAGTAGATTGCTACATAGGTAGAATGCGTCATGGCCAATCCGGCTAAACCGTCGGAAGCGAGACTGTCGCACACCGCGGCGCTAATCCTTCAGGCGCTGGACGCCGGATTTGTATACGGCTTCAGCATCATGGAGATGACTGGACTGCCCAGCGGGACCGTTTACCCCGCAATGCGAAGGCTGGAGCAGGATGGGCTGATCCACTCGCATTGGGAGCGGCAGTCAATCGCAGATGAGGAGCAGCGTCCGCAACGGAAATACTACAAGCTGACAGCGGCGGGCAAAATCACGCTGGAAGCCTCGCGTCGGCGATATCCGCTATTGGAGCGGCTTATTCCCAACGAGGAGGCAAAGACAGTATGAAGCCTTCCTTGAATTGGGATTGGGCGCAGAGGCTCCTGCATTTCGGGTTGTTGCGCAGTGCTTCCCTGATGGTGCCAGGGACGCATCGTGAGGAGTGGCTACGCGAGTGGCGGGGCGAGCTTTGGCATGTGCAACAGGCCTGTAAGCCGATGGGCGCGGTCTCGGGTCGCGGCGAGCGGGAGGTTACCGCGTTCTGTTTAGGGGCTTTTCAGGATGCGATCTCCTTCAAACCGGCCAGTTCGCAAAGAAAGATACTATCTATCGAAATGGAGGGAACGGCAAGCCGATGCCTTCTGGTTCTGGGAGCGATTCTGGTTGCAAGTTACACCGTTTCGCTGTTGCTGCCGGGAGTGAGGGCTGAGCAGAGTTTATGGCCGCGCCGGGTGAATCCGAACCTGGTGTTGATTCAGGAAGACGGCTATAACAACGGTTCTTCGCCCACAATCTCGCCGACGCAGTTTCGCTCTTGGAGCGGACGAAGGCAGAAATACTTCGATGGCTTCGCCTTCTATACAGTTACACGGGAGACACTTGGGCCGGGGTTGGAATCGGCCGGGTTGCAGAAAGTATCCGCTTCGAATGCTGCATGGAGAGTGGCTCGCGCGAGTTCGAATTTCTTTGTTTTGCTGGGTCTTCCAGCCGAATTTGCTGAGCCAGCGGTAATGGCGGGTGGTGACTTGCCCAAGGTGATTTTGAGCGAAACGGTCTGGAAGAGAGAGTTCAGCGCTGACCCGCATGTTGCCGGATCGACAGTGCGCTTTGGTCCCCGAGTCGTGAGAATTGCCGGAGTAGCACCGGACGGATCGCTGGGGTTGCCAGGAAGGGTGGATGCTTGGATGCTTGATTCCGATGCCGACAAGGAATCAGGAGGTGCCGGATATGTGGTTGCGCATCTCACGGCAATTGGCGCCGCAGCGATGTGGGCCTCGTGTGTGCACATTACCGCCAATGAGCCGGACGAATCTCAAGACGATCTGATGGGTGTTTCTCTCGAAGAATGGCGACCGGCTCCGCGGACCCTCTATCTTTTTGCCGTCTTCCTGGCCCTGTTGTCCGTGCCTGCAGTCACCTCTGTCTCATTGGGCGAATATAGCCCAAACCCGCTTAGGATTTCATGGACACGAAGGCTCTGCCTTTGGAGCTTTTTGTGTGCCAAGATCTTGCTCCTGCTGCCGATTGTCTACTTCCTGTCGCTTGACCTGGCTTATGGGTTAACCACGATCGGCCGCGAAAGAGCAAGCCTTCTTCAACTAGTCTCTTCCTTTGCAATATTTCTCGCCGGCATGTGGTGGGTGCTCAAAGATCAGCGCCAAAGGTGCCCAGTCTGTATCCGGTGTGTAGCGCATCCGGCTCAGGTGGGACAAGCGTCCAGGACCTTTCTGGACTGGAACGGAACGGAAATGATGTGCATGAGTGGCCACACCCTGCTGCATGTGCCATGCGTGCCGACCAGTTGGTTCGGCACGCAGCGCTGGCTTTACCTCGATCCCTCGTGGCGGTTTCTGTTTGCGAGTTCGGGAGCGGGATGGGGAATGCCGGATTCCCCAACGTTTGATCGTCCGTTGGACCCGTTGGGAGGAAATCGTTGGCCTCACTGATTCATCCCGGCTGTGAAGCGCCCTGTATTGGCACTAATCGACAACTCTTTCGGATCTCAAAAGGTGCAAAGCCCAGTTTTCAACAGTTGACCGTCTTGCGCCCGGACGGCCTGTAATGGAGAAACAATTCCGATAAAAGCTGAGGACACGGCCAACATCTGTTTGTGATCGATGCGGCCCTTCTCCAATTCCGGTAGCTCGCGTCGTCCAAGCTCAGAGCTTGAAAGCCAGTGAATTCTGGCTAGCCACTAACTGTCTTGCCAGTTACAAACAACTCGTTCCCTCAAACGCAACTTTGCGCGCTTCTCAGCCGTCTGAACTCAAGAGTCCATCATGAATTCGCGCAGTCGCTGGCGCTATGCGGGTGCGCACCGGCCGACCCGACCGACTTTTTTATTGTTAAATGAGAACGAGCTGTCGAATGAGCTCCGAATCATCCGAGATCGAATTGAGAGGGAGACTACTCAAATGACGCTGTCGAATCTCCGCTGCCCTGCCGCCTGCACTTTCCTTCTGATTGCAGCTTTTGGAATGACCTCGCTTGGCTTGGCCCAGTTCCCTCCTCAGCAGGGCCAACCCAAGCATTACGCGTGGTCGGACACCGGTTTGTCGCCCGACGTTCGCGCTGACCTTGTCATCAAGGAACTGTCCCTGGACGAGAAGATCTCGCTGCTGCATGGACAGGGCGGCTTCAGTCCAAGTGGAGGTCCGACGGAGTCAAACGGGGGAGCCGGCTGGTCGAACGCCATTCCACGCGTCGGCATTCCCGCCATCCAGATGGCCGATTCAGCCTACGGCGTCACGCGTGGCGCAGCTTCGGGGCGTTACTCGACCGCGTTGCCCAACAACCTAGCCGCGGCCTCGGCTTGGGACCCGCAAGCTGCATTTGAATACGGCGCGCTGATCGGCCGCGAACTGCGCGAAGAAGGTTACGGCATGTCGCTGGGCGGCGGTGTCAACCTTACGCGTGAGCCGCGCAACGGCCGCACCTTCGAGTATCAGGGCGAAGATCCGTTACTGGCCGGCACGCTGGTGGGCAACTTCGTCAAAGGTGTGCAGTCAGAACACATCATCGGCGACCTGAAGCATTATGCCGTCAACGACCAGGAGAGCGGCCGCAACGCCGTAAGCGCCAACATCGACAAGCGCTCAATGCGTGAGACCGACCTGCGCGCATTTCAGATCGCTCTCGCCATCTCCGATGCGGGCGGCGTCATGTGCTCTTACAACCGCGTCAATGGCGACTTTGCCTGCGAAAACACCTAACTGCTGACCGATGTATTGAAGAAGGCCTTCCACTTCCAGGGATTTGTCCTCTCTGATTGGGGCGGCACGCACTCGGCGGCAAAAGCCTCCCACGCCGGGCTCGACCAGGAGCAGCCCGACAAGTACTTCTTCGGTGAAATGCTCAAAAAAGCCGTCGAAAGCGGAGACGTCTCTGAAGACGAGATTAACGATCATGTGCACCTCATCCTTCGCACCATCTTTGCTACCGGCCTCTTCGACCACCCGGTCGTAAAACAGGTGCCGGACGTGGAGACGGGCTACGAAATCGCACAGAGCATTGCAGAGAAGAACATCGTTCTCCTGAAGAATGAGCATGCCGTGCGTCCCTTGCAGGCAGCCACCCTTCATTCTGTCGCTGTGATTGGTGGCCACGCCGATTTGGGCGTGCTCACCGGTAGCGGATCAGCCCAGGTCGATCCTCCTGGTGGCACTCCTGTACCTCCGCCTCCCCCAGGGAAGAATCCAATGGATGCCTTCCTCCGTCCGGCCTGGCTGCGCAGCTCGCCCTTGCGCGCGCTCACGACAGAGCTTCCTGCCGCGAAGGTCTCCTACATCTCCGGAGATGACGTCGATGCTGCGGCAGCCGCCGCCAAGCAAGCTGACGTGGCCATCGTTTTCGCCTATCAATGGGAATCCGAGGGCTTTGATCTTCCCACGCTTGACCTTGCCCCCGCACCGAACAAGCTGATTGAAGCTGTGGCTGCTGCCAATCCAAAAACGATTGTCGTGCTTGAAACCGGCAGCCCCGCCACCATGCCATGGGCGGACAAGGTTGCTGGAATCGTTGAGGCCTGGTATCCCGGAATCCGCGGCGCCGAGGCGTTGGCCAACCTGCTCACCGGACACGTCAATTTCACCGGCAAACTTGCCATCACCTTCCCAAAGAGTGACGCCGACCTGCCCCATCCCAAACTCGTAACGCCCCCTCCAACCTCCGAGCCCAACTTCTCAGCCGCCGGTGGAGACGTTTCAAACTTCATGAGCATGATGGCCAAAGGCCTGCCGCCCTTTCAGACCTACTACGACGAAAAGCTGAAGGTCGGCTATAAGTGGTACGACGCGGAAAAGAAGCCTGTCCTCTTCCCTTTCGGCTTTGGCCGCTCGTACACAACGTATGCCTACTCCGGACTCAAGGTCGAGACCGGCGACACCCTGAATGTCACCTTCTCGGTCAGGAACGTCGGCAAGCGTAGCGGAACCGAAATCGCTGAGGTTTACCCATCGCTTCCGGATTCAGCTGGCGAGCCGCCCAAGCGCCTCATCGGTTGGGCGCGCGTTGAGCTGAAGCCCGGCGAGTCAAAGACCGTCTCCGTTCCCGTGGACCGCGACCGGCTGACCATCTTTGACGAGGACTCCGATGGTTGGAAGCTTGTTCCTGGTAGCTACAACGTTCGCGTCGGTGGGTCCTCGCAGGATCTACCACTGCACCAAGGGATCAATCTTCCGTAGCTAAGTCAGTCTCTGCGCGGCCGAGCCTGGAATCCATCTCCCAGGTTCAGCCGCGCGAGGACCGATCCACCCTCTTGCCAATCGGATAACCCACCCTGATCTTGTAACCATTGATAACGATGTCCTGCCTGTCGTTGAATCCAACGAGGCTTTGTAATGACTACCCACGACGTTTTGACCCTGCAAGAAAGCGCAGCGCGCGGGTCTACCGAATGTCGACCTGAGCCCCCTTGCCGTCATCCTGGAATGTGAAGTGGACCATAGATGACTCACGGTAGATCTGTAGCGGAACCGCCTTCTCATTCAGGGAGACCTTGCCTTCTTTGGGTACCCAGCCGTAAATCTCGGCATCAATCTCCTTCCACCATGCCGGATAGGACCCCTCATGCTGACTAATCTCCAGGCGTAACCCTTCCGCGGTCTCTTTGCAACTAAATTTCATCCGCAGATACCCTCCATTTTGAAAGGCATACGTCTTGCCATCATCTTGATACAGTTGGCCCGAACAATCGTCTCCCACAAACACGCGTAATGTGAGCGGACCTTTTGGTGTTTCATTCGTGCTCTGGACCAGTGGCGCGATCGGCAAGATTGATCCGCCGCGTACATAAACCGGTAACTTGGCTAGTTCAGGAGTCACCTGCATGGAAAGCGGCACGTCATGCCCATGCAGAGTCGCCGGATCCAACACATTGGTTGAGGTTGGACAAGGCGCCGAAACTCTCGCACCGGTCCAGTAATCGTACCAATCGCTGGAAGGAAGCTTGACTGAATAGGAATCCGTCTCATCCGGGTAAGGTGGAGGGGCGATCAGCAGGCTCGGTCCAAGAAGAAATTCACCGCTGGTATCGGCATCCGTGTCCAGCGGATGATGATCGGGAGCCGCATCTGGAAATTCCAGAAATAGTGGCCGCAAAATGGGAACACCCGTGCGCGAAGCCTCGTCTGCCAGCGTATAGATGTAAGGCATTAACCGGTAGCGGTTCTCAATGAAATGACGGCGAATTGCCTCGTGCTCCGGCCCGCCTACCCATGGCTCCTGGTCGCCAGTGCCCTTCTCGGTGTGATCGCGGTCGATCGGCTGAAACGCGGCTACTTCAAGCCATTTCGTCAATAGCTCCGGTGTCGGAGTTCCTGCGTAGCCTCCCGCATCTGCGCCACTGAAGGCAAACCCGCTGAGCCCCAGGTTCTCGAGCATGGGCGTAGCAAGGCGAAGGTGATTCCAGCTGCTGCTGTTGTCTCCGGTCCAGGTCACAGCATAGCGCTGCCCTCCCGCGTAAGTCGCCCTGGTCAGCACAAATGGGCGGGAGTTGGGGTCGAGTTTCCTCAGGCCTTCAAACGTAGCACGCGAATTCTCCATGCCGTAGATCGCATGAATCTCCGCGTGCGGCGCTGTGCGCGTAGCGAAACCTGGCTCATCGATGCGGTGGACCACATTCTCCGGCATCGTCGCGGTGGGCGAATCAAAGACGGAAGGTTCATTCATGTCATTCCAAAAACCATCCACGCCGCTGTGACGCAGATCGCCATACAACGCGCCCCACCACGCGCGTGTCTGCTGACGAGTAAAGTCTGGAAATACGCTGGGCCCTGGCCACACCCGGCCAGTGTAAACCGATCCGTCAGGATTCTTCACAAACTCGTCGCCCGCAATCCCGCTGTTGTATGGTTTGTAATCTTGTCCAGGAAGGTCGGCGATATGAAGGTCGGTGATCGCCACCACATGAAAGTTCTCAGCCGCAAGTTGCCCCACCATTCCCGGCAGATCGGGGAACGCTTTGCGGTCGACCGTAAACGGGCGGTTCTTCTCTTGATAGTCGATGTCGAGATAGATTGCGTCGGCTGGAATGGCATCGTCCCTGAACCGCTTGGCGACTTCCAGCACGCGCTCCTGCGTCATATAGCTATACCGCGATTGCTGGAATCCAAGCGTCCATAGAGGTGGCAGTGGAGGAGTGCCGGTAAGCCACGCGTAGGTTTCCACCACCTGCTTCGGCGACGGGCCATAGAACACGTAGTAATCAATCGGGCCCGCTACCGAGCCAAAAGAGTATACCCCCGGCGACTCCTTCCCAAAATCGAAACTCGTGCGCCACGTATTGTCGAACAGCACGCCGGCTGCATGGCCCTCGCGAAACGTCATGAAGTAGGGAATGCTCTTGTAGAGGGGGTCTGTTGATTCCTGAAATCTATATGCATCCGTATTCCACATCGAAAACGCTTCATTCCGCCGGTCCAGTGGACCAGTCTTGTCTCCGAGCCCGAAGTAGTGCTCGTCGAGCGGCATCGTTTTGTACACGCGAAATGAATCCCCGTCGAAACGAATGGGGCGCGCATCCTGCTGAATGATTCTTCCCGCAGTGTCGCGAAGTGTCAGCTCCAGCGTCTGCTTATTGACTTCAATATTCATCGCGGCGGTCTTGAACCCGTAATGTTCACCCGCCGTTTCAATTTTCACGGGAACAGAACTGTGTCGTGCATCGGGCAACACCGCCCATGACGCATCCTCCGGCCACGAACCAGCGCGCACAATGGAGATGCGCAGCACGTCATCGCGCAAGGCTACGATCTTCTCGCGAAGACCTCCTACCTGTAACTCAATCCCGTTTGGGAGGGGCGTCGCCGTGGCCGCGTGGACATCTCGTTGAACCGTCGATTGCGCTAGAACTCCTCCGAGCCCTAGACCGATCAACGCGAGCAAGGTGTATAACTTTACAGAAAAAGAGCGAAATAAGCGCATGATGACTCCTGGGCTGAAAGGATGCCTGTGCTGTGGTTGGGAAAGGGAGGCGGCAGGCGTGGTGTTCCTACGGTGCGGACGCTTGGCCGGGCGGAGACTCCAGAGAGGAGAGATCGGGGTCCTCGACGGTCTTAATGCGTTGGCTGCGCTTCTGCTTGATCGTCTTGACCTGCTCAAGCGCGGCAGATGCGTTTATGGTGTCGCCGATCTGGCGGTAGAGCCGGGCAAGCAGGTAGTGAATGGAGCCGTCTTCATCGCTTGACTCACCCATCTTCAATTGGCGAATCGCGTCGCTGGTTCTGCCCGTTTCCGCATAGATTTTCCCGATCAACGCATGCACTTGACCAAGCACTTGCGGTTTTGCGTTGAGGCTTTTCATCACGTACGGCTCAGCCTCCGCATATTGAAATCCAGCTACCATTGTCTCCGCCATGATCAGATTCAATTCGGGGTCCTGCGGGTTATGCTCCAGGGCTGCGCGTGCAGTTTCCCTGGCTTTGTCCATGTTGTTGTTGCTCAGGTATGCCGAGGCCGACCCGAGCATGGCCGCCGGATTGCCGGGTTCGAGAGCGAGAGCCTTTTGGTATTCCGCCTGCGCATCATCCTCCCTCTCCAGCTGGTGGTAAATGTCGCCGAGAAGAACATGGCTCTTGGGGGAGTCCGATTCCAGTTGCTGAAATCGCGCAAGCGATTGGACCGCGAGCCGTTCGTCAGCTTGAATCGACCAGTAAAGAGCTTCGGGGGAATGCGGCTGCAGCGCTTCAAGTGCAGTTGCCGCGCTGAAGGCGCGCTCGTTGTCTCCGGCGAAGAACGAGCAGGCAGCAAGCAGCCGAAGTCTTTCAGCGTTCCCCGCAGCAACGGCAGGACGGAGCCGCTGGGCGCACTGCGCAAACTCCCCAGCCGCATAAAACCCTTCGGCGGTGCGTCGGTCAGTGGAAACCGGCGTGGCGGCCAATGGCCCGCCAGGCTGGCCAGGATCATCGTTATTGCGCCGATCGTCCACAACCTCTCCGCCGCCGTTGAAAGCTGCGAGGAGGGCGTCGTGCAGGTCGTTCGGGACGGCCGCTGTCTGTTGAGAGAAATAGGCGACGAAGGTTGACGCTGAATCGTTCGACAAGCCCTCCGTCAAGTTAGGTGCGTTGGAAACAAAAAAGCGATGATCGCGCCCCCACAACTCCTGGAGCAGC
>PLKU01000231.1 GCA_003140705.1 Acidobacteriaceae bacterium
AGTGAAGCAGATAGCTAGCTAGATTGATTCCATCTCAGCCAAGCACCGTTTAAGTTCTAGAAGAGTCATGTGCGTAAGCGAGGATTTGTGCTTTTCTCAGCAATAATCGGGGGAATGATCGGATCCTGCCATGAATGAGTGGATGGAGTCGCAGCCCGAACAGCAGGGAGGGTAGAACCTTCTTGCAAGGGGGGCATGAAAACTCCAAAATGAGACAATCAGCCCTAATTGGAGACTCTCCCAAACCTGGAATGCTAGCTGACCAGGATCTTTCATATTCCGCTTCCAAAGATGCAGCCCTCCCCTCCAAACCAGGTTTCTGGCAGCTTGGCGCAGAAAGTAAAGTGAGCGCTTGTTGGTAGCCTTGGGGCCNNTGGATATGCAAGAAGAGCAGGACGGAAAGGGCGTGGTGCTGGACAACCCGCCATCCGATCCGGCGTTCGATCTCGTGCCAGACCAGTGCATCGGGCAAAAACGGTACCGCTGACAACGACTTGATTCTCTGATGAAGGTCAACGTCCTCCATCGCGGCAAAGGGATAGCGGGGGTCGAATCCTCTGACCCTCAGAAACAGCTCTCGTCGGATGGCGAAATTGCAGGACCACAGATAGCCGCCGGTTTCATTGGTTACGAATGCGTCCGCAAAGCTCGAGAGTTCGCCCTTTGCACTGATCCGGCCCTCAAAGACTCCGATTTCCGGGTTCTTCATTGCCGCTTCTTGGTATGAGCCAATCAGGTTTTCACTTGGGATACAGTCATCGTCGAGAAAGACGATCAGGTCTCCCGTCGAATGGGAAGCTCCGCAATTTCGGTTGGCAGCCGGACCTTGGTGCGGTCCCTGGATCACGGCAACGATTCCGAATTCCTCCTTCAAGACTGCTTTAGTCTCCGAGGCGTTTCCGTCATCGCTGACTACGATGGAACATTCCGGATGCGCACCGACGTACGCGATGAGCCGGCGCAGACATCGCTTGAGCAATTGGTGCCTGTTCCGCGTGGGAATGACAATTGCAACACTGGGCAAATTCATGAGACCGGTCCAATTCAAGGTCGATCGGAAGAAAGCCTCGTCACGACCAGACAAGATGAAATTGCTTCCAAGGCGGGCTGTATTCCAGTTGGCAACGCGGCAAATTTGGACTTCGGGGGCTCGATGTGCTGGTTTAGATCATCAGGTTGAGCAATGATCACCATTCTTGTCTAAATACTCAACCAAACTAGTATATCCCCCACCCCGCGGCAGTTCGAGGATTGTTGCGAATGTCGGCATGGTTCGCCTGCGCCAGCTGCGAAGAACACGCGGCTCAGGTCTGAGATCAATGGTGGCTGATCGCGCCAGGCGGAATCAGATCAGAGGGGCAGGCCGCGATCGTCTCCGATTGGGCATTTCCGAGCGTTGAATGCGACCTGGCCTCTCCCGCTTCGCCTGCTAGGATGAATGGGGAAATGTATTACGGCCGATAAAGAGATGAGTATGCCTGCACTTTCCAGCCCTGGCGTTCCTCAAGACCACAAGCATGCCATTTGCACGCTCTTTGAAGGGGATTACCATTTCGGGCTGGCAGCCTTTGTCAACTCTCTCGTGCGAGCTGGCTACGCTGGGACACTTTGGGCGGGATATCGAGGGGCGTTGCCGCCCTGGCTTTATCAACTCAAGCGTCTCGAAGATCGAGACTGCGAGTACATGGTGGACGACCAGATCCGGCTTGTTTTCTTGCGGGTCGAAACGGACATGCACCTTACCAATTACAAGCCCCAATTCATGCTTAGACTTTTCCAAACGGTGAACCCCGAGTGCGATTACCTCTGGTATTTTGATCCGGATATCTTTTTGCGCTGCGGGTGGGCCTTCTTCGCAGACTGGGAGCGCTACGGAATAGCGTTGTGTCAGGAAATANNTCCAGAGGACTCTCCGCTGCGGCACAAGTGGATGGAAATTGCTGCTAGTGCGGGACACCATAACCCGCGCCGTCTCAATCACTATTTCAATGGTGGAATGGTCGGCGTATCCGCCGACCAGATCAGTTTTCTCCATTTGTGGAAGCGCATGATCGAAATGGCTGAGGCGACAGGCTGCAATCTGAAGGGTTTCATGGCTGGTGGCCGGGAGATGCCCTTCCATGCCAGCGATCAGGATGCGCTCAACATTGCCGCCATGTACACTGAGCATCCACTTACCACCATGGGACCGGAGGCGATGGGATTCGTTCCCGCCGGGTTTACCATGCACCATGCCGTAGGCCCCAAGCCCTGGAGGGGATCGCTGTTACTCAGTGCTCTGGCAGGCAACCCGCTCTTCCCTTCGACCAAGTTCTTTTTCACTCAACTTTCGTCACCCATACATCCCTACTCCATCCTGCAACTGCGATCCAAGCAACTGGCTTGCGGGATTGCCGCCCTGATTGGACGCTTCTACTGCAGGCGATAGGGATGCTCAATCCTTCGGTGTCGGAAGCTAGCAGTTTCACAAGTCCATCGCTATGGAAGATCCGCGGTCAAGTTCGACCTGCAGATCATTGGATCCCAATCCGACGGCCGAATGACACTCAATCGAGAGACCGCAATGTCGGGGTGGTCAATCCTCATGGAACACCTGTGGGCGCGAACAGCAGATGGTATATTGTCGATAACCTCGAAGCGCTGGATCGGATATCGCAATCATGGGCCGTAGACTGAACCTTCTTTTCCAATACTTTTTGGAGTTGACACCCTTCGATGTTTGCCGGCGGTTGCCAACCGTCACCCTAGCGCCGGTTGACCTTCTGCTGGCAAGCTACGAAGCCCGCGGCGACGCCATCACTATCCTGCAAATCGGTGCCTGCGATGGTGTTACGAATGATCCTGTTCACAGGCACGTGGCGAAGGGATTAAACCGTGCAGTACTAGTTGAACCGAATCCATTGGCTTTTGCTCGATTGCAAAAGACTTATGCTGGATGCCCGAACGTCACACTTGTCCAATGCGCGATCGCCGAGCAGGATGGTGAGGCTCATCTTTACCGGCTAAAGGGCACTGGCATGAAGGAAGCGGAAGTCGATTTAACACTTCAAATATCGTCCTTTTTTCGGAAGCACCTGGAGCGTCATGGCAAGGAGGATCACGAAATTGAAAGGATTACGGTGTCCGCCCGATCCCTCAGCTCACTCGTGGCGGAGCTATGCCTGACCAGGGTTGATCTGCTGCAAATCGACGTTGAAGGGTTCGATGCTCAGGTAGTCCGCATGGCTTTGAAGTTGCCGGTGTTGCCCTACTGCATCCATTTTGAACACTTCCATTTGGGCAAGGCAGATCGAAAGCCGCTCTTTGACTTGCTCCACTCCAATGGTTATCTGCTCGGCTATGACGCTTGGAACGTTCTCGCGCTCCAGACACAAGTCATGGACGAGTTGAGAATGGGAAAACCATAGTTTCGATTAGACGATTCGTGCGTCTCACTGGCCGGAGGTGACTTCAGCAGAGGGCCCCCGGTCCCTGGAGTTCTATGCTTTCGGTCTCGCTCCTGGCTATCCACTCCCGCTATCATTTCCATCCCTCGTTCTTGAGCAAGTATACTGGCGGCGATGTCACTTCTTCTCTTGGATCATAGCTTTGCCTGGTTTGGGAAACACGCTGGCATTGGGCAGCTCGGTCAAAACCTGGGCCTCCTTGGCTGCTCCAACACCGTTATTCGGCCCAGAAAGGGGTTTACCACAAGAATCGCCGGCAAGGCCTATTCGGCCTGGATGCGGCATCCAAATCGCGACCAGGCATTGGCTGCGTCCGAGTTCGAATTTGTACTTCGCATGCGCCTCGCACGGAGCCCAGGTCATGTCTTGATCCTGGAGGATCATATACGGTTTCTCTCGCCCCCATCTAAACACGCGCGCTGGATTGGCACGATGCACCTGCCGAGGAGATGTTGGAAAGATTCCGACCTTGAATATCTTCGAGCGCTGCCTGAGGTGATTGTCTTGTCGGAAAACGTGCGCGATGAGTTCAGTGACATCTTCAACCGCTCTCAAATCAAAGTTCTGCCGCATGGGGTCGATACAGATTTCTTTAGGCCATCGGCCGCCTCCCGAGACGCGCGTCCACACAAGTTCATTTTTGTTGGGGCGTGGCTGAGAAATACTGCCATGCTTGCTCGGGTCATACCCGAGATCAGCCGCAGGTTCCCGGACGTGATCTTTGATTTGGTTGTACCGCTTTTTGCGAGACAAGACCCGGCAATCAGGCAACTGAGCAATGAACCCTCAGTTAGGTGGTATCACAACCTGAGCGATGAAGATCTACTAACGCGATATCAAACGTCGACGGCGATGCTCATGCCGATGGAAGACAGTTCAGCGAACAATGCCGTCGTAGAAGCCCTCGCCTGTGGCCTCCCCATCATTACAACCGATACTGGTGGGATCAGGAGCTACGGCGGAGGGGAGGTGTTCCCACTTGTCAAGAACAATGATGATGCGGCTTGCCTGGGATTGGCTGAAGCTTATCTCAATCAGCCGGAGTTAGCTGCGAGGATTGGGAGAGAGTGCAGGGCGTTCGCTGAGACCAGGCTTGCGTGGGAGATTGCGGCAAAGGAATACATTGGCGCATACCAGTCGCTTGGATTCGTATGATTGAGGAAACTCCTCATCTTGAATGTCGAAGGTAAACGGGCGATCCGGCGGGATTGAGAAAGGCCACCGATGTGTGACCGCAACCTTGAAAGTTACGGGACGCGATGAAAAGGAAACACTTGCTCTCTTGGGGCGGAGTGCTTACCCGATTCTTTACGATTCAATTGCTTGTCCAGGCTGCCAATGCAGTGACTGGCATCGCAATTATTCGCATTCTTTCAAAGCAAGACTACGCATTCTATTCGATTGCTACCTCATTTATGTTCTCGGCTGCGGCCCTGACTGATTGCGGGATCAGCGCCGCGCTATCGGCGCTCGGTGGAACCGTGTGGGAAGATGGGGAGGCGCTTGGAAAGCTCATCAATTCTGCTCTCAGTATTCGACGATGGCTCGTCGCCATAGTCGTGCTGGGAGTTGGCGTGACGGCGCCTTTGATGTTCCTTAGAGATGGCGCCTCTCTAATCTCTGCGTTCTCCTTTACCGGCGTTCTAATCACTTCGTTGTTGTTTCAATTCGGGACCGGTGTATTCGGCATAGTTCCCCAATTGCGGTCGAACTACCGGTTGATTGAAGCAGCAGCTATCCTCTCAGTTGTTACAAGGCTGGCGATTCTCGCACTCTTTTACCTTACGCACCTGAATGCCACAACGGCGCTGCTCGCAAACTGTGCTGGATTTGGAGTGCAGCTTTGGCTCTACCAAAGGTATGCGGGCAATCAGGTCAACCTGCGCGCAAAGGCCGAGAAGCACACTGTGTCAGCCATTCTTGTCATCATTCGGAAGCAGATACCCTACGAGCTCTACGGTGTGCTTTCAGGGCAGATCGGCGTCCTTCTCATCAGCTTGTTTGGCAATAGCGCGCGGGTAGCCGATGTGGGCGCTCTGGGAAGGCTCGCGATGATTTTTACGGCCATGTCAAGCGTGTTGGCCAATATTCTTGTCCCCCGATTCGCCCGCTGTCAGGACCCCAAGCGTTTGCGTGCCCTGTTTCTAAGGATCATAGGTCTGTACAGCTTCGCAGTCAGTTCTGTCTTGGTGATCGGCTGGCTCTTCCCGAATCAGCTCGTAAGCATTCTTGGGCCGCGCTATGGCGAATTGGGAGGGCAATGCCTTCTTGCTCTGAGCTGTTCTGTGAGCGCAGCGATCCTTGCGGCGATATGGGGGCTAAACGTGAGTCGGGGCTGGATCGTGCCGGCGTGGATCGGTCTGACTGCCGGCCTATCTTCTCAGGTTCTTGGAATCGTGATTTTTGATATCCGGTCCGTCCATGGTGTCCTAGAGTTGAGTCTGTTCACAAACTGCGCGGGACTTTTCGTTAATCTGATTGCGACAGCCCTCTTTCTGCGCTCCTCTGAGCAAGGATTGGTCCAGGCGACATTTCAACCCTGAAGCCTGAGACCCTGCCGCTTGAGCCCCTGCTGGCATCTAAATTCCCTCGCCGGAGCGTTTGGCGAAAGCCCAGCAAACTGATTCATTCCAAGGGCCTGCGCAGCACGGAGACCATCTGGGTATGGAATGCCTCGCGGAGAACTCTAGGAAGCATTCTGGTTGCCTTCTCCAATCCGCGGACCAGGGGGAAAGGCAGGTAGGGCAAGAGATGGCCGAGCTTGATGTGGCCGTTGGTAAGAGGGTTTGTCATCAGTTCGAGGCGTTCAGTCTCGAGGCCCACGTTCGAGGCCAGGGAGGTGAATTCTGCTGCATCGAGCAGGAAGATGTGGCCATCTGAATTTGGCTTGAACTGCACGGCTTCGTAGACAGTTGGATCCGGACAGTCGCTGAACCGTGGAAGATGAGAGCGGAAATACCTTCCATTGGGAGTGGTCACAAAGAGAACGCCGCCGGGCTTCAGGAGAGTCGCCATTGCCGCAAGAAAATGGTCAGGATGGGCCATGTGCTCAATGACTTCAAAGGCCACCACTGCGTCGAAGCGGTCGGCCCAGCTTTTCGCCAATTCAAAGATATTCCCGGCGGCGAACTCCACGCGGCCAGACTCATATTTGAGCTTCACAAACTCCGAAAGCTCACCGCGCAGGTCGTTCCAGGTGACCCTGTAGCCCATTTCAGCGAGCGGAAGGGTGAAGTTACCGCTCGCGGCTGCAACGTCGAGTATAGTTCCGCCTGCTGGGACCAGTTCCTCGATCGCTTGGAGAGCCCACGCGCGACGATTTCGATACTGATAGGTGTAGCCGAGGTCTTTTCGATTGCCCCATAGCTCGAGCTCGTCATAGGAGTAGCTGAGTCTGAACGACTCGGGCCAGGTCTCGCTGTATTGTGGTCGCAACATGATTGAGTCCGGAATCGCGCCGTCGTGTACCCGCAATGATTGTAACCGAAGACTCGTAACAGAATACCGCCTCAGTCAATCCGGCTTTTTCCGGAAAGGGGGAAAGGAGTTGCACGCGAGCGAAGTCCTGTAAGCCCTTTTTGAATCCTCTAGAGGCCTGTCCGAACACAACGAATGAAAGCTGAGATTGCAGGTCGAATGATGGAAACGGGATCCGAGATGGGAAGCCGATTTCGGAGCTTCATCGGATTGGAGCGAAGTCTTAGCGCAAATCAAACCCTGGTAGTCGGCCTTGCCCTCGCTTGACTATCGAAGATGGCCAATGGCACCACCCGCCGAAATGCGACCTGGCAGCTGTGTTCCGAGCGCCTTTCATCAAGACCTTTCCAATTAGGCAGCTGCCCGTTCAGGCAAGTTCCTTGCAGATGACACATGGCTAGCTGGGCGTCAACTATAATGTCGACTGTGTCATGAATTGGGATGAAATGCCCGTGTTGTCGCAGGAGGAATTCAGGCGGTCTTTCCTGCCGCGTTTCAGGGGCGCAAGAACGCTGTGGCTTCGGCCCGAAACGAATACAGTTGATGAAGGCAGGTTCATGGGGAAAGTCGCTCTAATTACTGGAATCACTGGCCAGGACGGCGCTTACTTGGCCGATCTGTTGTTAGCAAAAGGATACTTGGTGCATGGTATCAAGCGGCGTTCGTCGTCTTTCAACTCGGCGCGCATCGACCATATCTACGAGGATCCCCATGTCCCAGATAGTCATTTCCAGATTCACTACGGAGATATGACCGACTCCACCAATCTGATTCGAATCGTCCAGGCGGTAAAGCCGGACGAAATCTATAATCTTGCGGCACAGAGCCACGTGCAAGTCAGCTTCGAAACTCCCGAGTACACTGCGAATGCCGATGCCACAGGCGCTCTCCGTATCCTGGAGGCGATCCGAATCCTAGGGCTTGTCGAAAAGACGCGGTTCTACCAAGCTTCTACCTCTGAGCTGTATGGAAAGGTACAAGAAACACCGCAAACGGAGACGACTCCATTCTACCCTCGGAGTCCATATGGCGTAGCCAAGCTATACGCTTACTGGATTACGGTAAACTACCGCGAAGCCTACGGGTTGCATGCCTCGAACGGCATCCTGTTCAATCACGAGAGCCCTGTGCGCGGCGAGACGTTTGTCACACGCAAGATTACGCGCGCGGTGGCGAGCATTCATCTGGGTGTCCAAAAGACGCTTTACATCGGCAACCTCGACTCCAAGCGCGACTGGGGCCATGCGCGAGACTATGTTGAAGGGATGTGGCGGATCGTCCAGCAGCCCAAGCCAGACGACTACGTGCTAGCTACCGGTGAAGCCCACAGCGTGCGCGAGTTTATCGAACTTGCGTTCTCTAAAATTGACCGCAAGATTGACTGGAAGGGTAAAGGCGTTGACGAAGTCGGGATCGATGCCATCAAGGGCGAAGTGCTGGTCAAGATCGATCCGCGCTATTTTCGTCCCACAGAAGTTGATCTTTTGCTCGGGGACGCTTCCAAGGCCCGCCGCGTCCTCGGGTGGAGACACTCGGTCGAGTTTCCCGAACTTGTTTCGGAGATGGTGGCTTCCGATCTGAGAGTGATTGCCGGTGAATCGCACCGGAGAGAGAGCGGTCATGACTAGCTTCTATCTGGCCGGCAAGCGCGTTTGGGTTGCAGGGCACCGTGGGATGGCAGGATCTGCGATTGCTCGCCGCCTGGCGCGTGAGAATTGCGAAATGGTCACGGCCACGAGAAGCGAACTCGATCTACTGCGTCAGGCGCATGTAGACGCGTGGATGGCGGATCGAAAGATCGACGTGGTTTTTCTTGCCGCCGCCACCGTCGGCGGCATTATGGCCAATGCAACGCGACCGGCGGAGTTCTTGTACGACAATCTCACGATCGAATCAAATATCATCCATGCGGCGTGGCAGACCGGTGTAAAGAAGCTTCTATTCCTGGGATCCTCTTGCATCTTTCCGCGTCTCGCCGAGCAGCCCATGCGGGAAGAAGCTCTGCTGACCGGGGCTTTGGAGCCGACAAACGAGTCGTATGCCATTGCCAAGATCGCCGGCATTAAGCTCTGCCAGGCTTTTCGCCGCCAGTACGGCTGTGATTTTGTCTCTGTGATGCCCACCAATCTCTATGGCCCCGGTGACCGGTACGACGCTGAGGGCGGCCATGTCGTGGCTGCCCTGATCATGAAGATCCATGCAGCAAAGGCCGCCGCCAGCCCGACGGTCGAATTGTGGGGAACAGGGAAGCCACGGCGAGAGTTTCTGTATTCAGAAGATCTGGCAGATGCCTGCGTTTTTGTCATGAAGAACTATTCTGAAGAGATGTTCCTGAACGTGGGCACTGGCGTCGATATGACGATCCTGGAACTCGCTCAGCGCATCGCGGCGATCATCGGATGGACTGGGACGTTCACGTTCGAAACTTCGAAACCCGACGGAATGCCGAGAAAAGTGATGGATGTCAGCCGCCTCCGCAACATGGGTTGGGTGGCGCCGACCAGCTTCGAGACAGGCATGAAGGAGGCGTATGACTGGTACGTTGCGAATGTGCCCGGTCCCTATGCCATGACAACGTGAATGGATGCAATGCCTGCTTTCGGTCCATCAAGTTGTAAAACCTCATCGCGATTGCGTTCGGCCTGACCTTGCCCCGGTTTCTCATTGGAGATTGGCGCCTGAAAGTTGATAGAGTGAGCGTATGAATGAGAGAGTTTTTTTTGTCACGGCTCGGGTGTATTCGAGGGTCTTGTTGATATCGTGCCTTCTCGTTTTGACGGCGTTTTCATTGTATGGGGAAGACCCTTTGGCGTCTGGGGTTGTTTCGGCGGGGGACTGGCCTTGGGGCCATAGCCGTGACGCGAGCCGTCCGACGCCCGTGTGCGAGCCATCGGTTCTGGATTCGCCGTACATTCCGGTGGATAGCTGGATGTATCCGGCGGTGCTTCGTCTTTTCTCTCTTGGGTTTGTAGACAGCGCGTATCTGGGCATGCGGCCGTGGACGCGCTCCAGCGTGGAGCACATGCTCGAGGAGGCGGGGGCGCGGATCGAGGACGCGGATGCGAGTGCGTCGACGGATGAGGCCGAGGAGATCTACGAGGCTCTGATTCATGCGCTGCGGGACGACATGCAGGGTCCGTGCCTTGTGCACGAGGGCAACACGCGCGTCGAGTCGGTGTACTCGACCATGCGTGTGCTCAGCGGCACGCCGCTCCGCGACAGCTACCATCTCGGCTCGACGGTGATCAACGACTACGGCCGGCCCTATTCGAGCGGCTTCAACAACTATACCGGCGCTAGCGGGTACGCCTCGGCGGGCCGGTTTCTTATGTACGCGCGGGGCGAGTTCCAGGGCGCGCCCTCGGCCGCCGGCTATTCGATGGGCCTGGCAGAGATGCTCGCCGCCGATGACGGCACGACAGACTTCTTCAACCCCGCCTGCTGGAGTTCTGGCGTCTCATGTACCCCTATTCCGTACAACCAGCAGGCCACCATTCCAGGCGGACCGATTGCGGCCACCACCGAATTGCGCATCATGGAGGCCTACGTCTCGGCCCACTACCTGAACCACGAGATTTCGTTCGGCAAGCAGGACGACTGGCTGGGACCGGGGCTGGGCGGGGGCATGGCGTACTCCAACAATGCAGAGGACATCTACTCGTTCCGCCTCAACCGCATCGAGCCGCTGCGCATTCCGCTGCTGTCGCGGCTGACGGGCCCGTTCCGCTATGACTTTCTGGTGGGCTCTCTGAAGGGCCACACCTATCCCAATGATCCCTGGGTGCATGTGGAGAAGGTCAGCTTCAAGCCCACGGAGAACCTGGAGTTCGGCTTCGAGCGCACCGTGATCTGGGGTGGCAAGGGGCACGAGCCGATCACGCTGCACAGCTTTCTGAGAAGCTTCTTCAGCTTTTCAGCACCCACGCCTGCGGTGAAGAACAGCCCTGCGGACCCGGGAGCGCGCTTTGGCGCCTTCGACTTCACCTACCGGCTTCCCTTTGTCCGCAAGTGGCTCACGCTCTACTGCGACTCAGAGGTGCACGACGACGTCTCGCCCATTGACGCACCGCGGCGCGCCTCCTGGCGGCCGGGCCTGTACCTGTCGCATGTGCCTGGAGTTGCGAAGCTTGATATCCGCGTCGAGGGCGCCTCCACAGATCCGCCCGTCTCTCGCAGCCAAGGCGGAGAGTTCATGTACTATGAGGGCATTCAAAGGCAGGGCTACACAAACAAGGGCCAACTGTTCGGCGATTGGATCGGCCGCGAGGACAAAGGCGGACAGGGATGGATCACCTATCACCTCTCCGGCAACGAGTGGGTGCAGGTGGGCGTTCGCAATCAGAAGGCAGCCAAGGATTTTATTGAAGCGTCCCCGGGCGGAACTCAGTACGGGACTACGCTCAACGACATCAACTTCCAGGTCGTAAAGCGAATCGGAAAGGAATTCGAGGTCAACGGAAACTTCACCTACGAACGATACAAAGCGCCCATCTACCTCACAGGACTTCAGACCGTCACAAACACAACCATACAACTCACTTGGTTCCCGCAAAGAAAAATCAGCTTCTGAAAGAGTTGCTGATAACGGGCATACTCTCCCAAAGACAGGCGCCGATCTGGAAGTGGGGACACACATTAGAAGCAAGAGCTCTAAAGCCCTCATGCTAAGGTGAACCCATGCGAATCCTTCTTGTGGCGAATTATGAGCCAGATGCTCAGGAAAGCATGCTGCGCTATGCGTTCTGGCTTCAGCGCACCCTGAAGGAGCGAGGCCATCAGATCAACGTGACGGCGCCAGAGCCGTTCTTCTCGAAGTTCGCGCGGCGTCAGGGACTAAAAAAGTATCTGGGATACCTGGACAAATTCCTGCTCTTCCCGCGGCAGCTGCGCCGCATGGCGCAGACTTGCGACCTGGTTCATGTGCTGGACCACTCTAACTCAATGTACTTGCGTGGTGTTCGCGAGAGGGCGAGCCTCATTACATGCCACGATGTGCTTGCTATTCGTGCTGCGAGAGGCGAGTTTCCCCAGGTGTCTGTAGCCTTGTCAGGCCAATTGCTGCAGCGATGGATCCTTTCCGGGCTGCGGAGTGCGCCTCATATAGTGTGCGATTCAGCCAAGACCGCGAAGGACTTGATGGCACTCACCGGCAAACAAGGTGACAGGCACCAGCAGATCGGCCAGCTTCGAGTCATTCATGTTCCTCTTAATTGGGGCTATCGGCCCGGCGCTCCGTTTCCTCCTGGATTTGTTTCCCGACTCGGATTGAAGGCTGGCGAATGCTACTTCTTGCACGTCGGCGGAAACCAGTGGTACAAGAACCGGGCGGGTGTGCTGCGCATCTTTGCACGCCTCATCGAGCAGGATGCGTTATCCACTTCCAAGCTGATCATGGTCGGCAAGACCTGGACAGAGGAGATGCTCGATGTGATCCGGGAGGAACGGATTGCCGACCGCGTCATCCAGGCCGTTGGCGTTTCAAACGAGGAGTTGCAGGCTCTCTACGGCAACTCATTGGCATTGCTGTTCCCTTCGCTGGAGGAAGGCTTTGGTTGGCCCATCCTCGAGGCGCAAGCCTGCGGTTGTCCGGTCATCACCAGTTTTCGCGAGCCTATGTCCGAGGTCGCGGGGGATGCTGCGATTCTCATCGATCCGGAAGATTTTAGAGGTGCAGCGGCGATCATCGGAGAGGGTCTCCAAGACAGCCAGAGATTACGCGCCGCTGGTTTTCGGAATCTGAGTCGATTCAGCGACAAGGCGATTACCGACGAATATTGTGCCTACTACGAGGAGATCATAAGAATCGCATCCGCATCAATGTCTTGAACGTGCGGTTTTTATCTGGTGGCTGAAAGGGCTATTGCATTTCGGAAAGGCGACGGTCCAGAGGCAATCCCAGGGGCCCGCCAGATACAATGCTGGGATGGAGATTTTGACCCAAGGCCTGTGGCTTATCCACGAGTCAGTTGGCCGCGAGGCGGTCCAAGCGGCATGAAGAATTTCCTGCGCCTCCTGCGTTACGGGCTACCTTACGTCCTGCAAATCCTGCCCGGAGTCCTCTTGCTCGCCATGGTCGGCGCGCTGGACACATTTCGCACCCTCCTGTTCCAACCCATCTTCGACCAGGTGTTAAGACCCGACGCGCCCGAAGGCCCCATCATATTGGGACTACCCAACAGCCCATGGCATTTCGATCTGAGAATGGTCGTTCCCCGTTTCCTGCACATGCACAACGCATGGAGTGTCGTAGCCTTCGCGCTTGTCATGTCCACATTTGTCAAGGGACTGTGCGATTACCTCGGCACCTACCTCGTGAACTACGCCGGCTTTGGCACAATTACCGATCTGCGCAACCACCTCTATGAGGCCACGCTACGTCGGTCCTCCAGCTTCTTTCACAAACACGCCACAGGAACCATCCTTTCCACTCTAATAAACGATGTGGATCGAGTGCAGGTCGCAGTGAGTTCGGTGATCAGCGAGTTTCTGCAGCAGTTTTTCACCTTCATTGTCGGACTGGTCTTTGTCATCCGCCTTGGTGGCCAGCTGAGCTGGGCGCTGCTTTTGTTTGTGCCTGTGGTGATCACCTCGTCGCGGAAGATCGGAAGGGAAGTCCGCACCCGCACCCGCACAGGCCAGGACAAGCTGGCCGAAATTCAGAACATTCTTCATGAAACGGTGACCGGGAACCGCATCGTCAAAGCCTTCAACACGGAGCTTTGGGAGATTCTCCGCTTCAAAAAGGCTGCAAGCCGGTTATTCCGAGCCAACCTGCGCAACGTGCGCATTCAGTCCATCAGCTCACCACTAATGGATAGTATCGGGGCGGTGGCAATTGCAATGTTCCTGCTGATCGGGCGCAATCAAATCCTCCATGGGCGCATGACGATGGGGTTATTTGCAGCATTCATCATCCTGCTTTTCAAGCTCTACGACCCGGTCCGCAAGTTCGCCTATTTCTACAACAGCTTTCAGCAGGCAATGGGCGCTTCGTCGTCCATCTTTGGCTTCTTCGACACCAAGGATGACGTCAAGGAGCGTCCTCGCGCTGCCACCTTGAAGGGCTTTAAGCGGAGTGTTCAGTTTGAGAATGTGGGCTTCTCCTACAGCACTGAAAAGGGCGAACACCAGATTCTTCACAACGTGGACCTTCAGCTCCGGACCGGCGAAGTGCTGGCGCTGGTGGGCCCAAGCGGAGCCGGCAAGTCGACGCTGGTCAATCTGATCCCGCGATTCTTTGACGTGACCTCGGGCCGGATCCTTATCGATGATCGCGATCTTCGCGATCTCACACTTGGCTCGCTGCGCCGACAGGTCGCCCAAGTCACACAGGAAACAATTCTCTTCAACGACACGGTTCGTAACAACATCGCCTACGGCCAACCGGACGTGAAATTAGAAATCGTGCAGCAGGCTGCTCAGAACGCGCTGGCGCACGACTTCATTCTTCGCATGCCTCAGGGATATGACACTGTGATCGGCGAAAAGGGCTTTCGCCTCTCAGGCGGCGAGCGGCAGCGAATGGCCATTGCGCGGGCCATTCTTAAGGACTCGCCGATTCTAATTCTCGACGAGGCCACTTCAGCCCTGGACGCCGAAAGCGAGTCGCTGGTTCAGGCGGCTCTCGCGAACCTCATGCAGGGACGGACCGTGTTGGTGATCGCCCATCGGCTTGGAACTATTCGCCGCGCGAACCGTATTGCAGTTCTTGAGGACGGGCGGATTACCGCCATCGGGTCCCACGAGGAGCTGTTGACATCATCGCCCACCTATCAGCGGCTCTATCAATTGCAATTTATGGACGTGCCCGAGGCCCAGGAGGCAGAGGCTTTGGAACTGGACTCATCTCAATTGCATTTGGCACTTAGAACCGGGCCAGAGGAGTAGCAGACAATGGCGATCTATTCGATGACCGGGTTCGCGCGAGTTCAAGTGCAAGTGAATGATCAGCTCAGCTACACGTTGAGTGTGAAGAGTGTGAACCATCGATTTCTCGACGTACAGTTACGCCTGCCTTCGGGTCTCGACGGGCTAGAGAACGAACTGCGCAAGTCGCTCAAGGGCTCGCTTGTTCGCGGACATGTCGAGCTGGCGCTGTCGGTCGATCGCAATTCACAGCAGAGGGTTGGCTACGATCGCGAGCTCGTAGCCGGTTATCTGGCCGCCTTTGCCGCGGCGCGCGAAGAAAACGGACTTGCAGGCGATCCGGATCTGAACGCGATTCTACGTATGCCCGGAGCTCTACAGACTGAAAATTGCGATGATGAGGATCAGACGGCACTGACGGAGAGCGTACAGAAGGAGATTGGCCCGCTGCTTGATCAATTAAAGATCATGCGTGCTCGCGAAGGAGAGTCGCTTTTTGCGATCCTTAACGCGACGCTCGAAAGGCTCGCTGAGGCGACCGAGGGAGTGGCTGTGCTGCGTCCGGAGATTGAACAGCGTTACCAGGAACGCCTGACGCAGCGTCTGCTTACGGCTACTGGGCCTGAGTTCAATCGCCAGAGGCTGCTCGAAGAGGTCGCGGTGCTCATCGAACGAAGCGATATTGCCGAGGAGTTAGCCCGCATGCACACACATATTTCACATTTCAGGGAGCTGCTGGTCGCGGGCGGCGAACTGGGAAAGAAGCTGGATTTTCTGCTTCAGGAGATGAACCGCGAAGCCAATACCCTGTTGTCTAAGACTGGCGGCGTGGGTGGAAAGGGAACCCGCATTACGGAACTGGGACTGGCCATGAAGTCGGAGATCGAGAAAGCTCGCGAACAGATCCAGAATGTGGAATAAAATCATTGGCAAATAGAACCGAGGGACAATCGAATCGTGGCAGGAATTCTCTTCATCATTTCGGCGCCTTCGGGCTCAGGCAAGAGCACGCTGGTAAGCGAGCTACGCAAACAGGTAAGCGGTGTTGAGTTTGCTATTTCGTGGACTACGCGGCCGCCTCGTGGCTCTGAGGAAAATGGGCGCGAATACAACTTCACCACCCGCGAAGGGTTTCAACGGATGCTTGAAGCTGGGGTATTTCTTGAGCACGCCGAGGTGTTTGGCAATTTCTACGGGACCGCTCGGCAATCACTTGAAGAGGCGCGTGCGGCCGGTCACGACCTGCTGCTGGATATTGACGTTCAAGGTGCAGCCCAAGTGCGAGCCAAAATGCCTGAGGCCGTGAGCATCTTTGTGATGCCGCCCAACCCTCGGGTTCTGCGCACCCGCTTACGCAATCGCAGCCGCGCTGAGGGAGTTGTCAATGAGGAAGAAGTGTACCGGCGGCTGAACGAGGCGAGCAAGGAAATTGAAAATTATCGCGAGTACGCTTATATTCTGGTCAACGACATTCTGGACAGGGCGGTAGCGCAATTGGAGGCGATTGTGCTTGCCGAGCGATATTATCGAAATGGCGAAGTGATCGCGTACCGCTCGCGCCGTGTGTTGGAGGTTGCCGCAGCCTGCCTGCAGTTCAACTCGCAGGAGCGGCTCAAACCTGTGCTGGAGGCGTTCGGCATTATTGGCTCCTCCGGCCAGCAGCAGTTGAATTTCGACGACGACTCTGACCAGGAAGACTCCGATGAGGATGATTCCGGCGGGGAAGATGAGGACCCAAATGACGATTGAGACCGGTTTCGACTCCAATTACCGCAAGGTACTGGTAGCCGCCCGCCGCGCCCGACAGTTGCAGAGCGGCTCCCACGCTCTCGTTCACAGCCAGTCCAACAAGGCCTGCCGAATTGCCCAGGACGAGATCGACGCGGGCAAGATTGCGTACGTCAAGACCGATGTACCAGTGGTGAAGCCGCTTGTCGAAGGGCCGGCTGTTCCAATTCTCTTGAGTTAGTTTTCCTTCCCTTGGTTGCCTTTTCCCTGCAGCCGCAGCCCGCGCGGCTATGCGTATGTTTGTGTTCTGTGCCAACGCGACCAAGGTGGATTCTCATCTCTCTATAGACGGGCCATTCGAGTTCCAACTGAGGGGCTCTGTGCGAACCGCAAAGGTGAATCTCCACACTTATGAAAATCGGCAAGAGTGGAGGCCCGGGCTGGCCTGTGGCGCTTGCAATACCGATAAATCCTGATGCGCTTCTTGAGCCGTTCGAGAAGCGACTCTCTGCCCTGCTTACGCGGTAAAACGGCTCCCGCTCGGCTAACTTCAGACTGCCATGCACATTCTGAGGTTGACGCTTAAGCCTGTCGCCACCGCGGCGGTAGAAATCTTGCGAGTTGCATCGCTGAAGGTGTCAATGTGGACGCCCGGGGAGCACAAAATGCTCAGCGCACCGCGGCTCGTAGGAATCGCCCGGCATTTTGATGGGGCTGTCGTAGGGCGCCGGCTCACCTTCGATGAGCCGCTGCGAGTAGAGAGCGCGGTTTCCGCATGCGCAGTATGCAATGCATTCAGTAATGCTGCCTCCGTATGCGGTTACGAACCATGTGAGGTCGAGCATCTCTCCAAAGGGAATGGCTCGGAAGTCAAGATCCAGGCCAGCAACCAGGACGTCGTGGTTTTCATCGAGGAGACGCCGTGTCAGGGGGAATAATTCTTCTATAAATTGTCCTTCATCGATCGCTACACATTCGACTCTCTTCCCAATAGCCATTTCCTTGGCGGCGATTGCCTGAAAGATCTCCCATGGGTCATTCGATTTGAATTCGAGGGCATTCATCTTACCGTGCCCCTTTGGGTTACGACTCTCAACCACACCAGGTCCGCCCTTGGTATCGTCGCTGGGCTTGAGGACCATGACATATTGGCCGGCGTATTGGCGCCGCATGTCGGCGCGCCGCAAGAGTTCCGCGGTTTTATTACTTCTCATCGGTCCCATCATCAACTCTAACTTCCCGTGCATCTTGCTTATCCCCTGGAAACCATGCGCAAAACAGCGGATGATGTTCCTTCAATGATTTCGGCCGCTGGCCGTCAGAATCAACCGTACTTGAGCATTTTCGCACGTCCCGTCCCTCCTCTCCGGAGGTTCCACTCCTCCAAGAAATCTCCCCAACGCGCGGAGCTCCCGCGCTAGTAGAAACCGGCTACAATCGAGTGATGAGAGTAACCGTGGGCGTCTCGGGCGGGATTGCCGCCTACAAGGCGGCAGAGCTGGTGCGCGCGCTGCAGCGTCAGGCTCTTGAAGTCCACGTGGTGATGACGGAGTCGGCCTGCAGGTTTGTTCAGCCGCTGACATTTGCCTCCCTTACAGGCCATAAGGTGATTACCAGCCTCTGGGACGAAGCCGCGGCGGCCGACGGCTCGCCAAACGAACCATCGGGGATTGAGCACATCGGCGAGGCG
>PLKU01000028.1 GCA_003140705.1 Acidobacteriaceae bacterium
TGACCTTCTCATAGAAGCCGACAATTCAGCCGGAACTCAGAGATGTGCTTACTTCGGCTCGATGAGCGCTTCGAACACAGACATGCCCTTGGTGTTACGAAGAACAATCGGTCAAAGCTTCTACCCTCTAACGTTTTCGGAAGAACTCATTGTCTCTTCCCGGGCATGGCGCTCTCGCTGAGGTGAAGAACCAATGTCGAATCGTGATCGGTCGTAGTTGGTATGAATTCAATCTGTGCGTCCATGGCCCGCGTAAAGAACTGTGGGTGACCGTTGATCTGTCCTTCGTAAGAGAATTGCAACGGCGGCTGTCCCGTTGCCAGCACGACCAGGCCCTGGTCCGATGCAGTTATGTTGAGCGATAACTGCGCCGAGATTTGGTAGTCTCCAACGAATTTTGAGAGTTCACCTTTCGCGATGGGCACCGCAACTCTCTGCTTGGCAAGCGTGACCGTTTTTCCCAGTGTCACGTCGAGTAGTTCGGCAGCCATTTTATCCGGCGCATCGCCGCTTACGTTGGACAGGGCAATGACAGCGATATTGCGGGCCGGGAGGTAAATCATGTAGCTGTTGAAACCTTCAATGCTGCCGCCGTGTTCAACTACTTCCATGTCGTCTTTTCGACTCACAAAGACGCCGCAGCCGTACTTCCCCTTAGTAGCCGTGGTCATCTGCTTCAGTGAGGAAGCAGACAGAACCTTTCCGCCAAACAGACCCCGTTCCCGCCGCAGCAGATCCCCAGTTGTCGAGTACATCGCGCCGGTGGACCAGCCCACAGACATTGATTGGGAGCGCGTNNTCGTAACCCTCAGCTCTTTTGGGCAAGATCAGGTCGTCGTCGTCGAGCCCTGAGTTCTTCATGCCGAGGGGAATCAAAATGCGCTCTTGTAATAGATCCACATAGCGTTTGCCTGACACCTTTTCCAGGATGATACCGAGCAACACATAGTTGGAATTGCTGTACTCCCACTGTGTTCCAGGCAAGAAGTTCAGAGGCTTGTCTCTGAAAAGCTCCATTTCCTCGGCTGGTGTGTGAGAAACCATCCGCCATTCAAAGAATCGTTTGTCGAAGATGAAGTTGGGAACGCCCGAGGTGTGATGCAGCAGATCGGCAACTGTTATCTTGTCCCATGCATCAGGAGAGTCAGGCAGGTATTTGCGGATAGGGTCGCCCACGGAAAGCTTGCCGTCTTCTTGCTCCAGCAGAACAAGCGCCGCGGTGAACTGCTTTGTCATCGAACCGATCCTGAACTTTACGTTGGGAGAATTGGGAATATTCCACTCCACAACCGCCTTTCCGTAACCTTCGTCGAGAAGTATGTCGGTGCCCTTTGCCACCAGGACAGCACCCATGAATCCATCATCCTTGGTGAACGAACTGGCTACCTCACCCAGACGCTGCTTGGTCGAGTCCGGATCGATAGCGTCGGCTTGCAACGGCGCCGAAACTCGCAAGTCGTTTGAGGTCTCCATGCGAATTGAGCGTGCAGTTATGCCGCTGGTTTGAGCCATTGCTGCTGCGCTGCACACAACGCAAATCACTGGCGACAGGTAAGTAGCCATGCGTTTAAGAAAGCCGCGAATCCTAGATCTATTCACCTAGGCCACCAACACATAATCTATAGATTCCCTCATGACTTTCTCCTCATGCCAGCACGCGGGTTCATCACTGTTCTTTCGAGCGCGCCGTGGCCCTACGGTACTCGGCTTGAAGTTCGGGGACTGTTCACTACCGACCACATTGAAGGGCTAAGCCCATGCGTCAACCAAAATGGTCTCAAAGACGTATTTCACCTGGATTGTGGCAAACAGCTAACTGCACTCGTCGAACCCGCTCGCGAACATCTTCCCGTTCTACTGGATTGTCGACGGTACACCTTACTTGCGCCACTTCGCCAGCATCTCTTCTACTTTGCCCGCGATCTGTTGGCGTGCGTCGGCTCGGTCTACTCCGCTGGCCAACAGCGCATCGTACTGACTGTGGTTGTGGCGAACCGCGGCGCCAACCGCCAAGGTCAGCGCCTTTTCATCGAGATTTCGACCCGCCTCAGAACGGCCGACGCGGCCGCTGCCCCGGACTGCGGTGTGTTCGGCAATGGCTGCAACTTCGGTCGCCGGACAGCCCCGGAACAGCTCCGCAATCAGCTTGATCATCTGCGCAACCAGTTTGCGATCCTGTTCGATTCGCTGCACTGCGGCCCGTGCCCGCGCTGCTGCGCGCTCGTCGGCGTCCTGCACGCATTCCTGCTCGGCCTTCTCCAGCGCGGTCTCTTCCACCAGAATGCCTTGCCGCTCATAGCGCTTACGAGCCCGGTTGAAGCGCACGACAACGGCGGCTCGCTTGCTGTACTTGGTGGCCCGTCGCGTCAGAGCTGTGTCGCCGGCCGAAAGAAACTCCAGGCCGGCGAGGCGCGCACAGTAAAGGCAAAGCGGCTGGTCCGCTTCCATCAAGAGCATGGAACCCTGCGCAACCTGTGCTCCGCATTCCGAGCATTGCGCGTCGCGCAGGTTCAGAAACACGATCGGCTGCGGAACCTTTTCGAGCTTCTGCAGAAGCTTCTGCTGCTTACGCTCAGAGAGCGCGGGCGATACGTAGTGCGTACGGAACATCTTCTCGATCCGGGGGTCACCGCTCAAGAAAAACTGCAAGGGCACGGTTCCGGATCGGGCGGGTCGCACGTACTCGGTTTCACTTGGCTTGAGGCCCTTTTCTTGCGCCCAACGCTGGAATATCGCTATGGACGAAGAGATCTTGTTCGGGCTTCCCTGAATCTCCGACTCCAGAAAATCGATGCGGCCCTTGCGCCAGGAGTCGACCGCCGAGGATGCCAGGAGTCCCATCCCACACAACACGTCGATAGCGCTGACGTAGTGCTGGCGGACCAGGGCTGCCTCTGCTGCGCGATAGACGCGCTCTTCGAGCTTGGTCAGACTTGGAATCTCCATGGCGCGCAACTCCTTATTTCATGGGGCCGACATAGTTCTGGTGGCGCGTAAGCGTATCCTCGAACGGCTGGACAGAAGACAGGCAATTCCACTGAAGATTCTAAAACAGTCTGTCCTTGACCTTTTTGACTTGGGACCCGGCGCGTTCGGCTATGCAACAGATGGCTGATGTTTGACCTTCGGTATCCGTAGGGGCTGCCATAAGCGAGTGTGCCTGCGTAGCCGGGGGGTTCCGTCAGGTTTTCCGATCTACCTGCACAATGGATCGTCGCGATATGCTGGCGGTATGCGTTCTCATCCTCGCGAAAAGACTGGTAGAAACGATCCCTGCCCCTGCGGCANNCAGCGCGACGCGTCCGACCGCCTTACTGCCGATTTGGGGCGGATTCTGAAGCGCGACTTCGCCGACGCCGCTCTCGATGCTTGGGTGGACTTCAATCAGGATGATGACCCCGTCTCCTTGAACGAAATGCCGCATGAAATCAGCATCTTCAGCCCATATATTCTGTTTGAGTGGGACCCACAAAGGCCTCTCCGCCGAGGCACCGAGAAGCCGCGGGGCGGTGTGGTTGTCCAGGCTTATCTGAACAAATCCTCAAACCGTCTCTCCAGCCTGGAGCAATTGGTTTTGGAGCAGGCCATCACGCGGCCGGTCAGCTTCTATGAGATTGTCTGGGTGCATCCTGGGCGGGGTGCGGTGCTGCGAGACCTTCTGATCGGCGAAGAAACCGAGATCGAGGAGCACTCAGGAAGCGAGATGATGCGGCCCGGCGACGTGCTCTATGCACAGCTTTGGATCTTGCCAGAAGTTGCCACCTTAGGCAGATCCGCGCCGATCCCTTTTCCTCCCGATAGGAAGGTTGAGATCATCAAGCTACGTGCGCAATTACAGCGCAATATCAAGAGGCAAAACCGCGGACTTGCCGCCGCCGACCTGACGCGGTATGCCGACGAGATTCGCGCCGTCTATCTCGATATTCGCGATGCCCTGACCAAGCCGCCGAAATTGCAAAACACCGACGGAGAGCCCTTTCTCTCTCACAAGATCCATTTCAACACCCAATCGGCGCAGTCGACCTTTGACGCACTCGCTCCCCTGGCTTGGGGTGTGGACAGGGAGGTATTGCTCGAAGAGGCGGAGCGAAACCCTGACGACTCGCTGCGGAGTATCGAATTTGCCTGGCTCAGGAAAGGGAACAAGATGCACCCGACCTGGGAGAGCACAGTTCTTGGCCATCTAAAGATCTTAGGGAAGACGCTGCTGGTTGAAGTGAACTCGGCGAGCCGTGCCAAGCGGATTCGGGAAGAGATTGAGAAGCGTCTAGGCTCCCAGGCGACGCACGTCGGCACGGAAACGGAGACACCGGAGCAGATGATGAAGCAGGCGAAGCAAAGGAAGGCTCTCCACAGATCGGAAGAGAAGATCGATCAGGACGAGCTGATGCGCGACCCCGAAATCCGTCGCCAGATCGAGGCAGAGGTCCAGAAGCAAGTTGAGGGGTGGGTTCGCACCAAGGTGCCCGCGCTGGGCGGGCGCACACCGCTGCAGGCAGTCGCCGATCAGGACGGAAGAGAAATGGTCGAGGCGTTACTGCAAGGCTGGGAACGCCAGAACGAAGTGCCGGGGAGCCCGGGTATAGTGCGTCCGGATATCAATGCGCTGCGTCGCCTGCTCAATCTACCGGTGAAGACGGAAGCCCCAATGAAGTGAGGCGGCTCAGAAGAACGACGCTCTTCGAGGAGACGACCTCCGCACTTTTCATGAGTGTGGCCCACTGCTTGCCGACTTCTTGGCTGGCTTGGGCTTCGTGGGTGCGGCCACCCGCTTCTTTTTCGGCA
The DNA here is from genome assembly GCA_003140705.1 of Acidobacteriaceae bacterium. GTDB lineage: Bacteria > Acidobacteriota > Terriglobia > Terriglobales > Acidobacteriaceae > Telmatobacter. Next base: position 4,786 of record PLKU01000028.1, read on the forward strand.
CCGGCATCGTTGGCGCGGTTGGCTTTGCCTTGGCCTTTACAGCCTTTTTCGCAGGCTTGGGCTTTGCGGCAACGGGTTTGGTTTTGGTTACGTGCGTTTCCGGGACCCGCGCGGCCTTGGCAACAGGCCTGCCTTTGGTCGAATGTGCAGACTTAGCAGACTTTGTGGAGATTGCCATGTCCAGCCCAAAGAGCTTGGAGAGATCCTCGCCTCTGAGCTCCCTTGCGGGAGTCTTCTTCGCGCCTGGCAGAGACGTGCCGGCGCTGGCGATCAGTTCCTTTTCGTTCACAGCGCGAAGCCGAAAGAGGAGCTCGGGCTGCTGGTCCAGGCGAGCGCCGACGCCATAGAGAACAGCCGCAACATGCTTGCACATCTCCGCCCAGTCCGGGCAACTGCACGACAGCTTGATCTCTTTGGGCGACGGAAAAAGCCCGGTCTGCTGCCGGCTGATACGTTCCATCACGCCATTTGAGAGCTGTCCTTGCAGCAGTTCGACCAGGGAATCGATCGATCCTGCGCAATCTTCACAGATCGATTTCCAGTGCGGACTGGCAACCGAAAGGATTTCCACCTTGACCTCGTAGATCTCGGAACCGCTGACGAGCGCCGTGATCTGGCTTTCGGCAATCTGCAGATCGAAAACCGACCCGTTGCGCACGTACGTCCGCCCGCGCGGGAGACGGTTGTCATAGTCGCTATAGGACTCCAGATTCTCGCACCAGGCCTTTCCCCAGAAGGTCTTGGCGATGGTGCGGCCGTCGACACTCACCGGGGAGATGATGCGTCCCTTCTTGCGCAGGCCTTCCATCTTCTTCAACGCCCTCCTGCGGCGCTCGGCCACCGGCACATAGGGTTTCCATCCAAAGCTGTCGTACACGGTTTATGTCTCCTTGAGCGCCGTATTAAGGTCAAGCGCGACCAATTTGAGCAGTTCGTCGTCGTTCATCTCAGTCAGTAGCAGGTCGGCTCCGCCTTCCAGCATATCCCGCGCAATCTGGCGTTTGGATTCGATCATTGCATCGATCTTCTCCTCGACCGTCCCCTGGCAGACAAACTTGTGCACTAGCACATTCTTGTTCTGCCCAATGCGGTAGGCGCGATCCGTGGCCTGGTTCTCAACCGCGGGATTCCACCACCGATCGAAGTGAACCACATGCGAGGCCGCGGTCAGATTGAGTCCAGTTCCGCCTGCTTTCAACGAAAGCACAAAAAAGCCCACGGCTTCATCTTCCTGGAAGCGGCGCACCAGGTCCTTGCGGCTCTTCACAGGAGTTTCTCCATGAAGGACCAGCCCAGGGCGTCCGAAGATCGAGCCCAGAAGCGTCGCCAGCGGGGCGGTTACCTCGCGAAATTGCGTGAAGACCAGCACCTTCTCTTGACGGGCAGCGATCACTTCCGCGATGTCGCGCAGACGTGCCCACTTGCCACTGTCCGGTTCGCTCCAGGCGCTGTCGCCAAGCCACTGCGAGGGGTGATTGCAGATCTGCTTGAAGCGCATCAGGAACGAAAGAACCAGCCCCTTGCGGCGAATCCCCTCGGCCATATCAAGCTGCTCGGCGAGGTCGTCCACCGCCTGTTGATAGAGGGCGGCCTGCTTGCGGCTGAGCTGGCAAAAGGCCTTTACTTCGGTCTTGTCAGGCAGATCGGAGATCACCGACTTGTCGGTCTTCAGCCGCCGCAGAATATACGGGCGCACCAGCTCGCGAAGCGGCCCATAGGGATTGTGGGTCCGGTCGGCGAGGCGCTTGGTGAGCTTGGTGAACTCCTTTGCCGACCCCAGCAGTCCGGGATTAATGAAGTCAAAAATGGACCACAGATCTCCGAGCCGGTTTTCGACTGGCGTGCCGGTCAGCGCAAAGCGGGAACCGGCCTTCAGCATCTTGGCGCTGCGAGTCTGCTTGGCGTTGGGATT
>PLKU01000291.1 GCA_003140705.1 Acidobacteriaceae bacterium
TCATCTCTTCCCGGCTGATTTTCAGTGCCGTGCAAGCGGTAATGGCCTTTGCCGTGGCCAGGCGCTTGCCTCCTGCCATTGCTAGCGCTTCCTCCCCTACAAAGTCGCCGTCGCGAAGCAAAGTGATCGTTGCTTCCTTGCCCGCCGACGACACTACAGTGATGCGCACACGGCCTTTCTGGAGATAGAAGACAGAATCAGCCGGGTCGCCCTGGGAAAAGAATGGCTGTTTGGGCGCTAATTGCACAACTCTTCGCCCCAGACCTGCGTTGCTCAGGAAGCTGGCAGCATCAAATGTCGGCTTTTCCAGTTCAACCATCAAGATCCCTATTCGCCATACGGCGTTCATACCGGAGTTTGCAGGTCAGCCGCCCCTGCCTCGCCGTCAACTTGAAAATGGAGTCTTGGCGATGAATGAGGACCTCAGCAACGGGGCGTAAACTGTCTGGCCGCTTCAGCCAGGCAATCAGCCATCAAAAAGCACCCATCGGGTGCACACTCGCCTTCACATTTTCCAACAGAATCGCATCCGAGGAAAAAAGCGTTCTGTTCAATTTTGCTCACTTTTCGGTAATTTTTTCAAGCCATTTGAATTTGTTTCGAGGCTTCCGCCTGCGCATCTCCATGCGGGATCGCCAACAATCCCCAATGAGATACGGCACCCCATCATCAACGTATCGCGATAGAAATTAAGGAGTTAGGCGCGAGTCGCTTCACGCTCAGGCCGAGGCCAGCCTGACCGAAGCCGGAACGGTCATCGCCGTGCTAGCTCAGTTACCGCGGAAGGCGCAGTTCTTCCTCAAATCGCACGGCGTCAGTAGGCCCGATTCGCCTGCGACCGCAATGCAAGGCTCAGCCGCCGTCGCTGCCCTTAGCCACATTCCTCAGGCAGGGGCCGGACGATGGCCCCAACCAAAATCGCCTGGTGCGCCAAGAATCCATTTGGTGGAGACGGTGCTCAGGCGTAGAAAAAGGGTGACGTTGATGAAAAGGACTTTTGCGTTTGTGACGTTGCTGAGCTTGACCGGCGTCGCCTGGGCGGGATCAGATCGCGAAGCAACAATCGACCGGATGAACCACGCAGGGGCGGTCCTGCACGAGATCATGGCGGCTCCTGATAAGGGAATCCCTGAAGAAGTTCTGGACCATGCGCGGTGCGTGGCCGTTGTGCCTCACCTGCTCAAGGGCGGCTTTGTCTTTGGCGCGGAAAACGGCCGAGGGGTAGCCACCTGCCGGACAGCGAATGGCTGGAGCGCTCCTGCCTTCTTCACGATTACCGGCGGAAGCTGGGGAGCGCAGATCGGGGTCGAGGGTATCGACCTAGTCATGATCCTCCAGAATGAACGCGGAATGCAAGATCTGATGGGGAGCAAGTTCGAACTCGGCGCGGATGCCTCAGCAGCAGCCGGACCGGTTGGGCGCCACGCTTCAGCAGACACCGATTGGAAGATGAATGCTGAAGTCCTCACTTACTCACGCGCCAGAGGCGCCTTTGCCGGAATCACCTTGGACGGCGCCTCAATTCGCCGCGACGATGATTCAACAGAGGCCATCTACGGGCATGACGTGCCCACAAGCCGCATCCTGCACGGCGAAGTTCCCGTGCCTGGCTCAGCCCACGCCTTCCTCGACGCTGTGATGCACGCAAAGGCGCAGGCAGTCGTTTCCAACTAATCAGCCGCGGTTTAATTCGGCTGAACCGCCTCTTTTGTCACCGCCATCGGGTGCTCGGAAACGATTTGAATTCCCGGGCTCCCTCGGCGGAAAGGAGAAAGCATGCTTTGGGCAATCTTTGTGATTCTGATGGTCCTGTGGCTTCTTGGCTTTGCCTTCCACGTCGCCGGCGGCTTCATCCACATTCTGGTCGTGCTGGCTCTTATCCCTTTGATCATCAACCTCGTGGCTGGTCGAAGCCGCGCTTGAAGCGGCCGGCGCCTGAGGCGCAATGCCGGGGTTTCACGGCGCCTCAATCTCCTCTTTCAGCTGCCCGCTGTAATCTCCTGAGGCGATCCAGGCACCGCAGGCCATGACTTACCAAAAGCAGAGCGGCATCTTGATCCACCGCAGATCACGGACGCGTGCGGTGATGCTCAGGTCCCTGTGTAACTTGAACCTCGGCCTGCGCTTCCGCTTCCATCAACTGCGCCACCAGATTCAAGGGTGAATCAGTGTCCTGCGGTCAGCTCCCAAGGGACGCGCCGACGCCGGTTGCGCAGGCTCACGGCCCCTCAATCGATCGTATTCATATACGTCGCTTGTCGTGCCCAGCGATTCGTTATAAAGGCTGATTGCGCCGGTCAACTGCTTCAGCTCTTCGCTGAACAGGTGAATCCTTTGCAATTGGCTGGCCGACGCCGGAAGCTCAAATTGGGGAGTCTTAATGAATTTCTGGTACCCACGATCCAAAAGACGCGCCACCTCGCCCCCGACAAGTGCGCCGGGGCTCTCCGCAAACGCTGCCGGAGCCGCATCGTCCTTGGTAGCCACCAGCACCGCCCCGGCTCCATGCTTGCTCACCAGCACTCCGCCTGAAACTCCGGCGAAGGGTGCAACATCAAACGAATGCGCACGCAGGATCTCAAGCATCTGGTCGAAGTTCGGATTGCGGGATTTTCGGGCCATGATCGCTTCCAGTCTGAGAGGATGTTGAAATAAGGTTCGCGGATTATTCTCTCTTACCTTCAATCTCGCACAACCGGAGGGCACGCTGCAATTCCCCATGGAAACAAACGCGGTGCAAGCCAAACCCGGCTCTACCCTGCCCGAGCGCATCGGCTCCACGCCGATCATCCGCCTAGACCAATTGATCCGGTTAGACAGGTCACTGCGCGGCAATCCGGCCATCACACTCCTTGCAAAGGCTGAATGGGCCANNTCCCGGGGGTAGCGTCAAGGACCGCGCCGCCGCATCCATGGTCGCCGATGTCCGCGACCGCGGCCTCCTCCGGCCGGGCAAGACTCTGCTCGACGCCACAAGCGGGAACACCGGCATTGCCTTCGCCATGCTTGGTGCTGCGCTCGGCTTTCCCGTTCAACTCGCCATGCCCTCGAACGTCTCTCCTGAGCGAAAGCGAATTCTCTCTGCCTACGGCGCCCAAGTTGAATGGACCAACCCAGATCTCGGTTCCGATGGCGCCATTCGACGCGCTCGTGAGATGGCCGGCAACGAGCCTGATCGGTATTGCTATGTCGATCAGTACTCAAACGACGCCAACTGGCTGGCCCACTACCGCACCACCGGCCCAGAGATTTGGCAACAGACCAGCGGGCAAGTGACTCACTTTGTGGCTGGCCTGGGCACCAGTGGAACATTTATGGGCACTACGCGTCGGCTCAAAGAGCTGAACCCCGCCCTTCGAGCCATTAGCTTCCAGCCCGACTCCCCATTTCATGGGCTTGAAGGCCTCAAGCACATGGGCAGTTCTATTGTGCCGGCGATCTATAACCCGCATCTGGCGGACCACACCTTGGAAATCGAGACGGAAGCAGCGTACACAATGGCCAAACGCCTCGCTCGTGAAGAGGGCCTGCTGGTTGGCATATCCGCCGCAGCTGCTGTGGTCGCCAGCCTGCAGATTGCCCATGAAGAGCTCGCCGTGGGCCGCTCCGCCGTCATCGTCACCGTTTTGCCTGACTCCGCAGAAAAATACCTGTCTGAACGGTTCTGGGAGGAAGGATGAAAACCCTGCGCCTTCCCCCGACGGTTTACCAGCAAATCCGCGCCCACGGCGAGGAGACCTATCCCAATGAGTGCTGCGGAGCTTTGCTCGGCGTATCCTCGCCCGATGGCTGGCTGGTGCAGCAAGCCGTGCCAGCCGGAAACACGCGCACCGACTCCGCACACAATCGCTACAACATCTCGCCGGCGGAGTTGGTGAAGATCGAACGCGAAGCGCGTCGACTGGGCATGGGCATTGCAGGCTTCTACCACTCCCACCCCGATCACCCTGCGCAGTGGTCGCCCACCGACTTTGCTGAGGCTCACTGGCTTGGCTGCAGCTATGTCATTACGAGCGTCGTACAGGGCAAGTCCACGCTCACCAACTCTTTTTTTCTCGAAGGAGCCACCGAAGAAGACAAGCGGTTCGAACAGGAATCAGTCCAGATAGAGGACGACTTGATCCAACACGATCAAATCGGATCTGCCCACAGCTAAGCTGAATTTCGCGTTGTGACGCTGGGTTTAATTTCGATCAACGTCGCAAAAAGCTCTTTACACACAGACATTTAACCCTGCATAATCGCCAAGTCTCAGAACGCCGCTCTTCCCGCCGCATCCCCCTACCTCCACCATTGCGCGCGCTCTGCGACCAAATCAAGGAGGACCGTTTACATGAACAAGTTCAGCCCCATTCTGTTGGGATTGTCTCTCGCGGTAGCAGGCAGCTCGGTGGCCGCGGCACAGCAAACTGTTTCGTTACCCAAGGTTTTGCAGATTACCCGCGAATTCATCAAGCCCTACAAAGGGGGCGCGGCGCACGACAAGACCGAAAGCGCCTTTGTCGCTACCATGACCAAGGCAAAATTCCCCGCATATTATCTCGGCCTGGATTCGCTCTCCGGCAAGTCCCGCGCCTTGTTCCTCACCGAGTATGACTCGTTTGCAGATTGGGAAAAGGATAACAAGCTCGTCGACAAGAATCCCTCCCTCTCGGCGGAACTCGAGCGCGCCAGCATCGCCGATGGCGAGCTCCTTGAAAACGTAGACTCCGGGGTCTTCGTTCGTGACGACGACCTGAGCTACAAACCGCATGCGGACTTGACCCACGCCCGCTACATGGAGATCTCCGAATTCCATGTTCGCGCCGGACACCACAAGGATTGGGAAAAGCTAACCAAGATGGTGAAGGACGCTCACGATAAAGCCGGGACCCACGCGCACTGGGCCGCGTTCGAAATCGCCTACGGCGCCCCGGACGGCACTTACCTGGTCCTCAGCGCCGACGACTCCATGGCCGATATCGACAGAGGTTACGCCGAAGACAAGGCGTTTCGTGAAGCTATAGGCGGCGACGAAGGCATGAAAGCCCTCGACGAACTCTTTGCGGCCACCGTAGACTCCTCCGACTCGCAGCTGTTCGCCGTCAACCCCAAACAAAGCTACGTGAGCCCGGACTGGATCAAGGCCGACCCGGAATTCTGGGCTCCAAAACCAGCCGCCAAGCCAGCAGCTGCCCCAATGGCGAAACCAGCCGCAGCAGAAAAGAAGACCCCGTAACGCGATCCTACGATGTAGAACTCAACAACCTGACACCTGCACAAACGGCTCCGGCATCCCCGGGGCCGTTCCTTTCGTTATCTAATCGCCCCGTCATGACACGCGACTCCTTTAGAATGATTATGGTGGCTTTTGCGTTCGCGCAGACATCGCCATGTCGTTGGAGCGAATGATATTCGCGAGCAAATGCTTTCCCTAAATCCAATCAACCCCGACCATCATCTATAGAATGCAGGCGAGGAACCCGACGTATGACCATTTTCATCCCCTCACCACTGCGTCTGTACGCTGGCGGCCAGGATGCTGTTGAAGTAACTGCCGCCACTGTCGCAGAAGCGCTCGAAGGCCTCACCCAAGCACATCCCGACCTTCGCAAGCACTTGTTCACACCCGAGGGAAAGTTGCGCTCGTTTGTTAACCTGTACTTGAATGATGAAGACGTGCGCTACCTGCCCGCGAAGGAAGATACGCCGGTAACTTCCGCGGACCAGCTCTCGATTATCCCCTCCATCGCCGGCGGGGATTAGCCGTCCCGGCGGGTGCGCATACGGCGGAATTTTGCCAATGCGCAGAACGACCAACAAGCAATTTCAAAAAAAGAATTGGAAACCATGAACACCATCGCTGACCTCGCCTCGCTACCCGACCTCTCCACCGACGACCTCTCGCGGTATTCGCGTCACCTGATCCTGCCCGAAGTAGGCATGGAGGGACAGCAGAAGCTGAAAGCCGCGCGGGTGCTATGCGTGGGCACGGGCGGTCTCGGCTCGCCTTTGGCCCTCTATCTCACCGCCGCTGGCATTGGCACCCTGGGACTGGTGGACTTCGACGTGGTTGACGCGAGCAATCTGCAGCGCCAGATCATCCACTCCACCAAAGACATCGGCCGCAAAAAGCTCGACTCCGCTGCCGAGAAGCTCACAGCCCTGAACCCCGCCATCAAGATCATCAAGCACGACACCATGCTCTCCAGCGCCAATGCCCTTGACATCATCAAGGACTACGACATCGTCGCTGACGGCACTGACAACTTCCCCACGCGCTACCTGGTCAACGACGCCTGCGTTCTGCTTAACAAGCCCAACGCCTACGGCTCCATCTTCCGCTTTGAAGGTCAGGCCAGCGTATTCGCCACTGAGACCGGCCCATGCTATCGCTGCCTTTATCCCGAGCCGCCACCACCCGGCCTGGTTCCGAGCTGCGCCGAGGGCGGCGTGCTCGGCATTCTCCCCGGCCTGGTCGGCGTTATCCAGGCAACAGAAGTCATCAAGCTGATTCTCGGCAAGGGCGACTCGCTTGTCGGCCGCCTGCTCCTGGTTGACGCACTCAACATGCGCTTCCGCGAACTCAAGCTGCGCAAGAATCCCGAGTGCCCCGTCTGCGGCGAGAATCCCACTGTCACCGAGCTCATCGACTACCAGCAGTTCTGCGGCATTGTGCCTGAAACCGCCCTTGACACCAGCGGAGGGAAAGTAGTGAAAAACGGAATCGAGCAGCTCTCCGTCAAGGAACTCAAGAGGCGAATCGACGCAGGCGAAGACGCATATATCATTGACGTCCGCGAGCCCTACGAGTACCAGATCGCACAGATTGGTGGAAAGCTCATTCCACAGAACGATGTGCCCAGCCGACTCGCCGAGATCGATCGCGACCGCGAAGTCATCGTCCAGTGCCGCAGCGGTGCCCGGAGCCAGCGCATAGCTGAGTTCCTCAAGCAGGCCGGCTATCCCAGGGTCGTCAACCTCGCCGGCGGCATCCTTGCATGGTCTGAAGAAATCGACCCGTCCGTGCAGAAATACTGAGGCGCAAGCGTTCCTGACTCCGATACCATCAACTTGGTCTAAGAGGTGATGGTTGACAAGTTCGGAACGCAGCACCCCCGTACGGCTGCCCCGACGCCGCTGGCGCATCGCGTGGCTGCTGGGTCTCGGCGTTCTGATCAACTACTTCGATCGAGTCAACCTTTCCGTCTCGCACGCGTCGCTCTTTGCTGCGTTCGGAATCTCCGATATTGCCTTTGGCTACCTCTCCGGCGCATACAACTGGACATACATGTTCTGCCAACTGCCGATTGGCGTCCTGTTGGACAAGTTTGGCGTCCGCCGCATCGGACGCATCAGCACATTCCTATGGAGCATCGCTTCCTTCGGCGCTGCAGCATCACCTGGGCTGGGCGGGTTGTTCGCATCAAGGTTCGCACTCGGCATAGGAGAGGCGCCTACCTTTCCTGCCAATGCCAAGGCCATCGGCTATTGGTTCCCCCAAAAGGAACGCAGCTTCGCCACCTCGCTCTTCGATGGCGCAGCCAAATTCGCCCCGGCCATTGGTGTCCCCCTCATCGGCATTGTATTGATCAAGATAGGGTGGCGTTGGAGTTTTGCCCTGACCGGCATCCTGAGCCTCCTTTACTTTCTGCTCTTCTGGAAGGGTTATCGCGACCCGGAGGACGACCCCAAGCTCAGCGATGCGGAGCGCGACTACATCCGAGGAGAACTTTCTGGTCAAGNNAGCGAATGCCCGCCGAGCCTTCGTCGCTTGTCTACCTCCTGAAGCAGCGCAAGGTGGTCGGGCTGGCCATCGGTTTCGGCTCTTATAACTATGTCTTTTATTTGTTGCTCACCTGGTTGCCCAACTATCTCTCCTTCGCACTGCACATCGATCTACTTCACTCGTTTCTTTACACAAGCGTTCCATGGCTCTTTGCAACTTTAACTGATCTAGCTTTGGGTGGGTGGTTTGTTGATTTTCTCATCCAACGCGGATCGAATTCCAGCCTCGTGCGCAGGATCGTGCTGATTGGTGGCACCACTTGTGGTCTCGGAATCCTCGGCGCCGCCCACGCGCATACCCCGGCGCAAGCTCTGATCTGGATCAGCATTTCGATTGGCGGCCTCTCCGCAGCGTCACCTGTCGGCTGGTCAATTCCCTCGTTGATTGCGACCGGAAACAACGTCGGCAAGGTCGGCGGCATCATGAATTTTTCAAACCAGGTCTCCGGAATCGCAGCGCCCATCATCACTGGATACATCGTCTCTGCTCAGCACTCATACACGTGGGTCTTTGGCGCTTCGGCANNCGCCTACATATTTCTCCTGGGCAGGATTGAGCCGCTGAAGCACGCTCCGAGCTCCTGAATGCTGTACCCTGATCGGTAGGCTTTTCACGTCGCTCAGGCAAAATCTGGTTTGCCGATAAATAATCTGGAGATGAAATGAAGGCGCTATTACTCGCCGCATACAGGCAGCTCGACCTGGTGGATATGCCCGCGCCAGAACCCGTCGTTGATGAATTGCTCATCCGCATCAAGGCTTGCGGCATCTGTGGAAGCGACGTTCACGGATACGATGGCAGCACGGGCCGCCGTCTTCCCCCCCTGGTCATGGGCCACGAAGCAGCCGGGATCGTTGAATCCGTCGGCAGTGCGGTGTCAGGCTTTCGTCCCGGCGACCGCGTCACCTTCGATTCCACTGTCTACTGTGGTACTTGCTTCTATTGTCTCCGCGGCCAGGTCAACCTCTGCGACAACCGCGAGGTGATTGGAGTTTCAACCCCTTCCTTCCGCCGCATGGGAGCCTTTGCAGAGTTTGTTACCGTGCCGGCGCGGATCGCTTATCCCTTGCCAGACAACTTGCCCTTCGCCCACGCAGCCATGATCGAAGCCGTCTCAGTTGCTGTTCATGCCGTGTCCTTGACTCCGATCGCACTCGACGACGCCGTTGTCGTCGTCGGTGCTGGCATGATCGGCCTGCTTACCGTGCAGGCAGTACGTCAGTCGGGAGCGGGAAAGATCATCGTCGTCGATTTGGATGAAACGCGCCTTGGTCTCGCGCGCGGCTTGGGCGCCACGCACACCATCAACTCGCGCAATGCCGACGTGATCCCTCGAATTGTCGAACAGACCGATGGGCGCGGCGCAGACGTCGCACTGGAGTGCGTTGGCTCCACCATCCCCGTCAAACTCGCACTCGATAGCGTTCGTAAGGGCGGCGCTGTAACTCTGGTTGGGAATATCGCGCCAACAATCGAGCTCGGTCTGCAATCTGTCGTTACGCGTCAGGTCCGCCTGCAAGGGTCTTGCGCCTCTTCAGNNGCGCGGAGCAATTCAAGTGGAACCTTTAATTTCAGCCGTCGCCCCGCTTGAGGATGGAGCTGCATGGTTCGATCGCTTATATCAGCATGAGCCCGGTCTTCTAAAAGTTGTTCTTGCGCCCTGAGAGCGGAACCCAAAGGAAGCATTCCATGCCCGACCAATTGTTTGACTTATCCGGCAAAGT
>PLKU01000480.1:0-6181 GCA_003140705.1 Acidobacteriaceae bacterium
CGGCAGATGGAGCGGGCGCAAAAAGAGTATTACCTGAACGAGAAAATCAAAGCCATTCAAAAAGAGTTGGGCCGCGGTGAGAAGAGCGAATTCGACGAGCTGCGCAAGAAGATTGAAGCAGCAGGAATGCCGAAGGAAGTGCTCGACAAGGCTGTCCAGGAGTTGAAGAAGCTGGAGGCTATGCCGCCGATGTCGGCCGAGTCCACGGTGAGCCGCAACTACATTGACTGGTTGCTGGCGGTTCCGTGGAAAAAGCGCTCCAAGGAGACTCGCTCGATTGACTATGCGGAGAAAGTGCTGAACACCGACCACTACGGACTGGAGAAGATCAAGGAACGCATTCTGGAGTTTCTTGCCGTACGACAGCTGGTGAAGAATCCAAAAGGTTCAATTCTTTGTTTTGCCGGGCCTCCGGGCGTGGGCAAGACTTCGCTGGGCATGTCGATTGCGAAGGCCACTGGCCGCAAGTTCGTTAGGCTCTCACTTGGTGGAGTGCGCGACGAGGCTGAGATCCGCGGACACCGGCGCACTTATATTGGCGCTCTGCCGGGGCAGATTATTCAGCACATGAAGCGTGCGGGGACCAAGAACCCCGTCTTCCTGCTGGACGAAGTGGACAAGATGGCTTCGGATTTCAGGGGCGACCCGGCTTCGGCACTTTTGGAGGTGCTGGACCCGGAGCAGAATACTGCTTTCCAGGACCACTATCTCGACGTGGACTACGACTTGTCGCAGGTGCTGTTTGTGGCGACGGCCAACGTGATGCACACGATTCCGGCCGCATTACAAGACCGCATGGAAGTTTTGCGCCTGCAGGGTTACACGGAGCAGGAGAAGCTGGAGATTGCGCGGCAGTACCTGGTGAAGAAGCAGCGGGCGCAGACCGGACTGAGCGAGAAGAACATTGCCTTTACCGATGATGCGATTTTGGAGATCATTCGCTACTACACACGCGAGGCGGGGGTCCGCAATCTGGAGCGCGAGATTGGTAATGTGTGCCGCAAGGTGGCGCGCAAGGTGGTGAAGGTGGGCGCCAAGCACAAAGAAGAGCTGACGGCTGCCAACATCAACGAGTTCTTGGGAGTGGCGCGGTACCGCGAATCAGAGGTGCATGATAAGAGCGAAGTTGGTCTGGTTACCGGCCTGGCATGGACGGAAGTGGGCGGCAGCATCCTGACAACGGAAGTCCAAGTGCTGGACGGCAAGGGCAAGCTGACCATCACGGGCCAACTTGGCGACGTAATGCAGGAGTCGGCACAGGCGGCATTGAGCTACATTCGCGGCAAGGCGCAGGTGTTGGGGTTGACGCGCGAGTTCTATCGCAACGTAGACGTCCACCTGCACGTCCCCGAGGGAGCGATTCCCAAGGACGGACCTTCGGCAGGCATCACGATGGCGACGGCACTGGCGAGTGCGCTGGCCAAGATTCCTGTGCGGCGTGACATCGCGATGACGGGAGAGATTACGCTGCGCGGGAAGGTACTGGCGATTGGCGGATTGAAGGAGAAGCTGCTGGCCGCGCTACGGGCCGGCATTTTTGAAATCATCCTGCCGCGCGCCAACGAGAAAGACATTGCCGAGATGCCGGATAACATCAAGAAGGCGATGAAGCTGCACTTTGTGGACCAGATGGATGAAGTGCTGGCGCTGGCGCTGGAAAGCCCGCTGCCAACGGTGCTCCCATCTGAGGGCGATGTGCTGGCGGCTGTGCCGACGACGGAGATGACAGGCAACCTGCCGGCTCCGCAGTAATGCCCATTCAGGACTGCGCCCATCAATTCCCGCCGAAAGATCTGCTCCCAGGCCGGAACTCATATTATGTATCGCGCATTGACAGAAGTTACGATCACTGTGCACCTGGCGTTCATCGTATTTGTCATTGCGGGTGGCATTGTGGCGAGGCGACGATGGTGGCTGACGATCATCCATTTGGCGGCTTTATCGTGGGCGGTTTTTGCGGAGTTGTCTCCGGGAATCGTTTGCCCGTTAACCGCTGTGGAGAACTTCTTTGCCGGTCGCGCCGGCATCACCAGTTATAGCGGAGACTTTGTTGTGCATTATCTTGTGCCACTCATCTATCAAGAAGGGCTCCCACTCAATTGGCAGTACGTTTTGACAGTGTTGGTGATTGCCTTCAATGCTTCCATCTACGCTTCGCTTCTGTGGAAGAGAAAGGGCCGCCACGCGAGCAAACTTGTATGAGAATGCGGGCTGGTCGATCCCGCGTGCGTTGATTGTAGCGAGCTTCCTACGTTTCATCGGTCGCTGCTGTATCCTCAAATATAGATAGCTCCGCCCGTGTGCCCGCTGACTTGCTCACCTGCCGACTCGCTATCCCTACTTCCCTATGCGCTATACGACACAATTCCTTTTATCAGCGATGGCGGCGGAGCAGTTCCCTGCACCGGACGTGGCGGAGATTGCTTTTTTGGGGCGCTCCAATGTGGGCAAGTCGAGCCTCTTGAACGCGTTGGTGGGCGAGAAGGCTGCGAAGGTGTCGCAAACGCCGGGACGGACGCGAGCCATCAACTTCTTTGCGCTTCTGGACCAGAGCCAGCGCAGGAAGATGATGTTTGCCGACCTGCCGGGATATGGGTACGCGAAGATTTCCAAGTCGATTTCGGCGGGGTGGCCGGCGTTTATCGAGCCTTACCTCGCCATTCGCTCGACGTTGCACCTGTGTGTATGCCTTGTCGACTCGAACGTGCCAGCGCAAGAGAGCGACCGCCGGCTGATCGACTGGCTGAGGGCCGCAGGGCGCGGCTTTACGGTGGTGGCTACCAAGATCGACCGGCTCAGCGGCAACGAACGCACGCGTAACCTGCTGGCGCTGAAGAAGGGCCTCGAACTGGACGAAGTGCTGCCCGTCTCTGCCAAAGCCGGCTATGGAATAAAGGAATTGTGGGCACGCATTGAGGCCGCCGGCACTGCGCAGGTTTGACGTCAGGCGGAACCTTCAGGGACAGCCGGCGGAATTAAATGGGGGATAAAGTCTTCGTCGTTGTGGCGATAATCGAATCGCACTTGCACGCTGATCTCGCGGTGCGTGACCGCTCGTTGTGCGCGAGCAACGAACTCCTTCGCGATGTCCGGGTCGCAGTGGAGAATCCTGAAGCCCTGCGCGAGACGGCCCAGGTAACGCGGAGACAGACGGAGCCAACGTGCGCCAGCCGAAGAGTTGCGGGCCGGATCTCGGCCGAGGCAATCGAGGACAATGGCGTCCAATACCGGCATGGATGTTGCGGGCGAGCCGGCCACTTGCCATGTAAGGAGCGCCTGACTTGCTTCCTCGGAAACAAGCTTGATTGTGTGCGCACCATTCGCAAACGAAATTGAAGACACTGAAGCGCCGGGGAGCCCTGAAGCAATCAGATCGGGGAGCAGGCCCCTGTCGTGCATTTCGCGCTCGACGACTTCAGGGGGAGCAGCCACGCAGACTGCGACTGTCTCGCGCTTGCGAACCTGGTTCTTGAGGATGCGGAGCGCCTCGCTCAGCGATGTGACAAGAAAATCGATCACACCGTCTTTGACCGCTTGCTTTTGCCGGGCTTGATCGGCTGAGACGGCCAATGACGCTGCGCCGGCGATGTTGGCTGCGATCAGAAGAGCACGGCCGGTGGCATTGAGGTCCCCCGCATAGATGAGCTTGCCGCCGAGGCCATGTTCAGAATCAAGGGCGGAGTTTGCGACTGCCATGAGGCTCGCGTAGAGGCGTTCAACCTGGAGGATGAAGTCGAGAACAGATGGTTCGATTGGATCAAGCGCCACGGGAGGATCTCTCCGCGATCCATTTTAAGGGTTCCAGCTCTGGTGGGTGCCGGGCTGCGGTGCGACTCAGGTCGCGGCCTCAGGAAACAACCGGTGATTTTGTGAGCTGAGCCCTAATCCTGGAATTGCTCTTTCACATTCAACTTTCTCACAAAGAAAACAAACTCGCCGGGTTGGGCGACGACCTGCAGCTTATCGGGAACCTTTTTGCCAACACATGCATTCGGCGCAACAACGCCCGACGTGAGGATGCCGGAAATCTTGTACCAATGGTCAAGACCGGCAGCATGAGCCGATGTCCCCACGTCTTTATTCGCATCGCAGTTGACGTACACCTGTGTTGTGTCCTCATAGGTGGCGTGAATCGACAGGACGTCAGCGCTAGCGGGCACAGTCAACTTGCCTGTCCCGTCTTCATTCTTGACCACCCAATTACCATGAACTGTCTCCTGGTGATCGATGCGCACGAGGAACTGAGATGTGGCAATGAGATTCCCGGATTTGCTATCGAGCATTCGGACGGTAATGGTCTTTTGAGATTGCGCAAACAAAGAGCCGCACAACGCAGCCATGCACAATACCAGGTAGAACCCATGTTTCAACTTTCCAATCATGATGGCCTCTGAGGTTGCCGGCACTGCGTTTACCACGTGGAATACGGTTGACCGTCGGACCCAGTTTCAGTTGAGCCGGAGTGGATGTCGTCGATGCCGGGGTCGGTCTGATCCAGCGAGTACAGCGAGTCGCTTGAATCGGTGACCCAGGTTGTGTTGCTGTGCGTCATGGGGTCTTCAGGAATCTTTTTCAGGTAGCCTTCCTGGGTAAGGTCTTCGAGAGTCTGCGGCGCCTTCTGCTTGTCCATGGTATAGGAATCGATTGCGCCTCGGAGAACGAAGAGGTCTTCCTTGAGAGCGGCTTCGTTGGCATGCTTGACGGCGGTGACATAACTGGGCACGGCCACCACGGCCAGAATTCCGATGATCGCCATGACGATCATCAGCTCGATCAGCGTAAAGCCCGCGTTCTGTTTGCCTCTGATGCTCACAAGCCCCTCTTGTTGACCCCTACCAGGTGGAATACTTGGTGCCGTCCAGGGCTGTTCCCGTGGACTTCGAATAGACGTCGAAAACGCTTTGCCCGCCGTACGAGTCCGAGCCCGGTTCGTCCTGCATGGAGTGCAACCCCCATTCGGCTTTGCCGGTCATAGGATCGATTGGAATCTTGCGCAGGAACTTGAGCTTCTTGCCCTGCACATCCACACCGTTGACCAGCGTCTCCAGGTCGGGCGGATAGTTCTGGCTGTCCACCTTGGTCTNNGGATAATTCTGGCTGTCCACCTTGGTCTGAAAGGCGTGCAGGTCGGCGGCGTCTTTGTAGTGGTCGATGGCGTCGCGCATCTCCCACAGGTCGCGCCGCAGCTCGCGCTCGTTTTGCCGCTTGACCTGGAAGCGCGCAACGGGCACTGCCGCCGAAGCGAGGATGGAGAGAATCGCGACGGTGACAATCAATTCGACCAGGGTCAGGCCGTGCTCTCCGCGTCTGCCGTTCCGGTTAGGCCGGACGGCCTGGGAAGGAATGGCCTGGACGGTTTTGCGTGGCATGGGACTCATGGCTCACTTCACCACAATGCTGATCTGTCCGCCCTCGGCCGGCACTTGCTGCTGGGCACTGTTGACTGCGGAGGCATGAGTCATGGAGACCACTGTTTCTCCCGCAGCCTTGGCCTGGAAGCTAAGCACGCAAACGACACCTGTGCCGGCCACACCGGGTGCACCCGGCGGGCGCGAGGCCACAATGTTGACACTGCCGGCACCGTCGTCGCGGTGGACCAGTGCCACGGCTTGTCCATCGCGGCTCAACAGATCGCCTGGACCGACGTTGACCAGGGAAAGCTTGGCGGCATCGTATTGAATCTGCAGCGGCACAGAAGAGACATCGGTTCCACCCGTAAGCACAACAGGGATCTGGAACGGGGTGTCCGTGGGCACTGGACCGGGCAACGGAGTGAACGACATGCTCATCTTCTGAGCGGGTGGCGGGCCCAGTGAATGGGGGGCAACTGCCGCGGCTGCCGTTTCACCATTCGCATCCGCTGACGCACTTAGCTGAGCGATAGCCGCGGGCGCTGCAGCCGCGGCGCTTTGGCCGGGAACCACACCAATATTGGGCCGCGCTACAGCTGAACTGCGGAGGGGCGCGTTGGCATCGGGCGCAACATTCAAAACGGGCAAGTCGGTGGAGACGCGGCGAATGTCAATCGAGGTTGTGCCTACGCCGGTATCGACGGCGCGCAGGTTGACCTGGTCGAGGATTTGGGTGCGGACGATGTGGGGCACCACGAGGAAGACGAGCTCATCGTCACTGATGGTGTGATCCTTTGAGCCGAAGAGATACTTGAGGACTGGAATCGAGC
>PLKU01000480.1:6309-13852 GCA_003140705.1 Acidobacteriaceae bacterium
GCGTGTTCACCAGCGAGCTGACCACCGCCGTGGCTGCGCCGGTTTGATAGGAACCTGTAGCAACGGGAATCTTTTCGCCGATGGTGAGGGTGGCCTTCTGCGAATCGGTCGCCCGGATGCGTGGATTCTGCAGAATCTTTGTGGTCGAGTCAGTGAGCAGCAGGTTGGCTGTGGCCGAGCCGACGGTGACCGCGAAATCGGTCGCCTTGAGGTGGGCAAGATCGTAGAGGGTCGGTGCCGTGGACGTGCCAGTTGTTCCAGTGGTGCCGGTAGTGGTGGTGGTGCTGGTGGATGTAGGCGGTTGAAGCGCAATGCCTATGCTGCTGGGCCACTGAATGCCAAGTGTCTTCTCCCAGTTCTTGCTGACTTCAAGTACGGCGATATCGACCACAACTTCGGCGCGCGCCTTATCAAGATCGTTGATGAGCTTTTGTGCCAACAGCAGTTCGTCTGGCGTACCGCGGCAGACGATGGCGTTCTGACTGGCTACACCGTAGACCTTGAAGTTGCCGGCGAGCACGTTGCGGAGCGCGGTCTGAACGTCGTTCAAATCATTCTGTTGCCAGGCATTGGTAAGGTAGAAGGTCTGCACGGCCTGCTCGTCGAGCTCGGTCCGCTTGGCACGGTTATTCTGGGCAACAAAAATGGTGTTCGAAGTTACGGGCCGCCAGAATGTGTTCGAAAGTGTGCCCACAATGCGCAAGGCATCAAGCAACGACGAATTATTCAGGTCCACCTGGATTCGTTTGGAGGAGTATTCCGGGTCGAAGAGGATGTTGATGCCGGCGGCCTTGCCGATGGCCTGATACACAACCTTTGAATCTTCGGTGTAATGCAGGGTGAGCGGCTCGTTGGAGAGCGGCTTGAGCAGAGCCGGCGCACCCATGGAGTCGACCTGATCCTGCGTTCCAGCCTCTTCGGCGAGACTGGTCTCGGCGGGCTCCGCAGCTTCACCATGCTTTTTCCTGAGCCGGGCGATCTCCTGCTGGGCTGCCTCGTTGCTGGAGTCGATTTCAGCGGCGTGGAGAAACTCAACCAGCGCGCCTTGCTCGTCGCCGCCGAGGAGCAGCTTGCGTCCCTTGGTGAGGTGCAGAGAAGATGCAGATATCCGGACCCGGACCAGAGCGGTGCGGTAGGCCAGCTCTTTAGGCGCCTTGGCGTAGGCTTGCTGGTAATCATTGAGGGCGGTGTCGTAGTCTTCGCGCGCCTCAGCAACCTCGCCGTGCTTGAAAAGAGAGGCAGCCGATTCAGCATGCAGTTGCGCGCTCGCCAGAACAAATATGGCCAGTAGAGCGAACAGCCCAGTCCAGAGAGCCTGACCGGAGAGCACGCATCCCGAAACAACCCGAGCAATTGCGCGGCTTTTCTTCGAACTCCCACGCGTCATAGAGCGGTTCTCCACGTCAGATGACCTTTCCAGCTCTGCGCGCGGTGGCTTTTCATGCTGCAAAATCCACTGAGCGATGTTACTTCGGGGTAAAGCAATTGGATAACCGCTTTAGCCGGCCCGCGCTGAACAACGGGAGCTTGCGGGCTGCCTTGGCTACCCCAGACGCGAATTTTACTGCGATTTCCGCAGCGGGCCGGATCGAAAATATTTCTCATCCAACGATGCCCCATTCTAGCAAAACCCATTGGTAACGTGTTCAAAACAATTGCCGATGCTACGATGGAGGTTCGAGGATGCTTGCCGATGGCTCGCCAAACCAGCCACGTCATAGTTCAACCAGCTGCTCCCGGCCCCAACAAGCCGGTGCGGCCCCGCGACCCTGTGGCTTCTGGCGAGCGAGACGCTGCACACAACCGAATTGCCAGCCATAACTACTTCCTGCTGGAGAAGTTCGAAGCAGGAATTGCCCTGCGCGGGACTGAAGTCAAGTCCATCCGCGAGGGCCAGGCGAACCTGAAAGACTCCTACGGCCTCATCAAGGACGGCGAGGCGTTTCTGCTGAACGTGCATATTGGTCCTTACTCGCATGGAAACATAGCCAACCACGACGCGACGCGCACGCGCAAGCTGCTCCTGCACCGCGAAGAGGTACGGAAGCTACTGTCCAAGACGCAGATCAAGGGCCACACGCTCATTCCCACCAGGCTCTATTTTCGGAACGGCCGGGTCAAGTGCGAGCTTGCCGTAGCGAAGGGCAAGCAGGATTGGGACAAGCGCGAGACCGAAAAACGCCGCGAAGCCGACCGCGAGGCCCGCGCCGCCGTGAACGCCAGCAAACACCGGATGGGACGTTGAGGGCGGAAACCCCAAGAATAGTACGGAGGAAACGATGAAGACCCACCTCTCATTTGCCAATCTTGCCGGAATTGAGACAGAACTGCTGGCGGTCATGGCTGCAGACGCACAGACATCAAAAGCGGCAGACGCCAAGCCCCAGCCCGTTTTGCTGACGACCGATGAAACGGTCAAGTCAGCCGCGGCTGCGGTGCTGGCAAGTGGCGAATACAAGGCCGGCGCCAACGAAACGTTGCTGGTGCACGCCCCCGCCGGACTGGCCGCCAAGCGCCTGCTCATCGTCGGCCTGGGCAAACAAGGCAAAGCCACGGTGCACGGGATACGCAACGCAGCGGGGACTGCGGTTCGATTCACGAAGCCGCGGGGGATCCGGGAGCTGGTCTTTGCACTGCCGCAACCGGCGGCACCTGTTGTGCCCGAGCCCATTCCCACGCCAGCGCCAGCGCCGGAGCCGGTGGAGCCAGAGGCTAAGGTTGCGGAGCCGGCACCACCACAGCCGGCAGCAGCATTCGACCTGCCGGAGCATTCACTTGTTTTGCCGGAACCAGAGCCGCTCCCACCCCCACCGGAGCCATTAGCCGCCGCACCAGAGCCCGAGCCTGTGCCCGCTCCTGCTCCGGAGCCGCCCGATCCGCTGACCGCAGGACCGAGCGTTCGCGCCGCCATTGAAGGTGCTTTTGTGGGCGACTTCGACCCTGACACTTATCGGAGCGACCGCAAGGACCAGAGCGTTCAATCGTTCACGCTGGCGGCCGGCGCTCACTCGGACCAGGATGCCGCCAAGTCCGCATTTGCCGAAGGTGTGATTGTGGGCGAGAGCCAGAATTTTACCCGCGCGCTGGTGAACGAGCCGGGCAACAAGCTGACGCCGATGATCCTTGGGCGCCGCTCTGCACAGATGGCCGAGGAAGTGGGCCTGGGATGGTCACTGTTCTCGACGGAGAAGATCCAGGAACTGAAGATGGGCGCATTCTGGAGCGTCGCTCAAGGCTCAGAGGAGCCGCCCGCGTTGATTGTGCTGCGCTATGAGCCGGCGGGCGTAACGGACGGCCCGGTGCTGGGCCTGGTTGGCAAGGGAATTACGTTCGACACCGGTGGCATTTCAATCAAGCCTTCAGACAACATGGAGAAGATGAAGTACGACATGGCGGGCGGTGCGGCCATGTTGGGAGCCATGCGCGCCATTGCGCTGCTGAAGCCGAAGGTCCGGGTGATTGGCGTGGTTTGCGCTGCAGAGAACATGCCAGACGGCAAGGCCTACAAACCTGGCGACGTGGAGACGGCCATGTCTGGGAAGACGATTGAGATTATCAACACCGACGCTGAAGGCCGGCTGGTGCTGGCCGATGGCCTTGCCTACGCGAAGCAGCTGGGCGCGACTCACCTTATTGATGCGGCGACGCTGACCGGTGCTTGCGTGGTTGCACTTGGCATGGCGAATGCCGGTGTCTTCTCAAACAATGACGAGAGCTACGGCAAGTTCGACGCGGCGCTTGAAACCTCCGGCGAGAAGTTCTGGCGGTTGCCGCTTGGCGAAGAGTATGCCGAGCAGATCAAGAGCGACATTGGCGACATCAAAAACACCGGCGGCCGCTGGGGCGGGGCGAGCACAGCGGCGGAGTTCCTAAGGGTGTTTGCGGAAGATACGCCGTGGATTCACCTGGACATCGCGGGTATGGCCTGGGTGGAAGACTCTCGGCCCTATATTGCCAAGGGACCAAGCGGGGTTGCTGTCCGGTCGATCCTGGAGTGGGTCAGGAGCTTTTAGGTGCTGGTGAGAAGGGCGCCCGGGGACAAGGCTCTGTCATATCAGCCCTAGGGTGTGCTTCTTGTCAAGATCGGGTAAGTTCGAAATCCATTTTTTCCACTCTTCATCGAAGGAGTAGAACTTCTCGATGGCCAGAGGCTTGTCTGTAGAGGACTTCGGCATGGAGGTTGTGTAGGCAATCCCGCGATCCCAAGTTGTCTTGAAGCCCAGAATTGCATTCTTTGGTAAGGTGCGGGTGGACCACACACCTCTTAAGGAAACAGTATCTCGATCATCTATCAGGGCTGAGCGAGATGCTCTGGCTAGCAGATAAACTGCTCCGAGTAGAAGGGGTCCCCCGGCCTTCTGGGATCTTTGGTCCAAAATCGCCAAAAAGGCTATCTGAGTGGCGCGCTACAAGGAGGGTCCCGAAAAGGATCGCCGCAGGAGCCTGAAAGCGGTACACAAATAGAAACCAAGGGCTAAATCGGTAGATTCTCCTGTCGCTCGGTCCGCTCTGAAATTCCACCATGGACAACTCCCGCGTGTGCACTATTGTGCCACAGAGCCCGGGGCCTACATCGCTTCAGGGCTTTCGATCCCTAGCCAACTCAGAACTTCAACTAACTCACGCAGAGCTACGGCGGCGGTAGCTAACAGGAAGGTTTTGCGTGCGGGATCTTCTTCAGTGAGGATGTGGTGCTTGTGGTAGAAGTTGTTGAACTCCTGAGCTAGCTGGAAGGCGTGTTTGGCCAGATAGGCGGGCTCGGAGGTGGTGATGCACTGCTCAAGGACCAGCGTGCGGCGAGCGGCGCGGAGCCAGAGAGACCAGATGTCCAGCGCGGCTTCGCCCTCAAGATAGGCCGCGGCATTGATCTCGGCGAAATCAGCCAGAACAGATTCAGGCGTGATGCCAGCCTTTCGAAAGATGTTGCGGGCGCGAACCACGGCATATTGAATGTATGGGCCCGTCTCGCCCTCAAAGCTCAGGGCATCCTTGAAATCAAAAGCAATGACCGAGTTGCGCGTGAACTTGAGCATGAAGTAGCGCAGCGCGCCGATGGCGATTTGTTCGGCGATGCGCTGACGACCCCTTTCAGCGTCGGCGCCCCCGGTCTGGCGGGCGTCGACTTCGGCGCGGGTGGCAGCGATGAGCTTGTCGATGAGGTCGTCGGCTTTCACGCCGAAGCCCTTGCGGCCGCTGACGAGGAGATAAGGACTATCGAGGTCTTCCTGCGCCACCTCGTAGCCCATTTCGAGAGCACACCTCGGCGTGAGAGCTACCTTTTCATAGCCGAAGTGGATGCAGTGATCCGCCTGATCGTTGAATCCCATCCCTCGCAGGGCCTGAACCAGATTTGCCTGTGGATCATTTTGTCGCACATCAATGACGTTGTAAATGGCTTGGGCTCCGCCAAAATGCGGGTGGGGCTCGTCGCCATGTTCGGCGGATATCCAGCACTCGCGATCGGGGTAAGCGAAGAATGGCTTGTAGCCAAAGTCCTTGCCCAGCAGGCCAAATTTCCACAGGTGATAGGCGATGTCTTTGCCCACGTACGTTACAGTGCCGTTGGAGCGGACGATGACTTTGGCATCTTCATCAAGATCACCAGCAGCCACTTCGGCGTTTGGGCGAGTCATGACCCAGCAGCCCTTGTTTTTGCCTTCGGTCTCAAAATAGAGAACGCCGGTTTGCTTCAGCTGCTCGAAGGCTGCCTCCCAGAATTTGAGGTGAAGGATTTCGCTCTCGCGGGGAAGGAAATCGTAGCCGATGTCCAGGCGGAGCATGGTTTCGAGATGACGGCGGAGGACGGCGGTGGAGATGAGCTCAGCAATCTCGGCGGTCTCGTTGTTGCCGTTCTCGATTTCGTGGAGCGTGGCATAGCGGAGCTTTTTGCGGCCGGCGTTCTCTTCTTCACTTCCCTGCTCGTACCACTGCGAAGTGCGGGCGTAGAGGTCCCAGCAATAAAAATCTATCCGCTCTCCCTTGTCCTTTAGATCTTTAAGCAGTTGGCGAACTTGAAGGGCCGACTGCCCTTCAAGATGCAGAAATCCGACGACGACGTCTGCGACCTGAACGCCGGTGTTGTCGATGTAGTNNGCCTTGTTGGGATTGATGCTGGTGTGCTCGACCAGGACGTGGGCGCCTGCAATGGGAGCGGCTGGGGGGATCACGATGGCCTTAACACCGGCGGCGCGGTCGAGGCGGGCGTTGATGTAGCCTGCCCCTGCAACTTCAAAGCCCGTAAAACCGTCGAAGTGGCCGAGGGCGGCGACGATCTCCCCGGCGATCACTTTGGGGGCCTTGCGGAGCTTGCGAGCCAGTTCAAAAGCGATGGGCGTCGCGAGTTCGCCGAATTGAAGATCGGGGGGAATCTCGAGAGGAATGTCCTCGATCTGGAGGCCGTACTTTTCTTCTAATATGCTGCGCAGACGGGTGCTGAGCCTTTTTTGTAGTTCTAAATACACGTCGGGATGCCTCGGAAAACCTTGATTTTCAAGGGTGATTCTACCACCTGCGGTGGTGCATACTCAGGCCCCTGCGGTGGGACCAACTGCCTTCGCCCGGTCAGCGCTTGAAAAGAAGCCGCGGGAATGAGTCTGCTGGCGCGCCTCCCGGATGCATCTCGCCGAATGCCGTAAGATAGTGAGAAGATTGCCTCTGGATTCCCGCCTTCCGACAAGGGACGCGTTGGAACGAATGCCCTGCCTATGACGAATCCTGCCGCCAGCAAAGACCGGTACTATCTGACCACGCCGATTTACTACGTGAACGCGCGGCCGCACCTGGGGCATGCCTACTCGACGATCGTTTGCGATGCGATTGCGCGGAGGAAGCGGGCGCTGGGAATCGAGACGTGGTTCCTGACCGGCACAGACGAGCATGGGCAGAAGATTGTGCGGTCGGCGGAGCTTGCGGGGCGGACGCCTGAGGAGTTTGCGACGGCGATTTCAGGGGAGTTTCGCGGGCTCTGGGACCGGCTGGGACTGACGTATGACGACTTCATACGGACTACCGACGAACGGCACATCCGGGGCACGCAGAAGCTGTTCGCCACAATGCGCGACAAGGGATTCATCTACAAAGGGTCGTATACGGGGCAGTACTGTGTGTCGGATGAGGCGTATGTGGATGGGCCTCCGGGGACGCTCTGCCCGGATTGCGGACGACTGACGGAGACGGTGAGCGAGGAGAATTATTTCTTCAAGCTGTCGGCGTTTGAGCGGAAGCTGCTGGAGTTTTACGAGGCGAATCCCGGGTTCATGGGGCCGGAATCGACGCGGCGCGAGGTAATTTCTTTTGTGCGCGGCGGGCTGAAGGACCTGTCGGTGAGCCGGACCAGTTTCTCGTGGGGCATTCCGGTTCCCGGCGACGAGAAGCACGTGGTGTATGTGTGGCTGGATGCACTGGCCAACTACATTACGGCGCTGGGGTACGGGAGTGACGACCCAGCGGACGAGGCTAGTTTCAAGAAGTTCTGGCCGGCGGACATGCACCTGATCGGCAAGGAGATCAGCCGGTTCCATTGTGTCTACTGGCCGGCATTTCT
>PLKU01000509.1:0-7647 GCA_003140705.1 Acidobacteriaceae bacterium
GCCTGCCACCACTTGATCTTCCCCGCTGTGGCTCGTAGCAACACTTCCTGCAACTTCATCGCCCGCTCCGCTGGGGTCCTCGGATAGTTCTCCATGCTCCCTCGCATGGTTCCATCCTTGCCGCCCGAAAAGCGGACATATCACTTGCTACGAATACCGGACATATTATTAGCTAACGACAGTCGGCCACTCGGCAGTTACCTTCCAGTCAATACTCCTAAGGCCAAAATAGCTCGCGACGATCCCAAGACTCAGCGTCACTTGGCGATAACTGGGCTTTGCACCAGTTGAGGCCGAATTACCTGAGGCATCGGAACTCGGCCGCGTTGCCGATGTGTACCAGCCAAATGCCGATTAACTGACAATCCGACCGGAACCGTGGCACTGTGCGTAAGCCAACTCGGTGCGTGGCATTGCCTGTTCACGTGAATCCTTACACGGCCACAAAACGAGCCAATCGGACATCTCATATGGACATTGCATAGGAGTCGTGCTATCTTCTTTGGAATGGCAAAAGGAGCAAGCGTGAGTACAGATAAATCGGAAGTGTTGCAGGGAACATTGGATTTGATGATACTGAAGACCCTTCACGCGCTGGGTCCATTGCATGGATTCGGCATTGCACGGCGCATCGAGCAGGTGAGTGAGGATGTTTTGACGCTGAACGAGGGCACTGTGTACACCTCCTTACTGAGGCTGCAGCAACAAGGCTGGATTGATTCGGAGTGGGGAACATCGGAGAACAACCGCAAGGCCAGGTTCTACGCGATCACTAGGCGTGGACTAAAACAACTTGCAATCGAGACGGAAAATTGGAAGCGGATTTCCGGCGTGATCGGTCGCGTTTTGCGTTTGGAGGGGGGAAAACAGCTATGAATTCCGGGGCTTTTCGATTTGTGTCGAGAGTTCGCGGTCTTTTCGGACAGAAGAAGGCGGAATCCGAATTTATCGGCGAGATGCAGATGCACCTTCAACTGCTAACGGAGAAGTTCATTCGACAAGGGATGAGTAGAGAGGATGCCGATTCAGCCGCGCGCAGCCAGTTCGGCAACACGACTTTGCTGCGTCAGCGCCATCGAGAATCGCGCACTTTTCTGTCTTTCTCTACTATCTTCCAAGATGTCCGATACGGCCTCCGCATGCTTCGCAAGAGTCCAGGTTTCACAGCCATCGCCGCGACTTCGCTGGCGCTTGCGATTGGCGCCAACACGGCGATCTTTTCGGTGGCGAAGATATTGCTCTACGAACGCCTGCATGTGGCCCATGCCGACCAACTGCGCATGTTGCGATGGACTGCGGACCGACACAATGCGGTGCACGCCATGTGGGGCGACTTCGACACCGTGCCGGACGGAGAGATGATGGGCACCATTTTCTCCTATCCCGTGTACCAGCAGATGCGCGCACACAACCAGGTCTTGGAGGATCTGTTCGCCTACAAGGAAGACAGCATGAACGCCACCATGCGCGGCAAGGCGCAGCGCGTCAACGTGGCGATGGTCTCCGGCAACTTCTATTCTGCTTTGGGCACGCGGGCGCAGTTGGGCCGAGGCATTCAGGAGACTGACGATGATGTGCCTGGCGCAGGAGCGGTTGCGGTGATCAGCGAAGGAGTTTGGGAGCGCGAGTTTGGGCGTTCCCAGGCAGTCATTGGGCAGACAATCGACGTCAATCAGTCGCACTTTACCATCGTGGGAGTCAACCCGCGCGGCTTCACGGGAGCAAAAAACGTACAACAGTCTCCGGACATCTTCGTTCCGCTAAGCATGCAGCCATTGGTGGATCCTAAGGACAAGAAAGCTTCGCTGCTCGACGACTCCGAACTCTGGTGGCTCAACGTTGCCGGGCGGTCCAAACCGGGAGTATTGGACGCGCAGGCGCAGGCCGCGCTGAATGTGGAATTGGCGGCAGCTACGCGGGCCACGATCCCGGTGAAGACCGGCGACACAATGCCTCACCTCGTCCTCGTTGATGGCAGCCGCGGGTTAAACTTTGTCGGGCGGACGTTCAAGAAGCCCGTCTATGTTCTCATCGCGCTCACCGGATTTGTGCTGCTGCTGGCTTGCGCGAATATCGCCAATTTGCAGCTGGCGCGGGGCTCGCAGCGCCAACGGGAGATGAGTGTGAGGCTGGCCCTTGGCGCTGGGCGTGGACGCGTGGTGCGGCAGTTGCTCACGGAGAGCATTCTGCTGGCGGCGCTTGGCGGGGCAGGCGGACTGTTTCTCGGCTACCTCGGGCGCAATGCGATTCCGAAGCTGATGGCGAATCCGTGGGACCTAAACCAGCTGAATGTTTCCATGGATTGGGGTGTATTCGCGTTCGCCTCGGCCATTACGTTGCTGACCGGACTGGCATTTGGAATTGCTCCCGCTTGGCTGGCGGCACGGGCCGAAGTGAGCAGCAGCTTGAAAGAGACCTCACAGACCACGACGCGACGGCGCAAGGGGCTCGGCGGCAAGTCCATCGTCACATTTCAGATTGCACTCTCAACCTTGCTGGTTGTGGGCGCGGGGCTGTTCCTGAGGTCTCTCTTTGCGCTTGATTCAATCGATGTCGGATTTCGCACAGACCATCTCATTCTCTTCGAGGTTTCGCCTCCGGTACAGCGCTATGGGCCAGGCAAAGACGTGCAACTGCATCAGCGGTTGGAGCAAGGGTTTGCCGCATTGCCGGGAGTGGAAGGAGTTGCGCCGAGCTGGACGGCATATATCGCGGACAATATATCGAACGATGACTTCATTCCCGAGAGCGAGCCAGACTCCAACGATCACCATGGAGCCGAAGACGTGAACGCCGTCGGTAATTCGTTCTTTGAGACCATGGGCATCCCGATAATCGCTGGCCGTGGCTTTGGCCCCCAAGATACGGCGAGTTCACAGAGAGTGGCCATCATCAACCAGGCTCTGGCGAAGAAGAGATTCCCCAACATGGACCCGGTCGGCAGGCGCTTCCAGACCGGTGACGATAAGCGTGTTTGGGTCCGGATTGTGGGCGTCTGTGCCGACACACACTATGCAAGTCTTCGCCTTCCGGCTCCTCCTCAGTTCTTCATGCCGTATGTGCAGCAGCCCGATGTGGGCGGCATGACCTATGCGCTGCGCACGCAACTCGATCCTTCCCAGATTGGGCCCGCGCTGCGGCATGTTGTGCAGCAAGCCGACCGCGACCTCCCCGTCATCGACATGCGCACGCAGCGAGAGCAGATTGACGCCAACATTCAGATCGAACGAACGTTCGCCGCATTGACGGGCGCGTTCGGCGTGCTCGCGTTGGCTCTGGCATGCGTGGGGATCTACGGCGTCATGGCCTATTCCGTGGCTAACCGCAGAAATGAAATTGGTATCCGCATGGCACTGGGGGCGCAGCCGGGACAAGTGCGCGGGATGATTCTGCGCGAGAGCGCTTGGCTTGCTGTTGCAGGGATTGTTGTCGGGGTGGCTGCCGCGCTAGTGTTGACGAGGCTTATAAAGTCGATGCTGTATGGAATAGAAGCATACGATCCACCGACGCTGGCCGGCGGAGTCTTGTTCCTGCTTGCAGTGGTGCTGGCGGCAAGCTGGATTCCAGCGCGGCGCGCGGCCGGTGTGCAGCCTACGGAAGCGTTGCGCCACGAATAAAAACCGAGGTTGGAGGTCGGAAACTCGAAGATTGGAAGGGTGGTACTTTCGGCTTATGCCAAATCTCTAGTGCGCTAATCGAGCGCCAAGCAGGCAAATTCCAAATTCCAGGGTTCCGCCTGGATCTTACCGGCAATTCGGAAATTGGGCGGTCAAATGTTGAAAACTGGGCTTTGCACGCTTTGAGGCCAATTCCCGAAGGAAATGGTCCGCAACTGGCGATATTGAGCAATCAGTATTTCCGAATTGCGGCCCAACCGGGCATAACGCGATTTCATTCCACTTCTCGATGCCCTAAGATGTGGACCATGGACGCAAGCGCACCTGACATAAAGGACCTTAGGGACCAACTCGACGCGGCCGAGCGCGATGCCTGTGAGCTTGTAGCAAATCTCAACGAAGAGCGAGGTCGTTGGCGCCCCGCGACCGGTTCGTGGAGCGTGGCGGAATGCCTCGATCATCTTGCGATTGCGAACCGAGTATATTTGCACTCGATGAGGGAGCCAGCGATCCGCGCACGTGAGCAAGGGAGAATCAGGCTGGGCCCAGCGACACCCGGATTCGTAGGGGGGGTGGTTCGTGAGTATGTTGGAACCGCCGGTCAGGGCGCCATTCAGGATGAAGGCGCCTCAGAGTATCGAGCCGCGCGTGGCGCCATCGCTCGCTCAGTCTTTCGAAAGCTTCAGGACCTCACAGGATGAAGTACGTGCCTTCATCAGCGCATACGCCGACCTTGATCTAGCCGCAATTCGATTCCCAAACCCTTTTGTACGCGGCATCGGCTTCAGCCTAACTACCGGCCTACACGTCGTCACTGCTCATGAGAGGCGTCACCTGTGGCAGGCCCAGCGTGTGCGCCGGGCCGCGGGCGCCTCGGCTGCATAGATTTTACGTTTTGAAAATTCAAGAACATGAGCATAATTCGCGCCTTGCTGATTAATGGTCAATTGTCGAAAACTGGGCTTAGCACCTGTTGAGCATAGGAAAGGTGCACTCTGAGCCAAGCATCCGCGCTGTAACCGCCTTCATTCCTGGACGCTGCGGCGTTCGCGGGACTAATCAACGACGTCAGATTCATGCTTGCACTGTGATTCTCTTGGCGTAAGCTATGGACAGCCGTTTTCCTTAGGAGGCTGCATGGCTTCAATCACCGGCTTTGGCGGTATATTTTTGCGAGCGGATGATCCGAAAGCTCTGTATCAATGGTACGAGCGGCATCTCGGTCTGGTGAAGTCCGACGGAGCTTTCGCGTTTCCTGCGCCGTCGCAACACGCTCAGGTCGTCTTCGCCCTTTTCAAACAAGACAATGCATATTTCCCTCCGGCACAGAAAGCAATGATCAACCTCCAGGTGGATGACCTCGATGGAGTGCTGGACCGTTTGATAGACGAAGGTGTCACGGTCGATCCGAAACGCGAAAGCTACGATTTTGGAAAGTTTGGCTGGATCACCGATCCGGAAGGAAATCGTGTCGAGCTTTGGCAGCCTGTCGCAACTGACTGATGCCGAGCTGGCCCAGATTAGTCCCCAGAAGTCTTAGTGCTGTATCTGGAGCGCCCCGCGACGCAACCTTGCGCAGCGGCATGCTCCCAGACGGGGCGCTTCTGATACAGCGACTTGAAGGAAGCCGCCCACATAGGGAGGGCTATGTATTTTGAATCGGTCTGAGCGGTTGCGGAGGGATCAGACACCGGCTGAATTGGGTGGATGTGCCGCTTTGACGGTGGGATGATGCGGTAGAACACCGCGATGGGGTGTCAGCGGAGGGCTGAAGAGATAGCCGGCCGAGTAATCCGCGACAGATGAGACAGGGGATCTGCGAACGCGCCGAAGCACGCGCAAGGGCCGAGGATGTGAATAGCGTTTCATGCTGTGCAGCGGTCTGGTTGAGGCGGAGAGCGAAGCAGGAGTTGCGCTGCGGAGAGCCGCTCGACGACGCGCATGGTTCCGCCGCAGACTGGACAATTCCAGAGTGAGTGGGTCTGATCGGTGGACGGTGATGCCGGCGTAGTTGTGTTTTGCTGTGGTCCGCCGAGCAGTCGCAGGCACAGCGGCAGGAGCGAAGCGCGGTTGCGGTTGGCGAGGAATCCGAAGTTGCGGATGCGCACGAATCCCGGCGGCAGCAGATGGAGCAGGAAGCGGCGCAGGAACTCATCGACATCCAGGGTCATGAGCCTCTTCCTGTTGCCATGCGCGGAATCGCGCCAGCGGAAGGTGACGTTGCCATCGGAGAGAGCGAGCAGTCTGGAGTTGGAGATGGCGACGCGATGCGTGTAGGCGCCAAGATAACGCAGCACATGTTCCGGTCCGCCGAAGGGCGGCTTGGAATAAACGACCCAGTGGTGGCGGAACAGCACCCGCAGCCAGGCGGCGAATGCGCGCGGTTGGGCGAGCGGCGCGAGGCTGCCGTGGAACTGGAGCTCGCCACGATGGAATGCGTTGCGAAGCCCAGCGACAAACTTGCCGCGGAAGACAAGGCTCAGTACGCCGATGGGAAGAAAGAAGGAACGTCGGGCGGAGATCCAGCCTGAGTGGTCCGGCGCGAGGCCGCCGGCTGCAACTACGCAGTGGATGTGAGGGTGAAACTGCAAACGCTGGTTCCAGCTGTGGAGCACGCTGAAGAAACCGATCTCCGCGCCAAGGTGCCGGGGATCGCGGGCGACTTCGAGCAGGGTCTCGGCGCTCGAGTGGAAGAGCAGGTTATAGATGAGCCGCTTGTTCTGGAGTGCGAGCGGGGCCAGCTCCCGCGGCAGAGTGAAGACCGCGTGGACATAGCGAGTGGGCAGCAGTTCCCGCTCACGCGCCTGGAGCCAGCGCCGGCGCGCGTTGCCCTGGCACCGCGGGCAATGCCTGTTTCTGCAGGAGTTGTATGAGATGGTGCTCGTATGTCCGCAGCCGGTGCAGCGGTCGCGATGCCCGCCCAGCGCGGCAGTGCGGCAACGCGCGATGGCCAGCAACACCTTCTGGTGCTGCCAGTTCATCCACCTGTGACTGTGTTCCACAAATGACTGTCCCGCACAGCGAACAATGTCGGCCATCTCCAGGAGAGGCCGGTTGTTCAACTGTGCTTCTGTCCTCCTTGTGAAGTGAACGTGAGCGCATCGAGCGGGCTGGCGGTCGCGCTCAGATGCCGTTGGGACAGATGCAGGTAGACGGTAGTGACTTCGAGGTCGCGATGGCCGAGCAGGATCTGGATGGTGCGCAGGTCGGCGCCGGCTTCAAGAAGATGGGTCGCGAAACAATGGCGCAAAGTGTGGGGATGAATGCGCCTGTTGTCGAGGCCGGCGCGTTCGGCGGCGATCTGGCAGGCAGACCAGAGGACCTTGGTGGTGACAGGGTAGCTTGCCGTGTGCCAGCGGTTGCCGGGAAAGAGCCACTCCCTTGGCTTGCGCCGCAGTCCGCGCCAGTAGACGCGCAACTCTTCGAGCAGCTTCGGGCTGAGCATGACGTCGCGGTCCTTGCCGCCCTTGCCCTCGTGAATGTGAACCACCATCCGCTGGCTGTCGATGTCGCTGACCTTCAGGCGGGCCGCTTCTGCGCGGCGTGCGCCGGTGGCATAGAGCGTCATGAGAAGAATGCGATGAAAGGGGGAATCCGCGGCATCGATCAGTCGCGCGACTTCTTCCTGGCTGAGTACCCCGGGAAGGTGACGCACCTTCTTCGGATAAGGCGTCTCGGCGATGCTCCAGCCACGCTTCAACACGTGAATGTAGAAGAAGCGCAGCGACGCCAGCCGCAGGATGACCGTGTTCGGGCTGAACCTGAACTGGGTGAACAGAGCCGCCTGATACTTGCGTATGTCCTCCGGACCAAGCTGATCGGGCCGGCGCCGGAAATACTGGCTGAAGTGCTCAACACCGTGCAGGTATGTGCGGATGGTGGTATCGGCGAAGTTGCGACGATGCAACTCCTCAAGCATGAGCTGACGTAGTTGGTTCACAGAGAATCCTCCTTCTCTGCGAAACAAACTACCCCGGCAGCTACAAATGCCGACTCAGCCGCACGCGAATGCGTCCGCCGCCGCAGCGGC
>PLKU01000509.1:7667-7826 GCA_003140705.1 Acidobacteriaceae bacterium
GTAGTCGATTTTGTAGCGGTCAGTGCATCAGGGAGCCA
Organism: Acidobacteriaceae bacterium; assembly: GCA_003140705.1. Taxonomy (GTDB): domain Bacteria; phylum Acidobacteriota; class Terriglobia; order Terriglobales; family Acidobacteriaceae; genus Telmatobacter. Next base: position 7,706 of record PLKU01000509.1, read on the forward strand.
CAAGGAACAACAAGCCTAGCTCGGGCCAGCTAAATAGCTCAATCCACATGCCTTACAATCCACTGATTTCAACGATATTCAACAAGTCGCCTGTTATGCTTTGGGAGCAGAGGTGTTGATC
>PLKU01000318.1 GCA_003140705.1 Acidobacteriaceae bacterium
AGGGTTTGTCCCGACAGCCGGTTGGCGGACGGAATAAGCAGCCGATTACGACTGGCGTCGCGTCGGAATATGCGTTGGAATCGATTCACTTTGCACCTCCGCTGACCTCAGTGCGTCAGCATGGGGCAAAGCTAAGTGGATTCTTCGAAGCGCGTCCAATGATTTTTGGGGAGAGCGTCATTCCGTTTAGGAATAACGAGGGACAATAGGGGCGCGATACATCTTAAACGTCGTAGTTATGCAGAATTTCAGGGCTTCCAATCCCGCCCTGGTATTATGACCCAATGACACTAGTTGCGTGACTCACACAGCAGGAAAAGGACGTACCATCCGTCAACTCGATCTGAATTTCCGTGCCATCGCCAGTGTCTTTGTAGATGCGAAGGGTTTGAATCGTCTTACCTGAAAGATCGGCGCATTCGACGTAGTCTTCCTTCATTTGGGAACCTCATTCGACGAGCGTTAAATCCCATTATCACACTCATCGTGTGTAGACTCATAGTGGTCAGGACTCAAGTATGAGAGTGTGGCAACACGCTCCGTTAAGTCCCGATTCGGCTACACATTGAGGAAGCTCCGTGATGAACGTGGCTACTCGCAGGAAGAGTTTGCAGAAAGGGCAGGGTTGCATCGCAATTACGTTGGCGGGGTAGAGCGCGGAGAGCGGAATGTGGCTTTGGAGAACATTGTGAAGTTGGCGAAGGCGCTTTCGGTCTCTCCAAAGGACCTTTTTGCAGATCTCTCCTGAAATGTTGTCGATGGAATTGTGGGATTCCTCATTCACTGTACAGTCTCTTAATCTCAGCGAGGAACTCGTTTCCGATTCGTTGGCGACGATAGGCATCGATTTGCAGCCAGGTTGCTGCCTTGCACGGCAGAGAGCTTGCGCGGAAATCAGTAGTTGATTGCCATTGAGGGTGCTGGAGAGGTTGCTGAGATGGCACAGGCGTGCGCGCGCCTGAGGTCTTCTGGTGCAACACCGTCGAGACCGCAATTGCCTGCAGAGGAAGGCCTTCGATATGTTAAGCACGCCGGGGATCACGGCTTAGCGACTCAATTTCGGAAAAGAATCACTTGACAATAAGAAACTACTTATATAATGTAATACTTATGAATGGCCTTAACGCCAAATTTGCGGCCCTAGCTGATCCGACGCGTCGTGCAATCCTTGCGCGGCTCTCGCAAGGGGAGGCCACGGTCAATGAATTGGCGGAACCATTCGAGTTAACGCAACCGGCGATTTCGCAGCACCTCAAGGTGCTTGAAGATGCGGGGCTGATCGTTCGCCGAGTAGAAGGCACAAAGCGTCCGCGACGTCTCGCAACCGAGGGCATCGAGGCGATGGATCAATGGCTAGCAATGTTGCGCACCGCCCTGGAGAAAAACTACGACCGGTTGGACGAGGTTCTGCTCGGTATCAACCAAAAGAAGGGAGAACTGCGATGAGCAAGATGACGCTGAAGACGGAAGGTGATACGCACTTGATTGTGACGAGGCATTTTGCTGCGCCACCGGAGGCGGTGTATCGCGCACACACGGAGCCGGAGCTGATAAAGAAATGGCTGCTTGGGCCTGAGGGCTGGAGCATGCCTGTTTGCATCAACGAAGCCAGGCCTGGAGGAAAAATCCGCTATGAATGGACGAATGGCAAAGGCGGCGAATTCCATTTGACTGGGGAATACGTCGAACTGAACCCTTACAGCAGAATTGTCCATGTCGAGCGGATGCACCTGCCCGATCCGACGCCGGACAACCACGTCGAGACCAGATTCGATCGAGACGGTGAAAGAACGATTATGACACTTCGGATGACGCTGCCCGACGAGCAGACCCGAGCAACCATGCTTGCGACAGGCATGGAGCGCGGAATGGAAGCGAGCTACAGGCGCCTGGAAGAAATGATCTAGGACGCTCTCCTTGGATCATTCAAAGGAAGGGGATGCAAGACCTGGAGCTGAATCTCAGCCGGCAAAGTGCACACCTAAGGAGAAGACTTTGTGACAAACTCAACAGTCGTAAAGACGCCGTCAACGATTTCAACCAACGCAGCATGGGTGGCGATGTGCGCAATCCTCACGTATCAGGTCCTCCTCGGCGTGCTGATATTTCTCAGGCCGGACCTGGATCCTTCGTGGCACCCCATCAGCGACTGGGCCATCGGTCCTCATGGATGGATCATGTCGGGCGCATTCCTCGTCTCGGCGGTGAGCTATGTGTCCCTTTTCGTAATGCTGAGGAACCAGCTTCGAAGACCGATGGGCCGGTTCGCGCTTGTAATACTCCTGATCTGCGCAATTGGCGCTGCCGGTGCAGGCATCTTTACCACGGACCCGATGCCTTTTCGTCCTCCTTTATCGACGAGGGGTACCCTTCACATCCTCTGCGGTACCAGCCAATTGGTGCTGCTCCCCTTTGCGGCCCTGCTCATTGGCCAGAGTCTAGCCCGCACGAATCAAGTATGGGCAAGGGCGCGCAGACCTTTGCTTTGGGCGGCTTGGTTGCCCTTGTTCGGCTTCGTCAGCTTTGCCGTGTACACAAGTCTGTTTGTTGTTCCCATGGGCCCGCACGCTTATGGCCCTGGGGTCAACATTGGCTGGCCTCCGCGGTTTGCGTTCTTCACCTACATGCTGTGGATCGTGATCGTGGGATCGCAAGCAATCAGGTGCAGTCGTCTGCCTTCTGTCGAAGGCTATTCACAGGATGAGCAACGGAACCACCTTCCATCTGCAAAGGCGCTATCTCAACCACAATGAGCAAAATCGATTTCCAATCCGTTGACGACTACATCTCCTCGAAACCCGACGCTGCGGCCGCTACGCTCGAACTTGTGCGAAGCGCTATTCGCAAGGCGCTGCCAAAGGCTGAGGAAGTGATCTCGTACAAAATGCCTGCGTATAGGCTGCGTGGCGAGGTCATCCTCTATTTCGCGGGCTGGAAGCACCACTATTCGCTGTATCCTGCCGGTCCACGCCTAGTGGCCGCATTCAAAGACGAGCTTGCGTCGTGCACAGCCGATAAGGGCACGATCCGCTTTCCGCTCTCCGCGCCAGTTCCCAAGAAGCTGATTGCTGATATTGCGAAGTTTCGCTTGATGGAAGTAGCGGATCGCAGGAAGACGAGCGCCATCACCAAAGGAAGAGCGTAACACGCGCTGTCAGCCCGACAAGTATTGGAGAGTCGGCCATTGTTCGCCGATCTGCCTCCGCATCATCTTCGGTTGACGGTAACAGCCCTTACCACGTTTTCAGATGCAAGGAAATGTGATGCGACCTCACTTAAGGGCAGGATCAATGCCCATATCTGCTTGAAAGATAAGCACGAATATGTGTCAAAGGTGCTAAAGCGCTCTCTTCAGCACCCCAATTTTGAACACGGCAGAGGTCTGCGCACGCGCGCACCGAAAATGAGGCTGAAAGGAGACCTTTGCCGCTGCACTGCAGAGGTCTGGAGAACGTTGGCGAGGGTGGTGAGTAGGGTGCTGAAGGAGTTTCTACCCGTGTTTTCCACTGCTTTTGAGTGCTTTTGTTAGCCATCAGTGCCCATAGTTTCAATGGGTTACGATCAAAAGCACTTCTGTCACGGCAGAGGTCGCGGGNNCGTCCCCGCCATTCATTCCAAAGAACTTAGGAACGTATGGCACCCACAATCCCAACCCACAATCCAACCCACACCTATTGGATAGCCTTAGAGCGCATTGGATTGGAGCCGGTCTATAATCTAGAGCACACCGGTCGACGACTGAATCGCTCGTCGTGAGCACTCCACAGCAGACGGAAGACACATGGACTCAAGCGTCGAGTTGATCATCAAGCCTCGCAAAGGCTGGCAGCCCGTGGACTTCCGGGAGGTCTACGCTCACCGCGAGCTGCTGGGCTTTTTGATGTGGCGAGACATCAAGATCCGGTACAGGCAGACCATTCTTGGCGCGGCGTGGGCAGTTCTGCAGCCGCTGATGGGGATGCTTGTTTTCACATTTTTCTTCCACCGGCTGGCGGGCGTGAACGGTGATCCGCAGGTGCCCTACCCGGTGTTCGCGTTCGCGGGGCTGTCGGTTTGGACGTTCTTCTCGAATGCGCTGTCGCAGTCGAGCAATAGCCTGGTGGCGAACCAGTCGATGGTGCAAAAGGTTTACTTTCCGCGGATCTTCATTCCGCTGGGCGCGATTGGTGCCATGCTGCTGGACTTGTGCCTGAGCCTGTTGATGCTCGGGGGGCTTATGCTGTACTACCATGTTCCTCTGACCACGAAGGCATTGCTGCTACCGCTGTTTGCATTGGGCGCGCTGCTTTCCGCGTCTGGCCTGGGAATGATGCTTTCAGCACTGAACGTGAGCTTCAGAGACGTGAAGTACGTGGTGCCGTTTCTGGTCCAGATGGGGATTTTTGTCACGCCCGTGATCTATCCGATGCGCTATATCCCGCAAAAGTGGATGATGCTGATGGGACTGAATCCAATGGCAGGGATGGTGATTGGCTTCCGATACTCGCTGCTTGGCAGTGCGGGCTCGTGGCAGGTGATGGGCTTGTCTTTTGCGGTGAGCGTGTTTCTGTTTGTGTCGGGGCTCTATGTATTTCGGCGCATGGAACGGCTTTTTGCGGACGTGATTTGATGAATAGCAACTTGAACGCCCAAGGATTGTAAAAAGAAGTATTGCGTCTGCTGAACTGACTTTGAAACGGCGGCCTTCTGAGGAGCCGTTTATTCGAACAAAGGTTGCGTGTGACCTGGACGGTCAACGCGAACGAATCAAGGTTGCAGGGCGGCGTACTACAAAAGTGTGACAGAGAATGCAAGGGTTGAAATCACGTTGCATTGAAAGGCTATTACACTCAGTAATATGGAAATCGAATCGATCTCCGGCTTCCGACTTTCACCTCAGCAGGAGCACATCGCAGCGGTCGCCGACGGCGCAAGCTACCCTGTCTCTGGCTGCCTGTACTTGTGCAAGGGACCGCTTGATGTGGAAGCGTTGCACAGTGCGATCGGGGCAATCGTGGCGCGGCACGAGATTTTGCGAACGATATTTCCCAAGCAGCGCGAGTTGAAGCTTCCCTTGCAGGTGATTCTCGACGCCGATAAGCCAAATATTCAGGTTGAAGATTTGAGCGCATTGCCCGACGCAGAGCGGAGAACTGCGCTTGAGCATGGGTTTGCCGCGGCCGTGCACGGACGGAGCAAGGCAAGTGAGGCGCCGGTTCTTTCGGCCACGCTTTTTCGTCTCGCGGACGAGGAACATGCACTGTTGCTTAAAACGTCAAGCCTTTGCGCGGATGCGGCATCGTTCCTTGTGCTGGCGGAGGAGTTGAGGCAGGAACTTGCGGGCACGATTCCGAATGCGGAGCTGACTCAGTACGCGGACGTAACCGAGTGGCAGCACGATCTACTGGGTGCGACTGAAGAAGGTACAGATGCGGCACGAGCGTTCTGGCGGAACCAAGTGCACACTCCGCTTATGTTGCCGCTGGAATCAGAAGCAGCGAGCGGTGAGGCTGAGAGCGTAAAGGTAGGCATCGCTGCTGTGGACGCAGAGCGATTGCGGACGGCAGGGCAGACCGTTGGCGCAAGCGAGGCGGACGTTTTGCTGGCGGCGTGGCATGTGCTGCTGCACCGGATGACTGGCGATGCGCGAACAGTGGTGCTGGCGGGCTCGACCGGAAGAGACTACGACGAGATCAAGAATGCGATTGGCCTGTTTTCTCGCTACTTACCAGTAGCGGTGGAGTTTGACGGGAAGTCGAGGTTTGACGAGATTTTGCGGACGGTTGCGACGGCTTCAAAACAGGCTCGGGAACAGCAGGACTGGTTTACACCTGGGAGCGCGGCAACTGGCCCGGCGATCGGGTTCCATTATCTTGACCTGCGTACAGGCGAGCAGAGCGGGCGAGTGACGATTTCGCCGGTGGCTGTGCGTGCGGGTGCAGAGCGACTGAAGCTCCACTTGGTTGCGACCGAAGCGAACGATGGATTGAATTTGGATTTGGAGTACGACCCGGCCAGGTATGCGCGGAGGTCAATGGAGCAACTGGGGGCCTCCTTTGCGATGGTTTTGACGCAGGCCGTCGCCGAGCCTCGTCTCGCGTTGGGAAGTTTCTCTCTGGTGACGGCCGATGGCAAGAAAGCGCTGATCGCACAGGGGACAGGAGCGGAGAAAGAGTTTCCGCCGTCCGCGATCCATTCTTTGATTTCGTTGCAGGCTTTGCGTAGTCCTGGTGCGTTTGCAGTTCGCAGCGGAGCGGAT